>NZ_JBXEOV010000002.1:0-360585 GCF_056856695.1 Psychrobacillus sp. Z16_25 | reverse complement strand
GAAATGAGACAGCTAAGTGGGAGATCAACTGTCCCTAAAAACCCGATTGGTTCAACTAATGATTGGTGGGGGATGAAAGAAAACCCCCACCAATCAAAGTTTCACTTTATGCTACTGCTATTGCTCCGAATCTGGCTGTTATCTAATTCCCCTGTTGTCTCTAGTCTAAGGATATCTTCTACAACACTCTTAATTATCCAATTCTCAATGGGAAAAATATGTTTATCTAATTCAACCTAGAGATATAGTAGTTAAGGCTCTTTTTTTCTCAAAAAACTAATTATTTCATGAATAGTAGCCTGCTTGAAGGGATTACTATGGTATTATAGAGCTAGATATAAATGATATTTTTTTACTTATTTTTTATTATTTTTTGGTTTGTTAAAAGGAAATTAGGGGGTTTTGTTTGTGACATGTATAGAAGAAAATGAGTATATTACTCTCTCAGAAGTAAAAGGGAAAGTATTTCTGATAGTGAAAAAAGAAGGTTTTCAATTAAAAAAATTTGATGAAATAACAAAGAAACATCCTCGATTTAGAGTATCCAATTTTATGCTACTTAAAAAAAATATTAATAAGGTTTCAGAGGATCCAATCGAAATTGGTGATTGGACTGATCGGATAGAAATAGAGGTATCTGCTGACGGCATGCAGGCACTAATTAGTATCTATGAAACTCCCGAGTATATACAGAACAATATAATAGAGGTCCAGGAAGCAGTTCAAAAGCTACTGAAAGAGCATGGGATTATTTACGGTATCAAGCCGCTGGACATCATGTCTTTCAAGCAAGGTAAGCCAATCGTAATTGCTCAAGGAACCCCTCCTACAAAAGGAGAGGATGCAAAAATTACATATTTACAGCAAGCAGAAAAAAAACCGATGATTGATGAAAGCGGTAAAGCAGATTTTTTCGATATGAAATTTATCGTAGAAATAAAGGAAGGTTCTTGGCTAGGTGAAAAAATTCCTGCCAAAGAAGGAGAACCAGGAAGAAATATATTTGGAGAGAATATCACTGCACTCATGGGAGAAGACACCCCATTAAAATATGACAAAGCTACTGCTTACGAAGTGGAAGAGGAAGGGAAGACTGTTATCCGCTCGAAGACAAAAGGTATCATAAATGAAGTTAATGGAGTTCTAACGGTCCAGAAGCATCTTGTTATTGAAGGAGATGTTGGTCTACAAACTGGGAACTTAACATTTGATGGTTCTATTCAAATTAGAGGAACGATAATGCCCGGATATTCTGTTGTCGCATCTGGTGATATTTCCGTAGAATCAAAAGAAGGGGTAAATCAAGCAGAGCTTATAAAATCAGCAGAAGGAGATATCTTTATAAAAGGAGGAATTTTCGGAAAAGGAAGAACTAAGGTCGAAGCCCACGGAAATATCTATATAAAGCATGCAAACGAATGCTTTCTCTCTGCTAAAGGAACTGTTCATATTGGTTATTATGCCCTGGGCACTGACATAGAAGCTAGTGAGGTAAAGTTAGATGAACGTAAAGGGAAAATTATTGGAGGTAAAACTGTTGCGATAAACTCTATCATTACTGCATACACAGGCAATAGTATGGAAAGAAAAACAGAACTAATTGTCCAGGGACTCGACCGAAAAATAATAACTGATCACACAAAGGCTCAAGCCCAATTGATGATGACAAAGCAGACAGAGCTAGTAAATCTAGAAGCAAAGTTGGAGCAGCTTAGCCGTCTAAAAGTAAATATGACAGTTCAGCAAATCGCTATGTATGAGCAGACTAAACAACAATATAATATGCTAAAGCAAGAAGTGAAAGAAATAGATAACGAGCTTAAGAGAGTGTTAGAAATACTAAAACAAAATAACGAGTATTATATAGAGGTTACAAAGGAAGCGAATGGGGGAACAGTTATACAAATAGGGAATAAATCAACTGTTCTATCACGACCTACCAAAGGGAAATTTAAGTTAGAAAATGGGGAGTTAAATGTCTAATATACCTGTGTATGCACATCGTGGCTTATCTAGTAAATATTTGGAGAACTCTTTAAAGGCGTTTCAGAAGGCGATTGAGCTGGGTGTAGATGGCTTGGAATTAGATCTGCAGCTATCAGCAGACGGCGTACCTTTTGTCACACACGATATAGATTTTTTTAGGTTAGCCGGAAATCCTAAGCGAATAACCGATCTACCAGCAGAAGATATTCGGAAACTAAAACTTGGGAACTCCTACTTTCGAAAATTTTTTTACCACAGAGTGTTAACCTATGAAGAATTTATCGACTTTGTACAAAGCTATGATATAAAGCTCAATATCGAATTAAAAGAGTCTTTTTTAGGGAAAAAGGAAAAAATTAGAGAAGTAGTGCAAAAAAGCAGTGTATTAAAGGATATACATTTTTCTTCCTTTGAGTGGAGTATTTTAGAAACGATTCATCAGATGAATCTTGGGATAAAGACTGCTTTTATAGGAAAGAAATATGCAGAGTGGGAAGAGATTTTAACATCTCCACACTTAGACGCCGTACATTTGAACAAAAAATACTATGGTACACCTTTAATGGATAAGGTGTGGGAAGCTGGATTTCCCCTGCGGTTTTACAATATAAAAGGGACAGAAAATTATCTACAAAATCCCCATGAGTGTGTCATAGGCTGGATTACCGATTTTCCTGATACGGTAATGAGAAAACAAAGACAACGTTAATAATTTTTCGGAATATAAAAAGCGTCCTTTTTCTCAAAAGAGAGAAAGGACGCTTTTATTTTGGTAGCAGCTATAAGACTTGTTAATTTGACTATTTATTCTTTTGAAAACGAGGTGCCACTTTACCGTTTTTGCGGTCTCGATTTAACAAGAATCCAGCAAAAAATCCTAATCCTAGCAGAGTAAAGATAATCCCACAAATAAATTGAAGAGCAAGCCCTCCAAAAGGTAGAATTTGATCACCGAAGAAGGTATCTCTCATTAATTTGATACCAAAAGCCGCTATTATTCCTGGTATTAATAGTACAATTAATGCTAATAAACGAGCCAATACTCTCACTCCTGTCCTTCCACTTATATTTTACCTTCAAGTTTTTGATTGTCAATGTTAGGAACTTCATGTATGATTAAGTAAGAAATGCAATAAGTTGCAGAAGAAAAATGGGGGTGTGCATATTTTTGCAAAAAATACTCATTGTAGGTGCAGGTAACGGTGGATATGCACTTCTTAAATTGATTGAACAGGCAGAATACCTACAAGTCTCTGCAGTTGTGGATATCGATGACATGGCTCCTGGAATGGAATATGCTAGAAACAAGAATATACCCACTTATAAGGAATGGAAATCCCTGCTCTCGAGTGACATACAAATTATTATTGATGTAACAGGACAAAAAGAGGTATTTCAAGAGCTTCTACATCATCGTCCAGCGACAGCGGTTTTGATTCCTGGCGAGATTGCCAATTTAATCGTTAGCTTACTAGAAGAAAAGGACAGTTATATAAAAATTCTAAATCAAAAGAAAATGCTGCAAGAACTAATTTTTAATTCCGTAGAAGAAGGAATGCTCGGAATTGACGACCAGGCAATTGTAAATTTTTTTAATAAAAGTGCTGAAAGAATGACTGGTATCCCTGCTGAAGAGGCAATAGGAAAACCGATAAAAGAAGTCATTGCATTAAGTGAACTACCGCGTGTATTCGAAACTGGGATCATTGAGCTTAACAAAGAACTTACTCTTGAAAGCGGTTACAAAATAGTGACCTCCAGGTATCCGATGATAAACGAAGAAGGAAAGCGAATTGGTGCTTTTGCTGTTTTTAAGGATATTACCGAGGTGGTTCGATTAGCAGAAGAAATTACGAATCTTACAGAGATTCAAAAAATGCTAGAGGCAATCATTCATTCTAGTGATGATGCTATTTCAGTTGTAGATGAAGAGGGTAAGGGAATTCTAATTAATCCTGCGTATACTCGCATCACGGGATTTACGGAAGAAGAAGTTATTGGCAAACCTGCGACGGCTGATATATCGGAAGGAGAAAGTATTCATCTGAAGGTATTACAGACCAAGAAGCCAATTAGGGGTGTAAACCTTCGTGTTGGTAAGGAAGAAAAAGAGGTAATAGTAAACGTTGCCCCAATCCTTGTAAACAATGAGCTTAGAGGTAGTGTAGGGGTTATTCATGATATGACCGAGATGCAGGGATTAATGAAAGAGCTAGATAACGCGAGGACACTTATTCGGAAATTGGAATCCACTTATTCTTTTGAAGATATCACTGGAACCTCCCCTGAGATTAACTTGGCAATAGATCAAGCTAGACTAGCAGCTAATGTGCCGGTTAATGTTTTGCTTAGAGGCGAGGTTGGAGCGGGAAAAGAAATGTTTGCTCATGCAATACATAGTAAAAGCTATCGTTCTGAACATCCTTTTATCCGAGTAAATTGTAGTTCCATGGAAGAGCAGGAGCTGGAAAAAGAACTGTTTGGCTATGTGGAGGATGGCATTCAAATTACTGGTTTGCTTGAAGAAGCAAGTGGTGGCACAATTTTCTTAGATGAAGTTGGGGAACTTACTAAGAAAACACAAGCAAAACTGTTACAGGTCTTACGAGAGAATGCAATTGTACCTGTTGGTGGAACTACCTCTTTACAGGTGGACGTAAGAATTATTGCGGCTAGCAGTTTTAACCTCGAAAAAGAGATGAGAGAAGGCAACTTCCGAGAAGATTTTTATTTCCATTTAAATCGAATGCCGATACATGTTCCCCCTCTTCGAGAAAGAAAGGGAGATATACCGGGTATTGCGGAACAGCTGCTTGTGAAGCTGAATCAAGAATTTGGTCGAAATGTCGAAAGGTTCTCGAAAGAAGCAATGAAAGCACTGCAAGCATATGATTGGCCTGGAAACATTCGAGAACTAGAAACAATCCTTAGCAGGTCAATGATCTTTCTTCAAACAACTGATCGAGTTTTAGAAGAACATCATCTTCCAAAGCAGATGATGGTGCTTGAAACGGAAGAGGAAGATAAAGAAATTGCTCCACTTTCAGAGCAGATGGATGAAATGGAGAAGAAAATTTTAGCTAAGGCGTTGAAGGCTTGTGATGGGAATAAGTCTCTTGCTGCCAAGAATCTTCAAATATCTCTCAGGTCACTTTATTATAAGCTAGAAAAGTATCAATTATTTTAGGAGAGAGATATATTCACCTAAATAGGGGTATTCACTATTAATAGTTTTTGATATTTAGATTATTTAACTACTAGGAGGAACAAAAATATGGAAATCTTTAAATATATGGAAACTTATGACTACGAGCAATTAATCTTCTGTCAAGATAAAACTTCGGGCTTAAAGGCAATTATTGCGATTCATGATACAACGTTGGGTCCTGCATTAGGAGGTACTCGTATGTGGAACTATGCAACCGAAGAGGAAGCAATTGAAGATGCTTTAAGACTTGCAAAAGGCATGACATACAAAAATGCCGCAGCTGGACTTAATCTTGGTGGTGGGAAGACGGTTATCATTGGAGATCCATTAAAAGATAAAAATGAAGAGATGTTCCGTGCTTTTGGTCGTTTCATCCAAGGGTTAAATGGTCGTTATATTACAGCTGAGGATGTTGGAACTACAGTTGAGGACATGGACATCATCCACGAGGAGACGAATTATGTGACGGGTATCTCGGAAGCGTTTGGTTCTTCGGGTAATCCTTCACCAGTGACTGCTTATGGTGTATATGTTGGTATGAAAGCAGCAGCGAAAGAGGCTTTTGGCTCTGATTCTTTAGAAGGTAAAACAGTTGCTGTTCAAGGTGTTGGAAACGTAGCGTATACATTATGTGAGTTTCTTCATAAAGAAGGTGCTAAACTAATTGTTGCAGATATTAACCAAAAATCTGTCGACAGAGCAGTGGAAGCATTTGGAGCAATCCAAGTAGGTGTAAATGAAATCTACTCTCAGGATGTAGATATCTTTGCTCCATGTGCACTAGGTGCGATCATTAACGACGACACAATTCCTCAATTAAAAGCGAAGGTAATTGCAGGGTCTGCAAACAACCAGCTAAAAGATACGAAGCATGGGGATCTTATTCATGAAATGGGAATTGTATATGCACCTGACTATGTCATCAATTCTGGTGGCGTAATCAATGTTGCAGATGAGTTATATGGCTATAACGAAGAGCGTGCAATGAAACGTGTAGCAGGAATTTATAATAATATTGAAAAAATCTTTGAAATTTCTAAACGAGATGGCATCCCTACTTATGTGGCAGCAGACCGCATGGCAGAGGAACGCATTGCGCGAGTAGGAAAATCACGCAGTCAATTTTTACAAAACGGAAAACATATATTGAATGGCCGTTAATAGATAATTTCAATTTACAACAAAGGCCGCTTTTATTTTGGTAAAGCGGCCTTTTTTATACGAAGGGAGATGCTCATTTGGCAAAGGATTATGATGTAGTCATTATTGGTGGTGGAACCGGTGGATACGTGGCGGCTATCCGTTCGGCGCAGTTAGGGTTAAAAACAGCAATTGTGGAAAAAGGGAAGTTAGGGGGCACGTGCTTACATAGAGGGTGTATTCCGAGCAAGGCTTTATTACGAAGTGCTGAAGTGTTTTCAACAACGAAGAATCACGCTTCTGAGTTTGGTGTAAACACTAATGAAGTAACACTAGATTTTTCTAAGGTTCAAGCTCGTAAAGATACAATTGTAAATCAATTATATACTGGCGTTCAAGGTTTGATGAAAAAAGGGAAAATTGACGTTTATGAAGGTATGGGACGAATGCTTGGACCTTCTATTTTCTCCCCTTCACCAGGTGGAACTATTTCCGTAGAAATGAACAATGGAGAAGAAAATGAAATGCTGATTCCTAAGAATGTGGTCATTGCTACTGGATCAAGACCAAGAACATTGCCAGGTCTCACCATTGATGGTCATTATGTGATGTCGTCGGATGATGCCTTAGAAATGACCGCGCTTCCTAACTCTATCTTAATAGTAGGTGGAGGAGTAATTGGGATTGAATGGGCTTCCTTATTAAATGATTTCGGAGTAGACGTAACGGTAATCGAGTATGCGGATCGCATTATTCCTACGGAAGATCACGATATCTCGAATGAAATGCAAAAGCTTCTCACGAAAAAAGGGATTAAATTCTTTACAAGCGCAAAGGTTCTTCCTGATACTCTCCAGATAGAAAATGAGCAAGTAGAAATATCTGCAGAGATCAATGGAGAAACCTCTATTTTTAAAGCGGATAAAATGCTTGTGTCAGTGGGGCGTCAAGCTAACGTAGAAGGTATAGGTCTAGAAAATACTGATATTTTAGTAGAAAAAGGCTTTATTCAAGTTTCTGAAACATTCCAGACAAAGGAATCACATATATATGCAATTGGAGACGTTATTGGTGGTCTTCAGCTCGCACATGTTGCAAGCCATGAGGGAATTACGGCTGTTGAGCATATTGCAGGTAAAACAGTTTCTCCAATCGATTATACAAAGGTATCTCGTTGCATTTACTCTAGTCCAGAAAGTGCTAGCGTAGGCATAACAGAGTTGCAGGCAAAAGAACAAGGCTACGAAGTGAAAATTGGAAAGTTTCCATTTAAAGCAATTGGGAAGGCGCTTGTATATGGAGAATCAGATGGCTTTGTCAAAATAATCGCTGATAAGCAGACAGATGATATTCTAGGTGTTCATATGATTGGACCACATGTAACAGATATGATTTCTGAGGCTGGACTTGCCATGGTATTGGATGCGACTCCATGGGAAATTGCTCATACCATTCATCCTCACCCGACACTTAGTGAGGTTATTGGGGAAGCCGCTTTAGCTGTAGATGGAAAAGCAATTCATATGTAAAAAGGGGGAGAACTAGATGGCAAAAAACCGTCATGAAGAATTAGGACTAACAAATGCCGATGTATTAAAGATGTTTGAAACAATGCTGCTGGCACGTCGTATCGATGAACGTATGTGGCTACTGAATAGAGCGGGGAAAATCCCTTTTGTTATTTCCTGTCAGGGGCAAGAGGCTGCACAAGTAGGAGCAGCGTTTGCTTTAGACAATACAAAAGATTATATTGCACCATATTATCGAGATATGGGAGTCGTTCTGCACTTTGGTATGACTGCTAGGGAGTTAATGCTATCGGCATTTGCAAAGGCGGAGGATCCAAACTCTGGTGGACGCCAGATGCCAGGACATTTTGGACAAAAGAAAAATCGTATTTTAACAGGCTCTTCCCCGGTAACAACGCAATTACCTCACGCAGTAGGGGTTGCGCTTGCTGCAAAGATTGAGAAAAAAGATTTTATCACCTTTGTTACGCTTGGAGAAGGTTCTTCCAACCAAGGTGATTTTCATGAAGGGTTAAACTTTGCTGGTGTTCACAAGCTACCTTGTATCACGATGGTAGAAAACAATAAATATGCAATTTCCGTGCCTTTTGAGAGACAGGTTGCAAGTAAGAATGTTGCAGACCGTGCATCAAGCTATGGAATGCCAGGAGTAACGGTAGACGGAAAAGATCCAATCGAGGTTTATCGTGTAGTGAAGGAAGCGGCAGATCGTGCTCGTAATGGAGAGGGACCTAGTCTGATTGAGGCTGTTACCTATCGTTTGACTGCCCATTCATCCGATGACGACGACAGACAATATCGTACAGCGGAGGATATAGCAGAAGGAAAAGCGCTTGACCCGCTGATTACCTTTGCAAAATACCTAAGAGATCTTGATATTCTTCCAGAAGAGCTAGAAAAAGAGATTAATGACCGTGTGATGAAGGAAGTCAACGAAGCGACTGATTATGCGGAATCAGCACCATATGCTGCTCCAGAGGATGCACTGAAGCATGTGTATGCAGACGGGGGGAACGAGTAATGGCAATTATGTCTTATATAGATGCAATAACGCTTGCAATGAAGGAAGAAATGACTCGTGATGAGCGCGTTTTCGTATTAGGAGAAGACGTTGGTAGAAAAGGTGGAGTATTTAAAGCTACAGCTGGTCTATACGATGAGTTCGGTGAATATCGAGTGCTAGACACACCTCTAGCTGAATCTGCCATTGCAGGTGTTGGCATAGGGGCTGCTATGTATGGTCTCCGCCCTATCGCCGAAATGCAGTTTGCAGATTTTATCATGCCAGCAGTTAACCAAATCATTTCCGAGGCTGCCCGCATTCGTTATCGTTCGAATAATGACTGGAGCTGTCCAATCGTTATCCGTGCACCATTTGGAGGCGGTATCCACGGAGCACTGTATCATTCCCAATCTGTAGAAGCGGTTTTCGCTAACCAGCCTGGCCTGAAAATTGTGATACCATCTACCCCATACGATGCGAAAGGTCTGTTAAAGGCTGCAATTCGTGATGAAGATCCAGTTCTCTTCTTTGAGCATAAGCGTGCATATCGTTTAATCAAGGGCGAAGTACCGGAAGATGATTATACAATTGACATCGGGAAAGCGGACGTAAAGCGTGAAGGAGAGGACATAACGGTTATAACGTACGGCTTAGCTGTACATTTTGCTCTTCAAGCTGCCGAACGTCTTGAAAAGGATGGCATATCCGCCCACGTGCTAGATTTACGTACAATTTATCCGTTAGATAAACAATCAATCATTGAAGCTGCTTCAAAAACTGGAAAAGTATTACTAGTTACAGAGGATAATAAAGAAGGAAGCGTTATGAGTGAGGTAGCTGCAATCATTGCAGAAAACTGCCTGTTTGATTTGGATGCTCCTATCATGCGTCTTGCAGGGCCAGATGTGCCTGCAATGCCATATGCACCAACAATGGAAAAATTCTTTATGATCAATCCAGACAAAGTTGAAAAGGCGATGCGAGAGCTAGCGGAATTTTAATTGGAAGGAGGAAATTAACAAATGGCTTTAGAACAAATTAAAATGCCACAGCTTGGAGAAAGTGTCACAGAGGGTACGATTGAAAGATGGCTTGTTAAGCCAGGTGACCATGTGAATAAATATGATGCTTTGGCAGAAGTAAACACAGATAAGGTAACCGCTGAGGTTCCTTCCTCCTTCACTGGGACAATAAAAGAGTTGATCGCGAGCGAAGGGGATACTCTTTCTGTTGGCGAAATCATTTGTACGATAGAAACAGAGGGGGCATCCTCTGGTGAACAAGTCGTGCAAGTAAAAGAAGCAGCGCCAGAGCAGCCTTCTCAGGAAACGGTTAAGCCTTCTGAGGTAAAACAACACGAAAAGAGCGCACCGGTTGAGAGACCTAAAGGTGCCAAAGCAAGATATTCGCCTGCAGTGCTAAAGCTATCTCAAGAGCATGGCATTGACCTGACACTTGTGAGTGGCACAGGAAACGAAGGTAGAATCACTCGTAAGGACCTACTGAAAATCATTGAAAGTGGAGAGATTCCAACTGCGAAAGCTGAAGAGTCTAAAGCTCAGGAGCAGGTTCCAGTTCAAGAAACAGCTCAAGCTGAAAGCACATCAAAATCAACTCCAACAGCGAAAGCTCCAAATGTCCCGGTAGGTGCTGGTGATATAGAAATTCCGGTTACTGGTGTACGTAGAGTTATTGCTGCAAATATGGTTCGCAGCAAGCATGAGGCACCACATGGTTGGACGATGGTAGAGGTAGACGTTACGAACCTAGTGAACTACCGTGATTCTCTTAAGAATGAGTTCAAGCAAAAAGAAGGCTTCAATCTGACGTACTTCGCATTTTTCGTAAAAGCAGTTGCGCAAGCTCTAAAGGAATTCCCAATGATGAATTCAATGTGGGCTGGAGATAAGATCATCCAGAAGAAGGATATTAATATTTCTATTGCAGTGGCTACAGAGGATGCGTTATATGTTCCGGTAATTAAGCATGCAGATGAGAAAACGATTAAAGGCATTGCTCGTGAAATCAATGAGCTTGCTGCCAAAGTTCGTGCCGGTAAGCTAAAATCAGAGGATATGCAAGGTGGTACTTTCACAGTAAACAACACAGGCTCATTTGGTTCTGTTCAATCGATGGGGATTATCAATTACCCACAAGCGGCTATTCTGCAAGTAGAATCAATCGTGAAACGTCCTGTAATTCTAGAAGGTGGCATGATTGCGCCACGCGATATGGTAAATCTATGTCTATCATTAGATCATCGAGTATTAGACGGCTTAGTATGTGGTCGATTCTTGGCTAGAGTGAAGGAAATATTAGAGCATATTACGAAAGACAATACTTCGGTATATTGATAGAGAAAGCTTTGGCTGTTTCATTAAATAATATAAAAACTTTTTAGACCAAATCCATGGTGATTTGGTCTTTTTATAGTTTATCACCATATATAGGGGGTGATTTCCGTTCTGGCTGGACGCTTTCCTGGGGGCGCGGCTCCAACTAAATTGTTTCGGATGCTTCCGAAACAATTGGATTTTCCGCACGCGCTTATCCCCTAGGAGTCGCCAGCCGACACTTCAATCAACTTTTCCTAATGTGTCATCCCCAACTTTGTGAATCCTTTTTATTTATATTTTCAAAAAAATGTAACTAATTCACTTAATATTACGTCAATATTAAAAACATCCTTTGAGGTATAACAATATGAAAAATGATAAATTTCTTGTTCTCACTTTGACGTTGGTACCCGTTATTCTTTTAGGATGTCAAGTTGGGGTTAATAATTCAACAAACATATTGGAAATAGAACAACAAGCAATAGCGAATCAAGCGGAAGCTAATCAGATACTGAAATCTGATCAAGTAGTGAAAAAGGTTAGCATATCAAAATTACAAAGTAAAAATGTACTTGTCTTGGATGATGAAAAATCTATCGAGACTTTTCGTCTTGCATTAACAAGTGCTGTTAAAGAAAAAGGGATAGCAAATTTGGGGAATCCTAAATTCTCTGCAAAGATTGTGTATGCTGACGATCAGACAGAAATTTACTATTTATGGCTAGGCAAAAAAGAGGAAAAGAGCTCGTTTATGCATTCGGAGAACACACATACCATTTATACGGTTTCAGAGGAACAGACAGAGGAATTACTTGATTTAATTGAAAAACAATAAAAAAAGCGAAGATTCATGAACTTTTCTAATTAGTGCTTCAGATAATTACTTGCTTTTCTATAATTAGTTTGAAAAAAATGGAAGTTATGGTATGGTGGTTATATTGGAGGTGAATTATGTGAATAAAAGGAAAATTTCATTAGCAATGATTTTTGTGTTGGCTGTACTAGCAACTTCTTTTGGATTACCATTGTTATATGCTATAGGAGTTCCTTCGTTCGACGTCATACTGACTGCGCTATTCGGTGAAGAAAGCGTTTGGGCTGTTGTTATTTCCTTACTGCTAATTATTTCTATTGCTTTTAGTATTGGGAAATTTAGTGAAAGTTATTCTTAGGAAGGCACAATTAGTGGGACGCAATTCGTATATGAATCGGTGTCCCTATTTAACTAACTACGTTAGCTTTAAATTACATATTATAGAGTAGGCTCTTGCTATGTCAGTTCCATTGTAAGAAGGGGGGAGAGTACACTGGAAAAACAGTATAACTTTTGGTCTTTCATTTTCATACTTATTTGTTTAACATTAACCTGCTATTCGTTGTATTCAAACATGAATAATACCTGGTTAATTTCACCTCCTATTTATATTCTCTTTATACTTGTAGTACTTGCTCTCGTATTAGGAGTTAAAGGTCTTAAAGATAAGAGAAGTTGGCTTACAAAGACGAGAAGTTGGTTGACGATTTCATTGGCGTCATTGTTGTCTATCGCTCTTTTTTTAGTTTTATCTTTTACTCTTCTTTTTTCGTCATTGGGAGCAAATGAATATTTGAAGACGGTGAGCTCTCCAGACGATAGTTATACCATTGATTTCTACCGGTGGGATGCAGGAGCAGCGGGAACGTTTGGGGTAAGAGGAGAATTAAACGGACCACTCTGGTTTAAAAAGAGAATATATTATGAGCAAAGAACTGAAAAAGTAGATGTTGAATGGGAAAGTGATCATAATGTCTTGATTAATAACCATGCGTTAGATTTAAAGGAAGGAGATACTTTTGGATACTAATGTGTCAAAAGCCGAAGAGATTGACACTGTGATAGGTGAGTATATTCACCCGTCTGCTTTGTTATGTACAGACACCGCAACGAATTATAAAAAGTTCGCTAAACTTAAAGGGTTGCAACGAAATATCTTGATAACTACCTCTACTGGTTCAGATGGCTTGAACTTGGTAAAAACTTAGCATTTGAAAATCGAGTGGGGCAAATGCTTATTTCTGCGTGTCAAAAAACGAATTATACAACAGTTGAAATGTTTAAAAGTGCATAAGAAAAACGACTTCATGGAAAGTCGTTATCCATCATCCCTTTTTATTTGATTGTTAATATCGTCCAACTTTTTCTCGATACTATTCATTCTATTGTTACGTTTAGAAAAAGAGCGGAATAACAATATAAACAGCCATACAATTAGTCCGATAAACAGCAAAAGAATGATTAATCCTGAAATATTAAAACTACTCAACTTATTTCACCTCCTAAAACTAATTCTCTAAATATATTATACTATATTTTGGAAAAAATATAAAACCTACATCAAAAGCAACAAAGTTTACGAAAACAGCCTTTTACAAAAAGAAGAGGATGGAACAGATTGGATTTGTTCCTTTCCTCATTTCGTTGAGATACATGCAGGATAACTACCGCCTCATGTAACTATATTAGTTTACTTGGCTTTAAGCTAATGGTATAAATCGTTTGGATTAGTAGCAACAAAATACCGATACCAATAATGCTGATAACCTGAGAATTTCCTGTGAAGGAGGAATAAAACATAAGAGAGGATGCTAACACCACAAGCCCCCACACGATATAAGCATGTAGCTTATACAGGCTTTTTAGCATCAAATATTTTTCGCCATCGTCAATTTGATCAAAAAATTCTTGATCATAGTTTTTTGAATGTGGATCAGGGAATCTAAAGGATGGATTAGTAATATGAGCAACCTGTTGACTTGGAAATAGATTCACGAATGAAATAATAGAAAGCACCCAACTCCATAGTGCAATCTCTGGTTCGGTATCCCTTAAGAGTACAAACCCTACTAAGACTGCTGTAAAGGAGAGGCTTACAGCTACTTGAGTAGAAGTCAAAGCGTCATATACTTTTCTTTCAAGCATTAATTGATGGTGATCTTCTATTTCCATATCTACTTCTATTTTGCTACCTTTGACTGCTTTATGTAATATAAAACGGGCTACTATTAAGCAAAGGATAACAAGTAAGTTAACCATCATAAGTATATTGCCTTCAATCGAATTATTGCTATAGCTTTCAAACAGTTCTTTTAATCCGTAGATAAAAATGATGCTATATACGATTATCAGCTTCACATGATTTCCTCCTCACTAAAAATAAATACTTTTTCTAAAGGCTCTTTCAATACATTCGCAATTCTTACTGCAATTAGTAAAGATGGCATATATTCATTTCGCTCGATCAAACTAACCGTTTGTCGAGAGATTTTCGCTCTTTTCGCTAGCT
The DNA here is from genome assembly GCF_056856695.1 of Psychrobacillus sp. Z16_25. Taxonomy (NCBI): domain Bacteria; kingdom Bacillati; phylum Bacillota; class Bacilli; order Caryophanales; family Bacillaceae; genus Psychrobacillus; species Psychrobacillus sp. Z16_25. The sequence continues at coordinate 346,060 of NZ_JBXEOV010000002.1, read as the reverse complement.
CTGTTTGATTAAGTCCCTCTCTCGCTCTTAGTTCTTTTAGTCGTGTTTTCATTTATTACCACCTCTTTTACCAATATATACTATATATGTCAAAATGACAATGATATTTGTCAAAATGAAAATAATATATTACAGATTCGATTATTCATAAGCGTTTCTAGAAGACTAGGATTCTTGGTGGCGATGGCATCGCGCATTGAAGGAGGTCTGCTACTCAAATTCAATTGTTATTCAGAAAATTATTTATTAATATTTGAAAATTATGTAAAATAATATTTAATTAGGGTGTGACAGATAGGTGCAATTAAGTGTTCAAATTATTTCTTAATAGGGGGGAGAAGCAATTAAACTTGAATATAATAATCAGAGAACGGTAGGGGTATGGTTAGTTTATATTGGTATCATAATTATTCTCTCTGCAATTACCGGGGGAGAATTATTGATACAGCCATTTTTAATGGGTTTTGGTTATTTTGTTGGGTATTTCTTGATCTTTGGATTACCTTATGTAAATAATAAATTAGCTTATGGGAAGAATTCTAAGTTTCAAGATAGAATGGATAATATTAATATAGTAGTTACTGTTATTCTTTGTACGCTTTGTGGGTTATTAATCGGCTTTGATGAATCTAGATTAGTTTGGTTATCTATATTTCTTGTTATTGGTATTCATTTCTTGGGTTTTTATTTTTCTCAAGGAAAAGTTATGCTTTACTTAGGAGCATTAACAACACTCAATTCTTTAATAGGACTATTCCTGTTCGAGATTCCCTTTCTTATATTGGCAGTCATAGATGGCATTTTAAAAATCATTTTTGGTATTAAAATGCTAACAATGAAGCGCCAAGCGGATAGCTTACATCAAGAACCAGCATTGTGAAAACTTTAATGTTAGAAGATTAAATACTGTTTCAAAGAGAAACTTAAAATAAGAAAATGAGCTTGGAGGAAGTTATATTCCGAGCACTTTTAGACCTTGATTAAGGTCTTTTATTTCCTTTATATCTAAATACGAGCGGAGGTAATTAACAGCTTTACTACTATAATTTTTATTTAACCTTTGCTATTATTTAACAGAGTCAATACGGCAAGTGAAAACGCACAGATGATTACTGTGCGTCTTTAAATACAGTTTATACTGTTATTTTGGAAAGTGACAATACTAGAAATTGAATATTTAACTAAACCTCTCGATATTTAAAGAATTAATTATTAAAAAATAATGCTCTCATTTCTTTTGGGACAATTTTAACATTTACAATTTTGTATTCTGTTTGATTTTCTAAAAGAGGTGCAAATTCAACCAAAAACATTTCTCCATTGTCCATAGTGATTAATTCATAGTCTTTAAAATTTGCACCGTTTGTAGATATTTCATTTAATCGCGTAAATTCAACTTCTGATACTGTATTCTCTGCATCCTCATAGAATAACGATTGAAATTCCTTGTAATTTTGATTATCAATCTGATACTTCATCAAGTTAGCAGCATTCATCGGCGAATCTGGTTTTAGTTTCTCTTTATCGCTACAACCAGTTAACAATAATAATAAAAATAATATAAATACTAAGTGCTTCTTCAACCATTTTTCCCCCTCTTTTTTTCTAGCTTAAATACTCCAATTTAAGTTTCTTCCTGAAACTATCGTATAAGGATATAATCCACTGCTAATTTAAATGAATTTCTTCTAAATTTTAAAAATATTTTCAATTAAATTACGAAAAATCCAATGAAATCAGCTGGCGTTTCCCCCAATTTAGTTATTTCATTAACTATAACCCCATGCTTGATATCCCGTTGGAGGGAACTCGATTGCTTGTGTCTGGTCGGGTGCATGATCTGGTGCTCACTTTCCCCCGCCTTCGCTGCTGTCTAACAATAGCTACTTCGACGACTATGTGCAACATAGGACGTCGTAGGGATTAATTTGATTGGTTCTTGTTCTTTTCCATTTTATCATAGACCTATATTAAGTTGAATTCTAACGTGTAATGCAAAGTCATTTGAGTACGTCGTTAATACCTATATTTAAATCAAAAATATAAATTCTAGGGAAAACATAAAGGCATGAGCTTTTTTATGGCTCATGCCTTTTGACTAAAACAGTTATATAGAAAACCTATAAACCAGTCTCCATTCCAAAAAAACTAAAATAAGTTTTTAAATAGCACCCCTAAAAATAGGTCGGCACTATTTAAAAACTTACTTTTCTAATTCATAATGCAATAAATCATCTGAATTTTTCCCGCCAGAGTAAATTGACCATTGTACTACTTTATTTTCATTTATAACTTTATAAGAATAAATAACTTCCTCTTCGTTTAAAAAAATAATATCTACATTATTTTTCTTACGCTTCCGACCTTCTTCTAATGTGTCGTTCACAATCCATTCCTCATTTGAATACTTTTTTTCAAGGTATTCATTCACAATTTCAACCGACCGTTTATATTGATGTTCATAAACCTGTCCCCTTATGTAGAAAAAAACTCCATAACCAAATAAAACTATTATTATTAATCCAATTATAATTTTCCTTTTTCCTCTTAAAATCATTAATAATATTAACAATATAAATATAATAATACTAAGCAAAAAACGTTCTAATGTATAATCCCCCAATGCTTTTCCTCCTCAAAATGTTAAAAAATAATTTAGTTAAATCGTAATCGAACCCTTTAATTTTAACACAGAATTCCTAAAGTGGTCATTTATGTTAATATGTTATATAGTTAGTGGAACTCGCGGATGCGTTATTGTTTGGAATAAAGTTTGATTAAAACATAGCTACAAACACTGTTTCTAATAGAAAATCATAGCCCCTGTTTTTAACAAAGATTGATCAAAATAGGGGCTATTCTTTATTCTTTTATAGGGATTTTGTAATAAAGATTGATTATTTCGGTAAGCGAATATTGAACTAACGCCCCCGTTCGTATTATAAGGTCAGCCAGAGAAATCTGGTTGACTATTTTTTATTCAATTTATAGATTGATAGTAGCCGGGGTAGAACGTACGCACCCGTGGGACTTGATCCCGACAACTAAACTGTTCACCCTCTACTTGTTAACACATGATTAGGCTGGTTGGGACATCGTGATCCCGTATAACAAGCGAAGATATGAATGACAAGGTAGATAGAGGTTACCGGTCAATCCACTACGTTTAGGAGGAGATAATTTATGAATCCAGTTGTTGGTCTGGATGTCGCAAAAGGTGAAAGTCAGGTTCAAATGTTCTTGGATAAAAAAATGCCCTATAAAAGCAGTGTGAAGGTTGAGCATACGGTGGAGGGTCTAGAAGAGTTACACGCTTATTTACTAGATTTAGAGCGTCAAACAGGGATGAAACCACCAGTTGTATTGGAATCAACGGGTCACTATCACGCCCCAGTTGTTCAGTTTTTAGAAGGAAGAGAGTATATTGTCATTATCGTTAATCCATTAGTATCTTATCGAGCTAAAAGCTCTAACTTAAGAAAAACAAAAACAGATGCAATACAAGCTCATTTATTTTACTTTTCTTTCCCTGTCATATAGCATTTATTAACAAGGGTAGGAAAGAAAGGATGGACAATAAATGAGATTAAGTGTACTAGATCAAGCGCCGATTACATCGGGCAATAAAGCAGTAGATGCACTAAAAAAAGCAGAAGAGCTTGCAGTGCTTGCAGATAAATTAGGATATCATAGAATGTGGATGGCGGAGCATCACGGGACAGGTGCTTTTGCTAGCTCTGCTCCAGAGGTGATTGCTGCCCACTTGGCGGCTAAGACAGAGAATATTCGAATTGGTACTGGCGGGGTAATGATGATGCATTACTCACCGCTTAAGCTTGCGGAGGTTTTCAAGACATTAAGCGCTTTTTCTCCAGGGCGAATAGATTTTGGGGTAGGCCGAGCGCCTGGTGGGGACAATTATTCGATGTATGCACTTTCCGAAGGGCGTCCGCCACAGATTAATAATATGTATGAAAAGCTAGAGGTTGCCTTACAGCTAATAAATGATGAGGTGCCTTCTGATAGCTTATACAGCCATACCATAGCGACTCCTTCCAATGTCGTATTGCCGGAAGCATGGTTGCTTGGATCCAGTGGAAACAGCGCTATTAAAGCAGGTCGTATGGGTCTTGGATATTCCTTCGCGCAATTTTTCCAAGGTAGCATGTCACCGACTATTTTAGATGCATACCGTTCGAACTTCCAACCCTCCGTATTCATGGAAAAGCCAGAAATCAGTGTTTCCTACCTGGTAACAGTGGCGGAGACGAAGGAAGAGGCAGAGTATGAAGCACTTCCGCAGGATATTGCAAGATTGTTCTTAATGAGAGGACAAATCGGTCAATTATTGACACCGGAGGACGCACAAAATTATCCGCTTACGGAAATGGATAAAATGATGATTCAAGAGAATCGAAAAATCCATTTGGTAGGATCAGCAAAAGAGGTTGCTCAAACGCTGCAAGAGGAGCAGGAGTATTATGGATTTGACGAAGCAATGATTTGTAGTATTCCGCATTCACAAGAAAAGCGACTTGAGGTGTATCGTCTGTTGGCGAAAGAATTGATGTAGTATATTGGGTATACCTGAGATAATGTAACTTATAGCATAAGCTTTCCGTGTGGAAGGTTTATGCTTTTTTTATTGTGACAAAGTTAGGCATAGTTTACTGAAATAAATCAAGGTGTTTTACAAGGAAGGTGATGAATAGTAGTATAGATAATGATATTCATTCTCAATAAGATGAAAGGGAATTGTAACATGAATAACTGGTATAAAACTTTTATCGTGCTTGCGGACTGTCGGTCGTATACGGAAACGGCAAGAAGGTTGTACTGTTCACAGCCAACCGTAACACAACATATACAACAGCTAGAGAAAAACTTATCTTGTCGCCTTGTTAATCGAAATAAAAGAAAAGTAGATTTAACAGCGCAAGGAGAGGTTGTCTTATCTTATGCAAAAATTATTTATCAAAAAGAACTTGAAATGAAGAATGCATTAACGCAAGTGGAACAACAAGAAAAAACCAATTTATTTTTATCTAATTACATAGCCAATCATTACTTTGAGGATATTTTCGGTGAGGGCAGTACTATTTCAAAGAACTATCCATATGAAATCAATTGCTACTGCTATTCAGAATTGAAAAAACTATTAATGGAAGGAAAAATCCATTTTGCTGTGATGCCATTGTATGAGTTGGATCCAACGATATCGCAACAGTTTGACGTGGATTATTTATTTGAAGAAGAGCTAAGTTTGGCAATCTCATCTACACATCCATTGGCGAAAAGGCAGGTCCTTTATGGGCGGGATTTAAAGGATTACTCGGTTTATTTACCTAATGGAAAGCTCTATTCGGAGCAAATTAAAACATCGCTTCAGGAGAAAAATATTTTTCCGGATTATTTACAAATGTCGAATTTCTTCTTGATTACGAAAGCGGTTCAGCAGGGAGTAGGGATGGCCTTTTTACCTGATAAAGTGATTCAGCAAGAAGGACTGGAAAGTAAAGAAGTAAAAGGTCTACGTATTAAACGGCAGCTCGGGATCGTAATGAGCGATAGAACTGCATTAACACCAAATGAACAAGAGATTTGCAATCATCTTAAAGCAAAATTAGGGACGTCTGTATCAATTTGATGCAGATGTTTTTTTATTTAAAAAATAGTTCCTGAGCTAGCCATGGGTGTGCAAGTTATAAGAGATTTTAATAAGTATATTTAAAACTTTAATAATGTTGGTAAAAGCATGAATATATCAACGTTAAATCCAAATGAGCGACAAGTTATGATATTGATAATCATTATCAATGACTGTATAGTTTCAAATTGTAATCATTATTTTTATTTAGGAGGAAGAAAAATGGAATTTTTTAAAAAGCGACTACTTATTCCTATATTAGCTCTGTCTTTCGGGCTTGCTGCTTGCTCATCGAGTGATGAAGAAGTGAAAGAAGGAAGCGCACAGGCAGTAGAGGGTGGTGCGACAATAGAAAACCGTGTGGAGAACCTAACAATCGGTTTACAAAGTGATGTAGGTCCGTTGAACATTTACACAGGAAATCTGGATTGGTTGACGGATATGGTGTATGACAAGCTATTCTCCCCTTCACCATACGTAGATGAACCAACACCGTGGCTTGCAGAGTCAGCAACACAAGTTGATGAAGATACATGGGAGGTTGTCATTCGTGATGGTATCAAATGGCATGACGGTGAGGATTTCACAGCCGAAGATGTTAAATTTACATACGAGTATTACCGTGATGGCCCAGCAAACCGACATACACACCACGTAAGTGAGGTCCCACAAATCGATGAGATTTCCATTAAAGAAGATAATAAAACAGTAACATTTGAATGTGGTTACCCATGCCCTTCACTTCAAACAATTACATTTGCTGATTTACCGATATTACCTGAGCATATTTGGAGCAATGTTGAAAACCCACGTAAATATTCAGAGCTAGCAATTGGTACTGGACCTTATAAATTAACAGAATATATAGCAGATCAACATTATACATTAGAAGCTAATGATGAATATTTCATGGGTACACCAACAGTGGAAAAATTGACGTTGCCAATCATTGCGGATGCAACAGCTATGTTCAACGCGTTAAAATCAGGGCAAATCGATGTGTCTTCACGTACGGTACCAGCGGAGCTATTATCCACTTTTAAGGGTGATAACAAATTTAAATTAGCTTCTGCAACAAACTTATCAATTGTTCAGTTTGGCTTAAATTTTGAAATGGCACCATTCAATAACGAAGAGTTTCGTCAAGCGATGTCGTTATCAATCGACCGCCAGGCAATTGTTGACACAGTATTACTTGGTCAAGGTCGTGCAGGGGATAAAGGTTACCCACATCCTGATTCTCCGTGGACAAATCCAGACCTTTCAACCCCATATGATGTCACAGAAGCAAATGAGTTATTTGACCGTTTAGGCTACAAAGATACAAATGGTGATAGTCTCCGTGAAACTCCTGAAGGGGAACCATTATCAATTGCAATTAAAGTATCAGCAGGTGAACCTATTTATGTTCGTGTCGCAGAAATGCTAGCTGAACAATATAAAGAAGTAGGGATTGAGGTTGCTGTAGAAACACTGGATCCTACAACGTATTCTGCTGCTATTTCAGAGGATAACTTTGAAGCATATGTAGGTCTTATCGGTCCTCATGGTGTTGCTGATCCAGACCAATTTATCATGTCTCACCGCTCAGGCTATCTTTGGAACAAGGATTTGCCATACCCAGCATTGGATGAATTAATTGAAGATTGGATGGCATCTAAAACAATTAAAGACCGCAAATACATCTCATTTGACATGCAAGAGTTATATAACGAGCAGCCAACTGCAATTGCTCTGTATTATCCAGAAGAAGTGTATGCCTATAATGCGGAGGTTTATGATGGCTATGTTGAGTCATTAGGCTACGGTGTCATTCACAAATTTTCATTTTTACCTGAATCAACACAAGAGGCTGTTTCAGCGACAGCACCTGTAATTGTAGAGTAAGGTGGCGTAAAAATGGGCAGACGTTTTTCAGTAATAGGAAAAAAACTGTTCCAATATGTACTTGTGCTATTCGTGGCAATCACGATTAATTTCGGATTGCCGCGGCTGGCACCTGGAGATCCATTGCTATACTTTTTCGATGAATCCACATTACAAGAATTATCGAAAGAACAAAAACAAGCGGCCCTAGAGTCGGTTGGCTTGGGTGGATCGTTGTGGGAACAATATATTGAATATTTAAAAGGGATACTCACTTGGGATTTTGGTTTGTCAATTAAATATGCAGAACCCGTTACTGAAATTATGGCAGATAAATTAGCATGGACAATCACATTAGTTTTACCTGCATTGCTGATTAGTACGGTTATTGGCGTCATTATTGGTGCGTATTCTGCTTGGAACAGAGGAAAGAAGCGAGATGTTACGTTTTTAACAACGATGTTGACACTTCAAGCGATTCCAGGATTTTGGATTGGTATGTTATTTATTGCGATTTTCGCCGTACAGCTCAATTGGTTTCCGACTTATGGGGCTGTATCGATTATCCAAGACGGAACGATATGGGGTTTTATAAAAGATGTGCTGTGGCACTTAGTATTGCCGATTACGACACTAAGCATCGCAACAGTTGGTTCGAATTATTTATTAACACGATCGTCCATGCTGGAGTCACTTGGCCAAGATTATATGTTAATGGCAGAAGCAAAAGGCGTGAAGAAGAAAGGCTTAATTTTCAACCATGCATTGCGTAATGCATTATTGCCTATTTATACACAATTTACGATGTCACTAGGGACGCTAATCGGTGGCGCAGTCGTAATTGAAACCGTGTTTTCTTATCCCGGTATTGGCAGATTACTTTATGAAAGCGTCATTGCACGGGATTTTCCGATGATGCAAGGTGTATTTCTAATCATAACCTTAGGAATTATCATTGCCAATATCTTAGCGGACTTGACGTATCCTCTTATTGATCCACAAGCAAAAAGCACCTCTACAGAAAAGGTGGGACGATAATGCGGAAATCAACCAAAATCATAGGGATTACCGGGCTTGCCATGTTAATGATTGTTTTATTATTTGCACTGTTAGGTCCTATCCTGAGCCCGTATGATGCTTATAAACAAGTGGGTCCTTCGTTTCAGCCTCCAAGCGCAGCTCATTGGCTTGGCACAAATGATATGGGACAAGATATTTTAACGGAATTAGCGGTAGGCGCACGTACATCTTTATTCATCGGTATTGCAACAGCAATTTTGGCTACGGCTATTGGTGGCATTATCGGTGTATTGGCAGGCTATATTGGTGGGCGATTTGAAATGGTCGTAATGCGCATGATTGATGTCGTTATGACGCTTCCGTTTTTACCGCTCATGATTGTAGTCGCTGTATACATAGGTCCTGGAATATATACACAAATTTTTGTTATTACATTAGTGATGTGGGCGGGGAAAGCCCGCCAGATTCGTGCACAAACATTGGCTATTAAATCAGCTGGTTCCGTACTGGCAGCAAAAACGATGGGAGCCAATGATTTTTATATCTTCTATAAGCATATTTTGCCCGGTGTTTTCCCAATCTTCATCCCTCAGTTTGTAGGGGCGGTAAATGGAGCCATTTTAATGGAATCCTCTTTAAGCTTTTTAGGCTTAGGAGATCCAACAATGAAAAGCTGGGGTAGTATTTTATATTACGCCAACAGTCGAAGTGGGTTTTTAACAGACGCTTGGATGTGGTGGATTATCCCTCCCGGCGTATGTATCGTAATAGTCGTTTTGGCTTTTTCGTTCATCGGCTATTTTTTAGAAGAAAAGGTCAACCCACGTTTAGGTGCCTATACGGTGGCAAAAAAACGGCGACAGCAGCTTATCGAGACGAATACACAATTAGTAGAAGAAAAAACAGTGCTGTCTGTTGAAAATTTAACTGTTCAATATCCGAAGAATAATCGCTTCTCGACTGTCGTGAATGAAGTCAGCTTTCAAGTGAAGGAAGGCGAAGTATTAGGGATTGTCGGGGAATCGGGAAGCGGTAAAACAACCGTAGCCTCAGCTATTATTCAGCAATTACGCTCGCCAGCTCATATAGCATCCGGAGCTATTTATTATGAGGGACGGAATTTGCAATTATTTAGCGATGAAGAAATTCGTCAAGTGCGCGGCAGGCAGATCGGTTATATTGCACAAGCTGCAATGAATGCGCTGAACCCTGTGCATACGGTAGAAAAGCAGCTGAAAGAAGCGATTTTAGCGCATCAGAGACTACCGAAACATGAAATAAATACACGTATTGACGAAGTGCTCATTCAAGTTGGATTAGATCCGAAATGGCGCTATGCCTATTCTCATGAATTATCTGGCGGTATGCGACAGCGTGTCATTATTGCGATGGCGCTTATAAATAAGCCGCGTTTTGTCATCGCAGATGAGCCTACGACTGGTTTAGATGTACTCGTGCAAGTAGAAATATTACAGCTGCTGAGAAAGCTTCAAAAGGAAATGAACCTTTCGATGATTTTCATATCCCATGACTTGCCGGCAGTATTAACGATTACAGACCGTCTGCTTATTATGAAATATGGTTATATCGTCGATGGTGGTCCATCAAAAGAGCTAGCACGTACGTCGAGTCATCCATATACAAGACGTTTGATAGATGCGATTCCACGATTGAAGCCTAAAAAGAAAAATGAGGTTTGCGAGGAGGAGCTTTATGAAACCGTTCGTTGAACTGACAAACATTAAGAAAGTTTATAAGCGTTGCAAACATAATGAAGTTGTTGTTTTAAAAGATGTTTCCTTGTCTTTTCAAAAAGGAGAAATTATTGGACTTATAGGGGCATCAGGAGCAGGGAAAAGTACTATCGGAAAAATGATAGTAGGTCTTGAAACACCGACGAAAGGTTCTCTTACCTTTCATGGGACCGATTTGACAACGATATCCAAAAAACAAAGAAGGGCATATGGAAAAGATATTTCGATGATTTTCCAGGATCCCTATGAATCCTTGTCTCCCCGCATGAAAATTTTTCAATTGGTTGAAGAGCCATTAATCATTCAGAAAATCGAATCGGATCCAGAGAAAAGAAAAGCACTTGTTCGTGAAGCGCTGCAGGTTGTATCGCTTGACCCGGACAAGTATATGATGCGTTATCCACATGAATTGTCGGGAGGAGAGCGCCAGCGGGTGGGAGTAGCACGCGCCTTTGTGACAAAGCCGCAGCTAATCGTGGCAGATGAACCAACCTCCATGCTGGACACCTCATTAAGAATGGAATTAATTGCTTTATTAAAATCCATGAATGAGCAATTCGGCATTTCCTATGTGTTTGTTACACATGACATTGCATTAACGAAAGGGTTTTGCGATCGGATTATGGTGCTGCATGAGGGAGAAATTGTGGATGAAGGTACGACTGAACATGTCATGAATCATCCAACGCATCCATTTACGCAAGCCTTAATCGATGCACTCTTATTATTGGAAGGAGCAAATGAAAAATGAAGGATTTTCTAGTAGTACATCCACGTAACATTTTTTCAGAAGGACAAACGGTAGAAGGCTATGAAGTTGTGGACATGTATCAGCTGCACACAATTGATTTGGCACCATATAAATGCATGGTGATTCTGCCTTTTGTAGACCAGGATTATTTATTAGAGGAAAAGCAGTGTATTGAACAGTTTTTAGAAGCTGGCAAAATTGTATGCTTCTTCGGAAACCTAGTGACACCTTGGCTGCCGGGTCAAGAAATGTTCATTCCCAAAGAAATTAAATGGCATGGAGACTATAATGTGTCGATTGCTAAGCCACATCCTATCTTTGAAGGCGTCACAGAAGACGATATGACGATCAATCGAGGTGTAAAAGGTTTCTTTGCACGGGGGCATCACCCGGCCCCAGAAGGCGCAGAAGTATTATTAACATTACCAGGTGGAGAAACAATTACATACATTGATCGCAACTCTACTAACGGTACCATCTTTGTACACGCTGGCGGCAGTTTGCTGCAAACGAGTGCTCGAATGCAGCCGGAGATTAGCAAAACAACAGACCGTATTCCGGCACAAATGGAGCAATGGGTACAAGACGAATTTAAACGATTACAGAAAGGGGAGAAAGTACATGCGTAAAATTGCCGTTATGTATGGTGGCAGCTCTCACCATCACCGAACATATAAAACATCTGAATTTGGCCAGCATTTTTCCAAGTTGATACCGATTCGACAATTCGCAGAAGCTTCATTGGATGATTATGATGTACTGATTATCCCATCCCAAACACATATTGACCTATTAGAGAAAAATGTTGATAAAATATACGATTTTGCGAATTCAGGCAAAGTAGTCGTCACGTTTGGTCCACAGCACAGAGATTGGTTGCCAGAACATAAATGGGAATTCCGTCCGACGAACTTCTGGTGGTGGCTGGAGCCAGGTGCAGATAGCGGGCTACGCCTACCAGGTGAATCACATGATTTATTCACGAATTATTTAACGTTAGCTGATGCTACTTGGCATCAACACGGGGTATATTGGCCTGCGGAAGGCTGTGAAACACTTGTATCAACAGCAGATGGTGGCTCTGTATTATATATTGACCGTGTGAACACGAAGGGGACTTGGGTGAATACAACTTTAGATCCTGATTACCACTTCGGTTCCTATTTTATGCCGGCAACCGAGCGCTTTTTGCGAGGCTTCCTACCATGGCTAAAAGAAGGAAAGATTTAATCATGATTCAAATGAAGGAAGTGACGAAAAACTACGATGAAGTTGCTGTATTGTCACAGTTGAATTTTCAACTCCATCATGGTCAATTTGCCTATTTGCGAGGTCGCTCGGGCTCAGGAAAAAGTACACTTCTAAAATTATTGTATAGAGAAATAGATTGCGATACCGGTCAAATTTTGATTGATGGTTCGGATATAACATCCATGCCGAAATTTGAATTGAGACGGAAAATGGGCATTATATTTCAAAGTTTTGAACTGATTGAGCAGAAGACAGTGCTTGAAAATATCCTGTTGGCAGGAAAGGCACTTGGACATCCCATTGAAAAAATACAAGAGGAGGCCATGCGTTTACTAGAGCGCGTGGGCCTTCTTCACAAAATAGATGCGTATCCCATGCAGCTTTCCGGTGGGCAACAGCAACGGGTGGCAATTGTGCGTGCATTGTTAAATAAACCGAAGCTGTTATTAGCAGACGAGCCAACAGGGAATTTAGACCAGCAAACAGCAATGGAAATAATGGAATTATTGTATGAATTGCATTTGGAAGAGAAAATTGCAGTACTAGTCGTTACGCACGCAGAGCAATTACTCCAACACGGGGAAACCATTTGGGTGATGGAAGACGGTGATATAAGTGAACAAACATCAGATTATCTACATGCTAGATGATGTAAAACTAGGAATCAAGCGCAACAGAGGAAGTGTAAGTGCCTCTGTCACGCTTCTTTTTATTGCGCTTTGCCTAGTGGGAAGTGTTTTATTGGTGAGGGCATACGTTGACGAGGCGATTGACTATGTAGAATCACAGCTAGCGATGAAAGTATACGTAGAAGATGGAATGGCTGAGGGGGTTGCTAAAATTTTATCGGAGCAATCCTATGCCAAAAACGTAGAAATCGAGACAGGTGAGCAAATGCTCGATCATATATCCTTCATCTTCGAAGGCAGAGAGCACTTATTGCATGCCTTTACAGATGGGAGTATGACAGATGCCGTCAAGTTTCAAGTGAGTGATCAAGATTATGTCGAATCCCTTCAGCAAAATTTAGCACAAGTGGACGGTATCGTAAAAGTTATTTACCCGCAGCAAATGGCTCAAATATTATCAACATGGATAAAAAAAATTGAATTATACGGTACGTTAGCAATTGCGCTATTTGTTGCTGTCGCATTTTTAATGGTCTATAGTTCATTCCGCCTTGCATTATATCAACGAGCTCAAGAGCTGAAAATAAAGCTATTTTTAGGGATGGACCCGAAAATCGTTCGTATGCAGTTCTTACTGGAAGGCATATTATTAGGTTTCTTTGGTGCCTTGTTAGCCATCGTATTTATTTGTGGATTATATGGATTTATTTTTAAACCAATTCAAGCAGCAATTCCTTATTTGGGGCAGTTAGACACCAATCAAGTAATCCTTGTTTGTGTCATTCAATTGGTAATGGGTGCTGCATTGGGAATGGCAGCAAGCTACTTTTCAACAAGAAAGATGATCCGCTATGTATAAAAAAATGGGACTCGTATTGCTTTTAGCAGGTGCCGTTGCATTACCGGCTTATGCCCATTTAACAGGTGCTTTTGCGAACTTCTTGGGAATTGTATACGATGATTCGACGGTTTCGAAGCTGCACCAGGAGATGGACCAAACACGCGAAGAGATTGAAAAATTGGAACCCCAAGTAAAGCAAGCAGAAACAGCTTTTAAAGAAGATCAGCAAGTCGCTGTCGAGCAGCTGCAGTTTTACTCGGAAAAGGGCTTGGATACATGGCTGGCATTGATGCAGCAAGGTTCAGATATTGTGGATATTATGGGCAGCCAATGGGTAATGGAACAAAAAATTCTTACGTATGCAGAACAGTTGAACGAACTTTATCTGCAATATGAGCAATTGCTTAGCAGTCAAAACACGTTAAAAGGACATGAGCAATTGCTACAGGCTATTGAAAAGAATTTACAGGCTAGGGAAGACTTTTTGGCAGAAACAGCCGGATTGGAGCTTGAAACCATTGCGAACTATTTGGATATTGATTGGACTGCGGAAGTGGAAGACGAAATTATTGCAGATTTCCAAAAAGATACAGACACAATAGAGGAAAATTTACTAGATTGGGTTAGCAAAAGCCCAACCGGTTCATTTCATCTATCCGAAGAATGGCTCAATGAACACAGTAATGCACGATATTATTTTCGACATGACCATATTTACGTAGAGTACGAACTTGAATATGCTCATGTATTGATCCTCGGACAAATTCTGCAAAATGAAGAGGGTACTGCAGCAGAGTTTGACATAGAAGCAGGCTTTTATAACGGCTTCTTTTTACCGGAGGAGTTGTTAGTTGAGCTGCCGAGCTTTTCTATCAATTATGAGACATTGAAAACAATGGATGGGATAACTGAGCCTTATGTAATCCAAAGAAACGGTAGCTTGCAGCTTACTACAAAATAGGAGGTTATCATGAAGAAAAGAATTGTACTATGTCTTTTCATGTGCTTTTTCTTTACAACAACTGCGTCTGCACATGTTTTGAATAAAAATAATGCCTTTAGTGATCTAAGCTTAAGTAAAAATGCAAACGATATTGTAGTGCTATCTTCTTTAGGAATCGTCTCTAGTTTAGATGAAAGCCTCGATTACCAGCCCCAAAAGACATTAACCGCACAGGATTTAGCGGCATGGGCAGCCAAATATCATGGGATTGATGGCGTCACATCCGCACAGCTGGCACAACAAGCACTAGAACAGCAGATAGTTTCCACTACCGAAGGGGATGCCACGTATCAATTGGTAAATGAAGCTTTTTTCCAGAATCAATTGGACATACCTAATCCGACAGAAACATTGACACGTGATGATTTTGCGGCATTTGTTGCTAAACACATACATACGGACATTAACGGACAGACTTTATTGCAAATGTCTGGCTATACCAAGGGGCCGACAGGAAAAGTGGAAGCGGTCGAGCGTGTACAAAAATCAACAGAAACCGGTAGTACGGCGAATATATATACGTTGACAATTGATGGGGAAGTTTATGAAATGGGCATGCATCCGAGGGCGATTGCTGAAAGTGGAGATCCAGCCGTTTGGGTAGGACAGACAATTTCCGAGTCTTATTTTGGACCGAATGCTGTAAATGATTATGCGGGGAAACATACTCAGGAAAAGGTAGAAAGTGAAAACGGAGAGCCTGGTGCATCAATGGCTCTACAGCTTGTTGTCGTTGGTGATGAGCCGTACACGTTACAGGAACAGCAAGAAAACAATCTATTAGCCAATGAATCAAGCGGTGAAGAAAACCAACAAATAGAGCAGGCCTTAACTAGTGTAGAACAGCAAAAAGCCACTAAACCTGAAGGGCAAGATACTGGTAAATTGAAGCTGATTGTTATTGGAATTGCTGTCCTTTCTCTCATTATAGCTATCGTGAAGATTTTCCAAAATAAAAACAAACGAGCACGCAGATAAAGGAAAGAGAAACTTGGCATTCTAAATGGAAAATTACTCATGTTGTATCATAGAAAACAAATGCACAAAACTCATGAGCTGGAGAAATTATCTCCAAGCTCATGAGTTTTGCTCTCTTTTTTTAAAAGAAAGCTCCGGTTAGTTGAATAAGTCACCCGGGTTATTGCCAATTAAAGTTCTTTGCCAGTCAAGATTTCGAATACAATTTTAGAAGATTCACTAGATAAAGTTCCATAATTTGATTGCCCTTCAATTTTAAGTTCAACTCTATGAGACTCTTCATTTATCCATGCGTCGTGGTTATATGAATTCCAAGTAAAACGATAATCTGGGGGGCCAATATCTACTTGAATATTCTCTTGCCAGTCCGCGTTTCCCAAGGCTTCTATTACTTTCTCTATTTCAATACTATCAGTTATTTCATTTACTTTTTCGTAATCCCCATTAACGTTTTTTTGTTTAACAATCATGGGTCTGCCATCCCAAGGAACGCTATAAACTCTGTCTTTCGTTGTATTGGTTTTTTCATCATTACTCAACGTTACTTCTTGGTTACAACCAACTAAAACAAGTCCAATTGCAAGTATTAAAACAAACAATCTTTTCATCAATTTCACCTCAATTATAAGACGTAATGACTGACAAAATAGTAACGGTTTCTTCAGTCATAATATCCAGATTTATTTTAATGCAAGGCTGTTTTCTAAAAGATTGTTGTTCTTATCAAATTTGCATATAATATATTGACTGATTAAATAAAGAAAAATAGAGAAAACAGCATTGCACTGGTCATTGGTGCCATGCTGTTTTTTTATGGGAATCATAACGATTCTTGTTTATATGTAAAGTCTATTGATCCTGCTGTTAGGACCAGATTATCCATTTCCAAAATATGAATGATAAACCATTAAACGTGATATAATTGTTGTGAAAATATACAAATAAATGGGGATGTTTTAGTGGGTAAAACTTATATTAATCAAAGTGCATTATCTGCAAAGTTTACTTTTCCTATTTAGAAGGTGAGTAATTCAAGGGTGCTTGAGATAACCAGCACATAGTAGAGGAGATAGAGTAATGAAATTCTGGAAAAGTCCAATGGGTGTCACACTGATTTTTTTTGCTGTGGTGATCGCATTACAATTTACCGATTATGCGGAGACGATGCTGGAGCTAGCTATTTTCGTTACATTAGCTATGCTAACGTTTTTTATTCATGAAGTGGGTCATGCCTTATTTGGTGTTTTGGCTGGATACCGTTTTCATTATTTAATAGCAGGGCCTTTTCTGATAGAGAAGACTGACAAGATAAAGGTTAGAGCAAACGAAAGCTGGGCAATGTTTGGTGGTGTCGCAAGCTGCGCACCTATTAGTGGAAATATTGATAGGATCATGAAGCAGCATCAATGGTTTGCAGCAGGTGGACCAATTGCTTCTCTCCTTGTTGCCATTATTGGGTTATCTATTGGTTTTATCCTTGATCAATCGTATATAAAGTTTTTGGGAATTTTAAACTTGGCTATCTTTGCAGTGACTATCATTCCGTTCAAAGGAGCCATGAAATCGGATGGACGCGTTCTGTTAGAGCTCAGGAGAGGTGGTAAGGAAGCGGAAGTATTTTTGGGTAGTATATTGCTGCTAAAAGAAATGATGTCTCCAAAGCATCCAGCAGATTGGTCAGCTTCCTTAATTGAACAAACGAAGCTAGCTGCTGTCTCTGAGGATACACTTATGAATAGTTATCTGCTCTTTTATTATTATATCGTAATGGAAAATTATGATTGTGCATCTCGCATGATTGAAGCGTATAAAACCATTCCAATTCGTAAGGATAATAAGATAGCGATGCAATTCATCACCCATATCAGACAGGTAGATTGCTTTCTTCATCAGCCAAATGTAGAAGAAATCAAGGTGTTGCATACATATCTAAGTCCCATTGAACCGGTCAGCTATAAACGCAGTGAATGGATGATTGCTCATTTAACTGGTGATCAGAAGACTGCGGAAGCTAAACGCAAAGAGGTTTATGCAGAAATAGAAAAAGGGAAAAAGCAATTTGGCTTCTTTTATGCTGAAGAAATGCTGACTCATAAAATTTTTAAAGCAGCGAAGGAGCCAGTATTCATTTAATTTTTTCATTCATTCTCCTAAACCTATAAATTCCCAGTTGTATAACGAACGTTTGTTCGTATATAATAAATAAAAAAGATAGGTAATGGAGATGGCTAACATGGAAGAATGGGAACAACTTGATTTATCTAAAATAAAAGATAGAGGATCAAAAAAATGGGTGGCCATGATGTTGCCGGAGCATGTGAAGATGCTTAGGGATTACCAAGAGGAAGTCAAAAAGGAGCCTCGACCAGAGTTAAATGAATTTGACTATGAATTTATTCAAGAGCAGCTAGAGCTAGCAATGAAGCGAAACGTGGAAATTAAGGTGAAACGATGGAGAGAAGGAGAATTTCTCTACAATCGCGGAGTCATTCAGTGGATTGATGTAGCAAAAAGAACGATTGAATTAGAAGACCCTTTCCGGTGCTATAAACTGTCACTGGATGAAATAGTGGACGCAACGATAATGGAATGACTTGTTGTGGGAGCCTGAAGGTGGGAAAAATCGAAAGAGAAGCACTTATGATACAAATCATAGGTGCTTTCTTATTTTTTAAGTGTTAGGTTCTCTGCTGCGTCGGATGCTTTCCGTGGGCACGGGTCGAGCCTGTAGTCTCTCCCTCGTGCTATTTCCACAGGAGTGATCGACGCTGCTCCGAACCAATAGTGTTTTCTACTAAAATTAAAATTTGAGCAATAAATTTCAAAAAGAATATAACATATCAAGAAAAACTGACTAGTGATGCATATACCTTAGTACCAATTATAGAAGTAAAACAGATACTCCTATTGATTACACTCCTGAAGGTCCAATTACAGACGCTGAGTTGGAGAGCGGAATACCGGGATAAGGTCATCGGTAAAAAAGATAGAAGTGTTGAATATCGACGAGTGACTCAAAAAGACCGAAAAGTAGTTACTCAATTTCTATAAAAATACGACGCACTAGAACCAAACTGTGAAGTAGGAAAGTTGAGAGAAGTGGTACAAACACAATAAAAGGGACAACAATTGTCATCCCTAAAAACTCAACTCCAAAATACAGGTGGTTTTACTAGCTGTGCCTTTATTCCAAGCTCATCAGCGGCAGCAAAAATAAATTCTTTTCTGAAGAAATAACTTTTATGGCTAACTATTTTTCCGTTTTCAATTTCTTGTGTTTGTATGTCATGAATTTCAGCACTAGTGTCATTAGAAGTTAATACAATAATAACTGGTTTGCCCCAAAGGATGATTTCACGAGCTGTATGACCAGGCAAACCAAATTTTAAAGAACCTTTCAGCATTTCATCTTTAGAGAATTCCTGGAATCCAAAGAATGCTTCATTTTGTGCTTGTTCACTAAATAACCTTAACATACTATTTAAATTGCCATTATTAAAGGCTTCTAAGTATGCCTGGATGATTACGTTATGACTTTGAGAAACTATCTTAGTTTTTGATTTTGAAAAATCCAAAGACTCTATTTTTCTTCTCGCGCGTTGAACAGAAGAATATACACCACCTGGAGTGCTTTGGACAATCCCAGCTACTTCATCTGCACTAAACTGGAAAATATCCATCAGTAAAAATGCGGCTGTTTGTTTGATGGTCAAATTTGACTCCAACGATATTAGAATTTCTTCCAATAATAGTTGGTCTGAAAAATCAAATTTTGGCTCAGGTACTTCATCTAATGTTCCTATTTCACGTTTGAGTTTTCTACATTGGTCAAGCCAAGTGTTTGTTGCAACTCTGAAGAGAAAGTATTTTTTGTTAGTAATTTCACTCCACCGTTGTGGTAGCAAACCAAAGGACTTTATCATAGTCTCTTGATAAAGATCTTCACCATCCCAAGGAGAACCAGTAACATATTTACAATAATTCCACAGGTCTGTTGAGTATCCCGAAACTATTTCTTCAAATTCATCTCTTATTTTTCGAGCTTCATCTACAAATGTCTTGTTAATGTTAGTACTTGTTTCCATATTGTTCCCCTCCTAATGTTCTTACAATTAATAGACGTTTGAGAATAGAAAAATTATACGGCTTAATAAAAAAAATTAAAGATACTCCGAGCAATTGCAAGATGACTAAATTATGGAGGTTGTTAATACATATTACGTAAAAAGAACGTCTTAGAAAAATAGATGATTATGCCAATCACTTCCCATTTTTCAATACGCTAAGCAAATGTATTATTTCGTAAGTATCCGAAAAGGAAGGAAAACTAAAAATGGCACATCATGTGCCAACGTTTTCTTGAACAACATCCTATTGTCCCGAAGCTGCGCTCCCAGGAAAGCGTCCAGCCAGAACGGAAATCAACCACACCTTATAGATATGACCTAAAAAAACATTTTCAAATATCTGGAACTTTTCTAGAGGTGTGCCGTAAAGTATGAAACGATACTTTACTAAAGGGAGCAAGAAAATGAAAAAATACATGATTGTGCTAGAAATCGTGTTTTATGTGGCTCTTCCTTATCTTATTTGGACGAACGGCAGGGAGGCATTAGGTGATTATTGGGCGATGCTTTTATCTACTGTGCCGGGTTTCATCTATACTATCGTTCGTTTCATTACAGAGAGGGAATTTAATGTTACTGGTTTGTTTATATTATCGAGCCTATTAATTGGCACGATTGTTGACTTGCTCTCTGGCACAGCTGAAAGAATGCTTTGGAATCAGTTGTATCTTGGTCTCGTGTTCAGTGGTATATATCTCATTTCTCTGATGATAAAGAAGCCACTTCCGCTCTATTTCTTTGTGGATGTCGCTTATCTCCAAGGATATGACCGTCGCGGAAGCAAAAAATTGTTTTACCGAAAAGAGATTTTCAAGTGGTTCCAGTGGATCACGGTTTTATTTGTAGTACGTGGACTCACCTTGGCTGCCATGAAAGCCTGGATGTTAAATCGATATGGAGTAGAGGCTTATACCTCACTCTTGATTTATAGACAGCTAGTCGGTTGGGCTTTCGGAATAGTTGGGCTTTTCCTATACTTGGCCGTCTTAAAAGAAATAAAGAGCATAACAAAATCAAAGGAAACGGCTCCTGTTCTCAGCCAAAATAATGCTTAGAAATTTGCTCGATAAATTCTTCTTCTAGGCTTCCCATCTTTTTGACCAATACATAGGAAGAAACGGTTGGAAGCTCGAATAAATCAAAGTGTGGCTGCATAATCTTTCCTTCTATAAGCTCTCTCCTGACGATTGAATGTGGAAGGAAGGATACTCCAAGCCCCTCTTGGATAAACCGCTTGGTCACATGTGCCTGCGTGACCCTCATCGTACGAAGTCCATGGACATGCTGATGGAGCTTGACAAGAAGGCTATCCCAAAACGAAGGATGGTGGTGAGTGAATAAATAATTGTTTTGCAGTACCTCTTTCACATCAATAGGTGGCCCAGTTTCTTCATCATAGCCATCAAAGGGCATGAGAAAAATAATCGGGTCCTCATAAATAGGAGTCGAGTATAGACTTTTGAACGTTGCGTCAGTGGATGCAATCCCGATATTTACTTCCTCTTCATTCACTAAATGCTCTATCACATGGGACTCTTCCACACGAATATTAACCTCTAAGTCGGGATGATTCTGTAAAAAGGTTCGAAGAAAATAAGGCAAGATCGTTTCTGCCATCAGTGGGGTAATCGCAATCGTCCATCTTCTTCGAAAGCCTTGGGCGTATGCCTGGACTTTTGTGATGCTTGCTTCCGTGGAACGCACTAGTTGTTTCGCTTCCTGTAGAAAAAATTTTCCTTCGGCCGTCAAGGTTACTCGGTTTTTATTGCGTTCAAAGAGCTGGATGCCGATGTGCTCCTCCAAAAGCTTAATGTGGACAGTTACGCTCGGCTGAGACATAAGCAAAATCTCTGCAGCCTTACGAAAATTAAGTGTCTCTGCTGCTATACAAAATGTTTTTAACCATTGATACTCCATACAATCACCTTCGATTAAATAAAATAATTAAGTCAATTATATATATTTAATTTTTTTTATCAATCTTTTATATTAAACTATAAAAAAAGGAGGAGTTCATATGTTTCAAAAGGGACTAAAAGATGTAGTAGCAGTACACACACAGATCGCTTCCGTAGACGGTGAAAGAGGGGAGCTTCGATACCGTGGCGTAAAGGTAGAGGAGCTAATAAACGAGGGGAATTTTGAAAAGGTTGCTCAGCTTCTATGGACTGGTGATAACACAGGGGAATATTACCAATTGAAGGACTATAGAAAGCTTCCAACTCATGTGGAGCAAATCATCGACTTACTACCAAAAGAAACTGCACTAATGGATGCAATGAGAACAGCAATTTCGGCATTTGTTCACGATGAATTTAAAGAAAAAAGCCTGGAGGAGCAAGCGGCCATGTTAACAGCTGCACTTCCTGTAATCGTGGCAAGACATTATAGAAACCAGCAGGGCCAACCAATTATTGAACCGAACGGCGAACTATCCCATACTGCTAATTATTTATGGATGCTAACGGGTGAAATACCTACAGACGTGCAAGTAGAAGCATTAGAAACATATTTAAAGCTTACGATGGAACATGGTCTAAATGCATCGACGTTTGCAGCACGAGTGACTATTTCTACGGAATCCGATTTAACGGCAGCGATTACTTCCGCTCTAGGGACAATGAAGGGACCGCTTCATGGTGGAGCACCATCTGGTGTTATTGCTTTATTAAATGAATTCAAAAATCCAGCGACAATCAGAGATATCGTCAGAGAAAAGATAGAAAACGGCGAAAAAATAATGGGCTTCGGTCATCGTATTTATAAAACCGAGGATCCTCGTTCCATTCTATTAAGAGACAAATGTATAGAGCTTCAAGGGCAAGACGCATGGTTGGATATTGCAACGATTGCCGAAAAGGAAATTATCGAGCTACTTGCTGAGTTAAAGCCAGGTCGCAAGCTTTACACGAATGTGGAATATTATGCGGCAGCCATTATGCGTTCCATTGACATGCCGCCTGAATTGTTTACACCGACCTTTAGTGTTGCTCGCATGGTTGGTTGGACGGCGCATGCAATAGAACAAATCCGTGATAACACGATATTTAGACCGCAGTCGATCTATGTGGGAGAAATGAAATAAAAATTCAAAAAATTCACTTGATTATTATTTTTTCTCTCGATATAATGGTAACAATTTTATAAATAATAGCGTTGAAGAGGAAAAGTAAAATGAGGATGTTTTCAAGAGAGCTTCGGATGGTGGAAAAGAAGCAAACTAGTCATTTGAACATGATCTCGGAGCTTCGTACTGAAAACCTCTGGTTAGTAGGCTACGACAAGATTTGACACTTGTTATCCATGTCAAAGTATCAAGCATAGAAGCTTCGTACTTATAGAGGCAAATGATGTAAGTCATTTGTAAACAAAGGTGGTACCACGAGTTTATAACCTCGTCCTTATCGATTAGTTCGATATGGGGCGAGGTTTTTTATTTTGAAAATAAAGGAGAGAGTTTGATGAGCATTTTTATAGGAGGAGCATGGCCATATGCAAATGGTTCCCTGCATTTAGGGCATATTGCAGCGTTATTACCTGGAGATATCCTAGCAAGATACTATCGTTTAAAGGGAGAGAAAGTGTTATACGTATCAGGGACCGATTGCAATGGAACACCTATCGCAATTAGGGCAAACACAGAGGGAGTCACCGTCAAAGAGATTGCCGATCGATATCACGAGGAATTTCAAGAGTCTTTCGAGCAATTAGGTTTTAGCTATGATTTATATACAAGGACAGACACACAAAATCATCACGAGACCGTGCAATCTCTCTTCTTAGAATTACTAAAACAAAATTGGCTGTATAAAAAAGAAATTGAGCAAACCTATTGTGAATACGACGAGCAGTTCCTACCAGATCGTTATGTCGAGGGAGAGTGTCCGGTTTGTGGCAGTAAATCAAGAGGAGATCAGTGCGATAGCTGTTCAACCATTTTAGACCCACTAGATTTGAAGAACAGGATCTGTAAGTTATGTGGGAACCCGCCAACCATCAAAACAACCGAGCATTTTTATCTGGCACTAAGCGATTTTCAAGAGGAATTAGAGGAGTATGTCTCACAAGCGAAGGCGACAGGAGCATGGAGAGACAATGCGGTACAACTGACCGAACGCTATCTTTCAGAAGGTCTGCAGGATCGGGCTGCCTCCAGAGACTTACCAAACGGGGTGAGCGTTCCGGTAAAGGGTTATGAGGATAAAAAAGTATATGTGTGGATTGAGGCAGTTTCAGGCTACTATTCTGCTAGTAAGGAATGGGCAAGTCTGCAACAGCAAGATGAGAAAGCTTTCTGGAATGAAACAACAACCTCTTACTACGTACATGGAAAGGACAATATTCCCTTTCATACGTTGATTTGGCCAGCTATTTTGCTAGGGACAGGGAAAAAGCCTTTACCTACCCATATTATTTCGAATGAATATTTAACACTTGAGAAAAGAAAGCTTTCTACTAGTCAAAATTGGGCTGTATGGGTCCCTTATGCACTAACAAAATATGACCCTGATTCGCTTCGCTATTTTTTAACCATCAATGCCCCGGAAAGTAGAGATGCAGACTTCTCTTGGAGAGAATTCATATACAGTCATAATGCGGAGCTGCTTGGTGCTTATGGCAATCTTGTCAATCGAACGTTCAAATTTTTAGAGAAATCCTTTGATGGTGTTATTCCGGAGGAACCGGTAGATGAGAGACTGGTAAAAGAAACAGAGGAGCTATATAACAAAGTAGGGGAGTTTATTAAAAAAGGAAGCATGAAAGCGGCGCTAGAAGCAATCTTTGTCTATATAAGACAAGGGAACAAGCAGTTTGATGACGAGAAGCCTTGGAAATCTGTAAAAGAGAACCTTAGTGAGTGCAAACAAACACTATCCGAAATGGCTTTTATCATTGTAAATGCTGCACAGCTCCTTTCTCCATTTTTACCATTTTCCAGCGAAAGGATTAGAGAGATGCTTTCCATAAAGGAATGGTGCTGGGAGCCGATAAAAATAGAAGCGCAGTCTCTTGGTAAAGTGGAGCCTTTATTTCAAAGAATCGACCCGCTAGTTATAGAGGAAGAGCTTGCGAGATTGCAAGCAGAATCAAGAAAGTAAAGTGAATAGGGGAAAATAGATGGAACTAAAAACAAAGCTACTAAACATGTCAGAAGATATTACTCAGGTAAAGAATCTTCCGCAATTAATAGAGGAAATGCTTGAACAGATTGGGTCAATTGATGCGGAACTGAGAGATCAGCTTATCTATCAAAAGTTTTGTCAGCTAATATTAGGGGACCATGTTCCGAATGAGCAATTGAGGGAAATAGGTTTAAAGTGTATAGGGGAGCGGCATTTATTATATAGGCTTGGAGAGAAGGATACCGATTCTGTATTTACGAGATCCTTTTCATCTTTAGTAATTGTACTTATTCTAATGAAGGATAAAGAAAGAGGATTTCTTTCTTCGTCAGAATGGAAAGACATATATTATGCAACTGTTCACTATCTAAAAGAAGAAAAAGATCTACGAGGCTACGTAGAGGGAAAGGGGTGGGCTCACAGCATTGCACATGGAGCTGATCTGTTAACAGCGGTAGTAGAGCATCCAACCTATAAGCAAGAGCTATTTCAGGAATGCTTGGATACGATTGCTTGCTGCTTATTGCGAGAAAGTGTGTACACAGACGATGAGGATGAGAGGCTGATATTTGCGATAGAGGCGATGATGGAGAAGGGCTTATCAGAGGAGCATGTTGTTGACTGGGTAAAAGACTTAATAGAAAGTATAAATCAGGTGGAGGTCTTCTCACTAACTTATTTTAAATACCGGAGAAATGTTGGTTCCTTTATTAAATCTTTATACTTCCGACTTTCTTATAAAGGAGTAAGTACTGCTGGGAGAGAGGACATCTTATCACTCATGCATCGCTTTCATGTAGAAGTGTATAAATAAATGAAACGAATTTTCTGAATCGCTCGTCTAATTGGTAAAGGAGGCTAACATTTATGCCGTACTTCCGCTATCTAGCTGTATTCAGCATTTTCGCCATACTGCTTACTTTTATGCCCATTTCATCCTCGGCATGCAGCTGTGTGGAGCCTGGAAGCATTCAAGAAGAGCTGGAGCAAGCTGATGTAGTTTTTTTAGGTAAAGTACTAGACAGCCTAGACTCGAACAATAATGGTCACAGCATAAGCTCGGATGACCAAATACAATATCTTTTTCAAGTAACAGAAGTCTGGAAAGGGATTGAAAAATCACAGGTAATTGTAAGCTCTGTCCGAGACAGCGCCTCTTGTGGATATGAATTTATAGAAGACGGGGAATACGTAGTATTTGCAAGTCAAGAGGAGCATTCTTTATCTACTGGCTATTGTACGATGACCAAGCAGCTAAGCGAGGCAACAGATATAATAGGCGAGCTCGGTTCAGGTGAAAAGCCTTCTGAAGAAGTGGCAATACCCTTATCCAAGGAAACATTAGAGGAAGAAAGCAAAACCTTTACACGTTATCTCTATATACCCATCCTATTATCACTTATCTTCATAGGCTTTCTATTCGTACAGAAGAAAAAAAGCAGGAAATAACAATTTTAAGCAAAAAGGGGAGTCCTAAAAATATTTAGGGACTCCTCTTTTGTATAAAATGAAACTAATTCATTCTTTATTAGTAGTTATTAAGATCCGGAGCCATCCGTGTTTGTTCCGTCTGCTCCACCTTCAGTGTCAGTACCGTCAGTACCATCCTCTGTATCAGTTGAGCTTGATGGGTCTGTTCCAGGAGTACCGGTGTCGCCTTGTTCATCAGCTGCTCCGTCTCCCTCTGTATTGATGTCTTCATTTTCTTCAATACCCTCGTTGTCTTCCGTATCAATACCAGTATCATTTGGATCCTCTTGCTCTAACATTGGATCTTCCACTTCTATTTCATTTACATCACCGTCTTCATCGTCACCACAAGCACCTAAAATTAGCGCGGAAGTTAGCACGATTGGTAAAGCGAACATTTTCTTTTTCATTCATATTCCTCCATTCAAAATTCATCACTGTATTGTTGCTCTCTCTTTTTATACCTCTAGACTTACAGGTTAAACCCATGACAATAGCAAACGAGGAAATGTAACAAATGTTAAGAAAAGGAACCTAGATGATGAAAGGGTTGAAAAAACTTTATTACAATAATTACATGTATGTTATAATTTACACATTCTAAATATTGCAGGAAAGACAGAAAGGAGAACAAATTTGATAGAGACTTTCTTCATAAACCTTGTTTTTTTAGTATTACCGGTTCTTCTTTTTGTCATCTTTTTTGACCACCATGAAAAACAGTATCATTCGAAATTCACCGTGATATTTCATTCGCTTGCGATAATATTATGTATGGTCTATCCGGTTCAATTAGAAATTGGATTTATAGTGGACCTGCGGTATGTTCCGTTTACGATAGTGGCACTTTACGGAGGATATCGAATGGCATTTCCTTTATATATTGTCCTAAACGTATTTAGGTTTTACGTAGGTGGCGAAGGCATCATTCAATCCTTTCTTTTTTCTACGCTCATATTCTTAACTATTCCGTGGTTGAGTAAACGATTTAACCGCTCCACGACAAAGGAAAGGCTCCTCTTGGCAAATCTTGTGATATTTTGGATTGTCACAAGCTATTTATCCACACTAATGTTGTTTTTCGAAGAATTAAACAAAGAGTTCTGGACAATAGCTTTGTATATCTATTTTTCCAATCTGTTAATGATTAACATTACAATTATTCTAAATGAAAAACTACGCTCTAATATTAAAAATAGAGAAAACTACTTAAGGATGGAAAGACTTCATGTAATGAATGAGCTTTCTGCTAGCGTATCACATGAAGTAAGAAATCCTTTGACTGTAGCTAATGGGTTCTTACAGCTACTAAGCGTCTCCAAGAATATTACCCCGGAGGACAGGAAGTATATTAACTATTCCTTAGAGGAATTAAAAAGAGCAGAGAATATACTAACTGACTATCTTGCGTTTACAAAGCCACAGTCAGCAAATATGGTATACTCCAACTTACAAGATGAGATGGAGTATGTGATCAATATCATTATGCCCTTCGCAAGTATGAATAATGTGGAAATCAACTACCAATTCACCAATACATTAAAAAAGAGGTTCGATCAGAATCAGATGAAGCAATGCTTGCTAAATCTAACGAAGAACTGTATCGAGGCGATGAGTGATAGGGGCGGAACTCTTTCTGTCCAAGTTTGTGAAGCTGGAACTCATATTCATATTCTTATAACAGATACAGGAGTAGGAATGAACCGTGCAGAGCTAGATCAGCTAGGTAAACCCTATTACTCAAACAAAAAAGAGGGGACAGGCCTGGGGATGCTCATGGTCTATGGATCACTTAGCGAGATGCAAGGTGTGTTAGAGATAGAAAGTAAAAAAGGGGTAGGAACAACCTTTACCATTTCCATTCCTACGTAAAGTGGTAAATAGATACGAAATTATTCTAGGTATATTCAAAAAATTCTTTTATTCAGTGGGGAGATATGGTATGTTATTGCAAAATAAATACCAGTTTAAACGCAATGAATAGGAGTAGTAAGAGCTAGTAGAATTGTATAGAGAGCTGCTAAAAGGTGATAGGCAGTCAATTCTTTCTCTGAACTTGCCTGGGAGCGGTCTAAACGAGTGATTCTCGATAACAATCATGAAGGCTAGCAGATGCTAGTGAATTAGAGTGGTACCACGATGCCCATCGTCTCTATTAGGTAGAGACGGTGGGCTATTTTTATTATCAATCTAGGGGGAAGAGAGATGGGAGAATGCTTTATTTGTAAGAAGCATCGTCAAGAAATAAAAACAGTTGGAGAAATGATATATCCCGCATTAAGGGACAGTAAGACTCCCACTTCCAGAAGGCAAAAGAAATAAGACAGCTAAGTGGGAGATCAACTGTCCCTAAAAGCCCGATTGGTTCAACTAAGGATTGGTGGGGGAAAGAAAACCCCCACCAATCCAAGTTTCACTTTATGAAAATGACTATATCTATGTTGGTCATATAGACAATGGAAAGGAAGCCTCGTATCTGGGGCATCTGATGATTGATACGAAGCGACATATCCTGTCCTTGGGGGACATGAATGAGCAAGAGGCACAAGCATTTGCCTTGGCAATGGCGCTCGTGAGTAAATCACTAATAGAGGTCTTAGAAGCGGAACATATATATGCGGTCGTTTCTGGTAATCAAGTACCTCATTTACATATGCACGTCATTCCAAGGTTTCCCGGAACACCACAAGAGTTTTGGGGACCATTTCCGGTTTACGATGCACCAAATGCAAAAATGGGTAGAGAAGAGGAAGTAACAGAGATATGCAACCGAATCAGAAGGTATATAGAGGATGAGTCCAATGGAACAGTATAGCTGGATAGGATCAGAAAAGCATTATGTAGATGAGATGAATAGGGAGAACTTGGGGCATATATGTATAGGGAGATTCGGCGGTAACTCTAGTGCAGGGCAGTGGAAGAACGAGGATGCCTTGCTTATATGGGCAGACAATAAAAAAGAGTGGGAGCTCGTGATGCTAATGGATGCGCACGACTCTTCAGAAAGTGCAGATTTACTAATGAAGGAAATTGATAGCATAAAGGATTCTGTTTTGCCTGTTTTGAATCGACCAATGGAATACAACACCTTCCAATTTATTGATAAAATCATACTAGATTGCTTTCAAAAAGAGGAGTTCCGAAAGAAGTGTGAGCAAGTAAAAGGAGAAACCGCTTATTTATGTGTCATCCGCAAAGATAAATTTGTCCACTGGCTATCAGTAGGAGACTGCGCTTTTTATTTATTCCATCCGGAACTAATGCGTTTGGGAGAATCTATGCAAAATCAGCGTAGTTTTTTTGAATGGATAGGAAGACGCAATACCTTTTCTTTAGCAGTCCCCTGCTATAGCATAGGAACGAAGGAGTTGCGAAAGGGAACGAGTCAGCTATTTATAACCACGGACGGACTGTTAGAGTGCCCGAATACTGATTTCGCTAGCGGAGCTAATTTATATAAATCGTTACAAAATAAAAGCTTAGAGCAGGGTGTCACTTATCTTCTGGAGGAGATAAAAAATAACCACGTAAGAGACAGCACGACCATTGTCACTTGGTCGGTAGAAGTGGAGGAGGAGGGTACAAGGCCGAGTGATGAGGTATAAGGAAAATGAGAAACGCTGATGATAAATGATTTTTTGTATTGAACATAAAGCTCAACAAGATGATATTTATGCTTCATTTGGAACAAGTTATATAAATGAACTTATAAATACCAAAATTTATTTGAATTTCCGTTATAAGTGAATTAATATATTATTTAACCAATGGTCAATTAGTGAGGTGTATAGTTTGGCAAGAAAAAAAGTTTCTGAAGAGTTAACGAAAGAGATGATTGTAGAGGAAGCAAACGTTCTATTTTTAGAGAAAGGATTTCATGGCGTTTCTATGAGAAGTATTGCGCAAAAGCTTGGGGTTAGTCACGGAGCCTTATACTATCACTTTGATAGTAAGACGGAAATGTTCCAAGCAATTGTAGAAAGGTACTTTGATATGCTGAACAAGAAGTTAGAGGAGTCTAAGCAATTAAAAGGGTCAGATGGGACATTTTTTGTATTATTGGGCTTTATAGAGTTTGGGTTAACCTATCAAACCCCGTATCAATTCATGTTTATGAAAATAGACGAAAATCTTGATCCACTCCTTTTTAGTGCTCCGAATATTAGCTTAGAAAAATTTCATGAAAGCCTTCAATATCTAAATGATTACGAGCTAAGGGTACAGGATATTCACTCTACTTTCATCGCATTGCATGGCTTCGTTTCTCACTACATTGGACGCACCATAAATTTTAAAGAAGCAGAGGAGGCAGCAAAAGCTTACTGCGAATTTTTAGTAAAAGCTCTAGTTCATTAGAGTTTTTTTGATATTAATTGACCAATGGTAAATAAAGAGGGGGAGTTCTATGTTCAAGGGAAGATATACAGTGGAGAATGATTCGGAGGTTGTTGTATTTATTATTGGGATGAAAATACACAAGCTGCTAATGCTTCATAAGTGGATTCCGACGATGAAAGCAATGGGACCAATGATGAAGGAATTGTATCAAAATAGAGACCTTGGTTTTTTAGAAGGAGAGATACTGTTAAGTTGGAAGGGGGTTAGCCTTATTCAATACTGGAGTAATTTTGATCAGTTGGAGGCTTATGCGAGCGGTAAAACTCACTCAAAGATATGGAAAAACTTTTATCAGCATGCCTATCAGAATGAAAGCGTGGGAATATTTCATGAGACCTACCAGGTAAAACCTCAGCAATATGAGGCTATGTATGTGAATATGCCAAAACACGGACTAGGAAAAGCACTGAATCATATAAAAGTGAACCAAGCAACTAACAGAGCTAGAGATAGAATTTGCAAACAATCAGCAACATAAAGGGAAGGTAAAGAAGAAAGCACTTACGACTATTCACATAATCGTAAGTGCTTCACTTTGTTTTGTCCTAGTATTGTCTATTACTTACATTTTATCTTCGGCTGGTAATGTGTTGTGTAAAGAAGGTGGTGCTGGGCTTAAGACTGGTTTTTCACCAAATGCTTTACCTTGGTCATAAGAGAATGGATGCCCATCAGGAGCATTTCCTTTTAACCATGGAAGGTCTGCACTATCTTCACCTTCTGAATGGTTGTAAAGTGTATGAGAGAATTCAGTTGCTTCCCATTCAGGTGGAACAGTAGTTGGGCAAATCACTCCACCTTCTGTTTCCTCAAGGTCTTTAATTGCTGCTAGCCATTGGTTTTGGTGCATGGTATCACGCGCTAATAGGAAGGAAAGCATGTCCTTTACACCTTTATCGTCAGTCATATTATATAAGCGAGCAACTTGTAAGCGTCCTTGGGATTCTGCCATTACATTGTGACGCATGTCTGCAAGTAAGTTACCGGAAGCAACTATATATCCAGCATTCCAAGGTACGCCTACTGAGTTAACTGGCATGGCACCTAAACCTGAAACAATTGCATGCTGTGGATTCATACCCTCTACTAATACATCTTTCGGGCTCATACCACCCATAAAAGCTCCAATGATAGGATTTGCTGCCCCTTTTTCTTGTTCTGTTACTGGTGCACCCTCTAATAATCGAGCAACCATCGTTGCTATCATCTCAATATGGCCTAGCTCTTCTGTGCCAGTATCCATTAATAGGTCTTTGTATTTTTCATTTCCACGAGTATTCCATCCTTGGAATAAATACTGCATTGCCACACTCATTTCTCCAAATTGACCACCAATAATCTCCTGCAGGTGCTTAGCTAATACTGGATCTGGACGGTCAGGTTTAGCATGGAAACTTAGTTCTTTTTTGTTAAAAAACATAAACAAGTACCTCCTTGAAATTTAGTGTTGCACAATCATTAAATAGCCTAACTTACAAACTTTAAAACTTCTAAAGAAGAAAAATAGGAAATAAAAACTAAGATATTCCCATCTGCGAATAATAAAGAAGAAAGAGGTTAGTGTTTTGCTCTTTTAGGGGAATAAAAGAGAAAGATAATAAAAAGAATGAGGTGCTAGCCTGTGATCTATGTAAAGATGGGTATTCAAGTGATGATCATTGCCCTATTTATCTATTACGTCAGCGGGAAGCTGATGGGCTCTCAAATTAATTTTTTCAAGCGTATACTTTCTGTTTTTATCAGTGTCTTTATCACCCTCTTTGTTTATTGGTATGCATATTTAAGGAATACAGATTTTTTCTCCGAGAACTTTGCCTATGCCTATATGGACGTGAATACGATTATTTGGATAGGTAGTACGCTACTTATATCGATGCTACTATATTTATTTTTTGAATTATTTGGACCGATGGATGGTAGCGAAGAAAAAAGCAGAAAAAGAGAACAAAAGACATTTTTGCTAAAGGTTAGAAGCCGATGGAGAAGCCAAAGAAGAATGAGGCAAGTTTTTCAAATAGCCTTTAAAAATGGTATAACCAGAACCTTAAAGTATGCAAGGAAAGATAATGAGAAAGAGATTGCCATTGCTTTACGGCATACATTGGAGCAATCTGGTGGTATCTTCATAAAGTTCGGGCAAGTATTATCCACTAGAAAGGACTTGTTTCCACCAGTCTTTATTGAAGAGTTAGGGAAACTACAGCAACAAGTCCAGCCATTAAGCGAGGAACAAGTCAGAGGAATACTTGCACTACACTTTCCAGAAAAGATAGAAGATATCTTTGAAGATTTTGATATGATTCCCCTTGCCTCTGCATCGATTGGTCAGGTACATAAGGCGACTTTAAAGGAGAGCAATCAGCAGGTGGTTGTGAAACTATTGCGTCCTGAAGTAAAAGAAATGATTCGAGATGATTTAAACATCTTATTGGAATTCGTGCAGTGGATTTCGGATAAATCCACTTGGGCAGATAGCTTGGGACTGTGCGAGCTAGCGCAGGGATTTGCAGACAGCCTTAGAGAAGAGGTTAACTTTGAAATAGAGATTCGCAATGCTCTTCAAATAAGAAATTCCTTGAAGGAAAGTAAATATGAAATCAAGATTCCTCATGTCTATACAGAACTGAGCAATGATTCCATAATTGTTTTTGATTATATTGATGGAGAGAGTGTAGCTACAGGAGAGTTATTATATGATCAATTAAGAATTGACCGGAAGGAATTTGCACAGACGGTTCTATATTCATTCTTCGACCAGATGCTCCATGCAGGGATTTTTCATGCTGACCCACATCCTGGTAACATCTTTATCGATAAAGAGGATGGTATCCCTGTTTTACTAGACTTTGGCGCAGTAGGAAGACTTGCAGAGCCGCAGCAAGAAGGGATGAAAATGTTCCTGATTGGGATACAGCATCAGGATGCAGATATGCTATACGATGCTTTAACTTTGCTGGTTGAGGAGCATGACCATATTGACCGTATAAAGATGGAGCATGAGATGGCACAAGTCTTACTGAGAATCTCTTATATTCCTACAATACCAACAGAGGAGCTTATTCAACACTTCTTTAAGGTCGTTCGAAAGTTTGGGTTAAATTTTTATCCGTCTGTTGGTATGGCCATGCGATCCATGGTGACCTTGGATGGAACGTTAAAACTAATAAAGCCAGACTTCGATATTTTTTCTGAGGCACAGGAGTATTCCACGGATTATCTGTTATCCAAGATGAAAAAACCATTTAAGGAGCCAAAAGAGGTAATAAACCGTATAGAAGAAGAAGTTGCCTTGTTACTACCAACTATTAGAAAGATACCACGTAGAATTGATAAGCTGGTACAGCGAGTAGAAGGGGGGAAGATTACTCTCCATCATGACATATTCTCTGACAAAAATAATTCAAAATTTATTACCCATTTGTTTTCGAGATTTATCTTATTAATGGTAGGCATAACATTTGGTATTATATCAGTCTCGCTCTTAGCAATTGCTCAATTTATTGAAACGGCTTATGCAATCTATTTAAATACTGCGGCTTACGTAGGTTTATTCTTATGTGCCGTGCTGCTAGTCCGACTATCTATCCAAGCGATACGATTGATGAAAAAAAGCTAAGAAGCAAAGTCATTCATATTCAAGAATGGTGAAACGTATCAATGAAATAGGAGAAAAAGGACGTAGAATGGGGGGAGTCAACATTCATTGCGAATGATTGCAAGAAAACGAAACAGAGTTCCCAATTTGCTGATAATAGGGATTCCGATCATCCTATTATTATTGATACTGTATGTTGTCTTTTCAGGGCGAACAGCTTCTGTAGAAATTATCGAAGAAGAAAAGGCAGTACCAAATGCGAAAATAATAGATCAGATTAAAATCGCAGCTGAACAGGTATTGGGGGATGAAGGAAGTATTGAAGAGTTCAAAATAGGGAATGTAGAATTCAGTCACATCGACGAGGATGACCAACAAGTGTTCCTCTTAACTTATTCGATGAAGCCCAAAGACCCAGAAAATTATATGTTAATCGGTGGCGGAGTGGAAGGAAAAGATGGATGGATACATGAAAAAACAAAATTCGTAACAATTACACAAAAGAGCTTTATATTTAGCGATAATCCAACCTCGGGAGATTAGAAATTTAGTAGTCCGCTTAATCGTTCGGTTGGATAAAAAAGAAGCACTTATGATTCTTTCTGAAGAATCGTAGGTGCTCTTCCTTTATCATGCCATTTTTTCATCGCTAGGCTGGCAGCAGAGCTTCCCTTCCCCAGACTCTAAAGCACTCTTTAGACTGCTTAGTACACCTCTCCAAGCACTTTTGTGCCAATCAATTGCTTCCTTCCATAATTCATTGTTCTGGAAGCCAGTATGTTGAATCATTATTCGCGTGTTTTGCTCATCTAACTCCTCTAACTTTACCTGTACTTCTGTTAAATGGTCTTCAGTATTCATTAAATCTTTAAATTGATCTGGTCCCTTCCAAGTAAAACTGAGGGAGTCCTTATCAATCATCTCAAGGATCTTGCATCCCTTAGTATTCATTTGCTCCGTATTCCCTGGAATGAAATAAAGCTCGTAGCGTCCAGATATACAAGCTTCTATATTAGCTGCAGGTGCAAACCATTGAGTTACACGGTCTTGGATGGTCCAAGCATACCATACTAATTCCTTGGAAGAGGAGACGGTAATTTCTTCTGTAATAAAGACGTTAGATGTGTCCATAAATACCTCCTAAAGTTATCGTTATATTCATTATCCAGCACTGTTTATTTATTCGCAATTTTATATTAATATATCAATTGTGTTCAAAGTGCTCTAAATATTCTTTATAACGAAACTTATCTCATGTAGAATAGAGCGTATAGGTAACAAAATAATAGAAGGGGAGGCGGGTTTCATGACAATAGAAAGCATGAGACAAACGAATTTCCAAGAGGCTACAAAGGAAAAATGGGAAGAAGTAGCATTAAAATCACTTAAAGGGAAATCATTAGATACTCTAACTACGAAAACAATTGAAGAGATTATTTTGAAACCGCTTTATCAATTAACAGACTTAGAATCTGTTTCTGAAAACCAAGTAACTATTATTAGAGAATCTAAGGTATCCGGTAACTGGTCTATTGCACAAGAGGTTTCCGGTAACACCGTAGATCAAGTTTTAGAAGATATGAAGAATAGTTTAGATAGAGGTAATGAGGTAATTCGCTACAAAGTGAAAAAAGACCACTTATGGAGCGAGGAGCAGCTTACAGAATTACATAAGTATACAGAGCAGACAAAAATCATCGTGGATGTAAAGGAAAACCCTTCCTTTGTAAGTAAAATAAAAGGACTACAATGCTTTGTAATAGGTGGGAGTGAAGAACATTCCTATATAGATGGGGTAAAGGTACATAAAGATGGGGGAGATGCTGTTAGTGAGCTAGTAAGTGTCTTGCTACAAGCAGATGAACGTTTGAACGAATCAGGCATAGCTACCCTTACTAATAACAGTCTGGTGCACTTTGCAATGGACACAAATTTCTTTATGGAAATTGCGAAACTTCGTGCGTTCCGCATTCTATGGAAAGCATTTGGAGAAGCAAATGGGGAAGATCATATGAAAGCTATCCCTATCCTAGCGGAAACTTCTCTACGTTCATTTTCCGTGTTAGACCCGTATGTTAACCTACTAAGAGCAGGTAACAGTACACTTTCGGCAGTATTAGGTGGAGCCGACTATATTACTGTGCTGCCATATGATTATTTAACAGGAGAAACAGCAGCTTCTAAAAGATTTGCTCGCAATATCCAGCTGATGATTAAAGAGGAAACGCATATAGGTAGAGTGATAGATGCAGTCGGCGGCTCCTATTATATAGAAACTATTACAAATGAGCTTGTAAGAAAGAGTTGGAATTTGTTTATAGAGCTTGTGAAAGACGAGCCTTCTATACGTGAAGAGAAGCTAAAACAACGAACACAACAAAAGTGGGAAGAGCAATTATCGGCTGTAGCAACAAGGAAGAAATCGTTAATTGGAACGAATATTTATGCCAACCCGTCTGATCAGTTTACAAAGGTTCAAAAGGGTGAAGATTACAAAAGACTAGCGGAGCCTTTTGAAAACTTGAAAGAAGGCTTTCAAAATAACCCCATAAAGGCAGCAATTTTACCTTATGGCACGCTTAAGGAATATAAAGCTCGATTAGATTATGTTAGTGGCTTTTTAACTTCCATTGGTGTCGTACCAATTGTTTCTCCTTCCAACATGAAGCCATTCGATCTACAGGCTTGGATAAACGAAAATGACATACAGTACGCGGTATTCGTAGGAAATGATGAACAAACAGCAGGACTAGTTCCCGCACTTCTGAACGAAAAAATCACTATTCCATTAGATGTAGCAGGTAAGTTTGAGGAATATGAGGACTGGCTAGAGGCAGGTCTTTCTGGACGCATATTCGCTGGTCAATCTTTACTAGAAAAAGGGAAAGAGCTTCTCGACCTTGCACAGGGAGGATTACAAAAATGAAAACATCTAAGTATGAGCAAATCTCCATAGACAAAGTAATAGAGAAAGCAGCCAATCCTTCTAGGGAGGATAAAAGCTTTCGAACGAATGAAGGGATTTCATTAAAGCCTGTTTATACAAAAGACGATATTGCTGGCGTAAAACACTTGAAGGATCTTCCTGGTATTGCCCCAAATACGAGAGGACCATACCCTACTATGTATGTTTCCAAGCCATGGACAGTCAGACAGTATGCAGGATTTTCTACTGCCGAGGAAAGTAATGCATTTTATAGAAGAAACCTTGCAATGGGACAAAAGGGTTTATCCGTCGCATTCGACCTTGCAACTCACAGAGGGTACGACTCAGACCATGAGAGGGTTACTGGGGATGTTGGAAAAGCGGGGGTAGCTATTGATTCTGTAGAAGATATGAAAATATTATTCGATGGAATTCCGCTAGACCAAATGTCCGTTTCTATGACGATGAATGGTGCTGTTCTACCTATTATGGCATTTTATATCGTGACAGCTGAAGAACAAGGTGTATCACCTGAACAGCTTGCTGGCACTATACAAAATGACATTTTGAAGGAATACATGGTGAGAAATACTTATATTTATCCACCAGAAATGTCGATGAAAATTATTGCAGATATATTTGCCTATACGGCTAAGCATATGCCGAAGTTTAACTCCATTTCTATCTCCGGCTATCATATGCAAGAAGCAGGGGCGACTGCGGATATTGAGCTTGCTTATACACTAGCAGATGGGCTTGAATATGTTCGAACTGGTATTCAAGCAGGGATAGACATAGATAAGTTTGCACCAAGACTTTCTTTCTTCTGGGCTATCGGAATGAACTACTTTATGGAAATTGCAAAAATGAGAGCAGCGAGACGTATGTGGGCACAAATGATGCAAAGCTTTGACCCGAAAAATCCAAAGACGTTGGCTTTGCGTACACATTCCCAAACTTCTGGCTGGAGCTTGACAGAGCAGGATCCATTTAACAATGTAACGAGAACACTTATTGAAGCAAATGCTGCTGCCATGGGTCACACGCAATCACTACATACAAACGCATTGGATGAAGCGATTGCCCTGCCTACAGATTTTTCTGCACGTATTGCTAGAAACACTCAGCTTTTCCTTCAAGAAGAAACAAACATGACAAAGGTGATTGATCCATATGGTGGTTCTTATTATGTGGAAAAGCTAACAGAAGAACTAATGGAAAAAGCGTGGAAGCTGATAGAAGAAATCGAGAACCTAGGTGGAATGGCAAAGGCTATCGAAACTGGCCTTCCAAAAATGAAAATTGAAGAGGCGGCTGCTAAGAGACAAGCACAAATTGATTCGGCGAAAGAAACAATCGTGGGTGTCAACAAATATCGATTAGAGCAAGAGGATGCTATAGATATTTTAGACATCGATAATACAGTGGTGCGTCAAAAACAGATGGAACGTTTGGCTAAGGTGAAGGCGGAGCGAGACGAAAAGGCTGTTCAAGAAGCACTGGCTTCTCTTACAGAAGCAGCAAGAACCGGAGAAGAGAATTTACTTGCAGCAGCAGTAGAGGCAGCAAGAAGACGTGCAACATTAGGGGAAATTTCTGATGCGATTGAGGTTGTATCTGGTAGACATAAGGCGGTGATTCGATCAGTGAGTGGTGTTTATAGTTCGAATTTTAATGATGAGGAAGAGCTACGTCTTGTAAAGCAGATGTGTGAGGACTTCAAAGAAAATGAAGGAAGACGTCCAAGAATTCTCATTGCTAAAATGGGGCAGGATGGACATGATCGTGGAGCAAAGGTAGTAGCGACAGCATTTGCTGACATGGGCTTTGACGTGGACATCAGTCCTTTATTCCAAACACCTGCGGAAACTGCACAGCAAGCAGTAGAGAATGATGTGCATGTTGTTGGGGTCAGCTCCCTTGCAGCAGGGCATCGTACATTAGTGCCGGCTTTAAAAGAGGAACTAGCGAAGCTTGGAAGAGAGGATATCATTATCGTGGTTGGTGGTGTAATTCCTGCTCAGGATTATGATTTCTTGCGTGAGAATGGAGCAAGTGCAATATTTGGGCCAGGTACAGTTATTCCAGTTTCAGCTCAACGAGTGATTGAAGAAATTTATAGAAGACTGGGTTATGAGGAAGTGAGCGAATAATGACAGAAGAGGAGAAATCTTCCCTGGAAGTTCGGCACGGAGTAGTCTCTAAACATGATGGCATGAACAAGTCTCCTAGAAAGATATTTAAGAAAAAAAGTAAGCTTGAAATTAATGAACAAGAATTTATCGAAAAGCTACAAGCCGGATCAAGGCTTCATTTAGCAAAGGCAATAACCTATACAGAAAGCACAGCACCTGATTATCGAGATATCGGTCAGAGTCTACTAAAAAAGCTGTTACCTTCTACCGGAAACAGTATCAGAATAGGGATTACGGGTGTTCCGGGTGTTGGGAAAAGTACATTTATAGAGGCTTTTGGGAAACTACTGTGTGACAAAGGGCACAAGGTTGCGGTGCTTGCAATTGACCCTAGCTCCTCCTTAACAGGGGGGAGTATTTTGGGTGATAAGACAAGAATGGAAGAGCTTGCAAAGCATCCGAATGCATTTATTCGGCCTTCACCATCAGCCGGTACACTAGGTGGTGTGCACAAGAAATCGAGAGAGACCATGCTCCTTTGTGAAGCGGCAGGCTACGATGTCATTCTAGTCGAGACGGTTGGTGTTGGCCAAAGCGAGACGATTGTACGAGGAATGGTAGACTTCTTTATGCTGCTTGCTTTAACAGGTGCTGGTGACGAGCTACAGGGCATGAAAAAGGGAATCATGGAGCTTGCCGATGCAATTGTCGTCAACAAAGCAGATGGCTCAAACGAAGCTTTAGCCAAGAAAACAGCAGCAGAATTTGAACAAATCCTTCATTTCCTAGCTCCTGCTTCTCCAAATTGGGTTACTCCCGCACTCGCTGTTTCCTCCTTATATAAATCAGGGCTGGAAGAGGTATGGGAGACAATCCGAAAGTTTGAGAGAGAAATGAAATCAGCAAATTATTGGGATAAAAGAAGAAAAGAGCAGACAATCGAATGGTTTAAAACAATGATTGTCGATAAACTATACGAGGACTTTTTTTCGTCGAATCAAAAGAAAGAGAAAATGAGTGCTTTAGAGGATATGGTACGTGAAGAGAAGATGACAGTCTCCCAGGCGGTGGAAGAGTTATTTTCCTCGAATTCTAACCAATAATCTGCTAAGATAATAACTGGAAAAGGAGTGTTTTTAATGAATATGGATTTTAACTTACTCATGAACGATATGATTATACAAGCAAGAAATGAAATGGAAGCGAGCGGCTACGAGCAGCTTACAACTCCAGAAGAGGTTGACGCAGCATTTGCTCGTCCTGGTACTACACTTGTAATGATTAACTCTGTATGTGGATGTGCAGGCGGAATTGCTCGTCCAGCTGCTGCTAACGCTGTACATTATGATAAGAGACCTGATCATTTAGTAACGGTGTTCGCAGGCCAAGATAAGTTAGCTACTCAGCAAGCTCGTAACTTATTTGGAGATGATCACTTACCATCATCACCATCTTTTGTGTTATTAAAGGATGGCCAAGCTGTTGCGGAAATCGGACGTCATGAAATAGAAGGACATGCGCCTACCTCTGTTATTAATCACTTACAGGCTTTATTTGAAGAATATTGTGATGAGGTTTAAGAGCATCCTTTGGCATGAGAAATGCTGAAATGGATAAAAAGAAACAGCGGAAGCAATTTGCTCCCGCTGTCTTTTTAATTAGAGAATAAAGCTTAAACCGAATAATAGTGTCGACATGACCATTACTAGAATCATCATATAGATTACGATTTTACGAAATGTTTGATTGCGCATGAAAATTCTCTCCTCCTGATTGTAACTCTATTTTATCAAAAACGAAAAAAACTACAAGAGGTGGAGATTTCTTTTTGAAATATGTACAATAGAGTAGTGAATAATCTAACAAATAAGGAAGTGGAAAAAATGGACAAAGTAGATCATATTGGAATAGCAGTAAAAAGTATTGAAGCAAGTCTTCCATATTACACAGATGTGTTAGGGCTTTCACTTATACATATTGAAGAAGTAGTTTCTGAGAAAGTAAGAGTTGCCTTTATCGATAGCGGAAATATAAAGCTAGAACTTTTACAGCCAATGGATGAAACAAGTACCATCCACTCCTTTTTAGAAAAAAAAGGTGAAGGAATCCATCATATTGCCTTTGGCGTGACAGGGATTCAGGAGAGACTAGATGAGCTGAAAAACAAGGGAGTACGCCTCATTCAAGAAATACCAAAGATCGGTGCTGGTGGAGCACAAGTTGCTTTTATCCATCCTAAATCTTCTGGTGGTGTGTTATACGAGTTATGTGACAAATCGAAGGGGGCAAAATAACAATGGATATCTACGAAAAAATTAATGATTTATATGATCGTAAGCGTAAGATTGAGCTTGGTGGTGGAGATGCTCGAATTGAAAAGCAGCATGAAAAGGGAAAACTTACTGCCCGTGAGAGAATCGAGTTACTTGTGGATGAAGGAACCTTTGTGGAACTAAATCCATTTATCCAGCATCGTACCACGGACTTTGGCATGAACAAGCAAGAGGGTCCTGGAGATGGTGTTGTAACTGGTTATGGTAAAGTAAATGGGAGACCTATTTATTTATTCTCACAAGATTTTACCGTTTTCGGTGGTGCGCTTGGAGAAATGCACGCTCTAAAAATATCCAATGTAATGGACCTTGCTGCAAAAAATGGGGCGCCATTTGTCGGATTAAATGATTCAGGTGGGGCACGTATCCAAGAAGGGGTAGTATCTTTAGATGGATACGGACAAATTTTCTACCGCAATGCAATTTATTCTGGAGTTATCCCGCAAATTTCTGTTATTCTAGGACCATGCGCAGGAGGAGCTGTTTATTCCCCTGCAATTACGGATTTTGTTTTTATGACAGATGAGACAAGTCAAATGTTTATCACAGGTCCAAAGGTTATTGAAACTGTAACTGGTGAAAAAATTTCATCTGAGGATCTAGGTGGATCAAAAGTACATAATACGATTAGTGGTAATGCCCATTTCCGAGGCAAAACAGAAGAAGAAGTGCTTGCAAGTGTTCGTGAGCTTTTAAGCTATCTTCCGCAGAACGCAGAAGAGAAGCCACCAGTTGCTTCAGTTGATGTGGAGGACGACTACCGTCCAGATTTAGCAGATATTGTCCCATTTGAGGCAATTAGACCATATGATATTCGCAATGTTATTAATCAAGTAGTAGATCAAGGGTCTTTTCTAGAAGTTCATAAGGAATTTGCTAAAAACATTGTGGTTGGATTAGCGCGTATCAAAGGAGAAGTAGTTGGCTTGGTATGTAATCAGCCAAAAGTGATGGCTGGCGGATTAGACATTGACTCTTCCGACAAGGCAGCTAGATTTATTCGCTTCTGTGATTCATTTAACATCCCTCTTATCACATTTGAGGATGTGACAGGTTTCTTCCCAGGCATTAAGCAGGAGCATGGTGGAATAATCCGACATGGTGCGAAAATTCTCTATGCATATTCTGAAGCTACGGTACCTAAGATGACAGTAATTCTACGTAAGGCATACGGCGGGGCCTATGTAGCACTTAACTCTAAATCAATTGGTGCTGATCTTGTATTTTCTTGGCCAAATGCGGAAATAGCTGTAATGGGTCCTCAAGGAGCAGCTAACATTATTTTCGCTCGTGAGATAGCTGGAAGTGAGAATCCTGAAAAAACAAGAGCAGAGAAAATAGAGGAGTATCGTGAAAAGTTTGCGAATCCATATGTTGCAGCGTCAATGGGAATGGTCGATGATGTCATTGATCCAAGGGAAACAAGGATTAAACTGATTCAAGCG
Organism: Psychrobacillus sp. Z16_25; assembly: GCF_056856695.1. Taxonomy (NCBI): domain Bacteria; kingdom Bacillati; phylum Bacillota; class Bacilli; order Caryophanales; family Bacillaceae; genus Psychrobacillus; species Psychrobacillus sp. Z16_25. The sequence goes on along the minus strand of NZ_JBXEOV010000002.1, from coordinate 302,768 downwards.
TTAGAAATGATGAGAAATAAAAAAGAAGAAAGACCAAAGAAAAAACATGGGAACATCCCATTATAAAAAGGAGTTATCCTAAATGGATCGTTTAGTAAAAGAATTTATAGAGTTAGTACAAATAGATTCTGAAACAAAGCATGAAGACAAAATAGCTCCTGTACTAATGGATAAGCTAAAAAATCTTGGCTTTTCCGTCCTTCAGGATGATTCCGCAGCAAAAACGGGTCATGGAGCTGGAAATATCATTGGAACTTTAAAGGGAACGAAGCAGGATAAAGATGCCATATACTTTACCACGCATATGGACACAGTTGTTCCAGGCAAAGGTATTAAACCAGTTATAAAAGAAGATGGCTACATCTATTCTGATGGAACAACTATACTCGGAGCTGACGACAAGGCTGGAATTGCCGCATTCTTCGAAGCAATTAGACGAATAAAAGAAGAAGGAATTGAGCACGGAGACATTCAAGCAGTGATTACAGTCGGTGAAGAAAGCGGACTAGTAGGAGCAAAGGAATTAGACCCTTCTCTACTTACTGCAAAGTATGGCTATGCAATTGATAGTGACGGAGAAGTTGGTGGAATTGTAAATGCAGCTCCTTTTCAAGCCAAATTATGGACTACCATTACAGGAAAGACAGCACATGCTGGAGTAGCGCCAGAAAAAGGTATTTCTGCGATAACTCTCGCTGCAAAAGCTATTTCAGCTATGAAGCTTGGTAGAATTGATGAAGAAACAACGGCAAATATCGGTAGATTTGAGGGTGGACAGGCCACAAATATCGTCTGTGATACAGTTCACATACTATCAGAGGCTCGTTCGATAGATAAGAATAAGTTAGATCAGCAGGTTGAGCATATGGTTAACACCTTTTCTGAAGTTGCAGAAAAGCTAGGAGGAAAAGCAAAAACGGAAACACAGCTTATGTATCCAGGCTTCCGTTTTGAAGAAGACCATCAAGTAGTAGAAGTAGCCAAAAAAGCAGTAGAGCGAATTGGAAGAACTCCAGATATTAAAACTAGTGGTGGAGGCAGCGATGCGAATGTGATTGCAGGCTTTGGGATTCCAACAGTTATCCTTTCAGTGGGCTATGAAGAAATTCACACAACGAACGAGCGTATGCCTGTGGCAGAGCTACAAAAATTGGCTGATCTATTGGTAGAAATTATAAAGGTAGCTGCAGAATAAGGAACGGAGGGTCGCTATGTCTAGTGAAAAAGTAGTTGTCTTTCAATGTGGCAATGAAGATTATGCTGTAGGAGTAGAGCACGTAGTATCCATTGAAAAAATTGATCATATTAATCCAATTCCTCATATGCCTGAGTATTTAATTGGATTAATGAAAATAAGAGGAGAGCTTATGCCAATCCTGGATTTTGAGCAAATACTATACAACCGCAGTGGCTTGAAAAATGAGAATGCTCGAATCGTTACAATGCTTACGAAAGACCTAAGTTATGGTATCCTAGTAAGAGAAGCAAAAGAAATATTAGACATACCTCATGAGAATCTGAAACAAATGGGTTTAATGAATTACTCAAAGACCCAGTATTTCACCAGTATAGCCAATCTAGAAAATCGGATGATTACAGTTGTAGACCCGAGTATTTTAGTAAGATCATTGGATGGAATTAAAGAGATTCAAGCTTATTTAGAAGAGGAAAAGAGTAAACAATAGGTTAACTTTCCAAATTTGGAGAAGGTAGCTATAAGGCTGCCTTCTTTTCAATGAGGTGATGGGATGAAGCGGACAAGTAGAATTATTTTTCATGTTGATATGAATAGCTTTTATGCTTCTGTCGAGCAAGCTCACAATCCATCTCTAAAAGGAAAGGCTATAGCTATTGCTGGAGATCCCAAGCAACGAAGGGGTATATTGGTTACCTGCTCTTATGAGGCAAGGGCTAAAGGAATATATACCACTATGTCTGTTTGGGAAGCCAAACGTAAGTGTCCAGATTTGATTCTTCTCCCACCTGATTTCTCAAAATATCGAGCTGCCTCTAAAGCGATGTTCGATATTCTTCGTTCTTATACTCCACTAGTTGAACCAGTCTCCATTGACGAAGGCTATATGGATGTTACACAAATTTCTGGTAACCAGGCGATCGAGCTGGCGGAATCTATTCAAAGAAGAATTTTGCGAGAGCTAGATTTACCTTGTTCTATCGGGATAGCCCCAAATAAGTTTTTGGCAAAAACAGCTTCCGATATGAAGAAGCCGATGGGAATCACGGTTTTGCGGAAAAGAGAGCTACCAGAAAAGCTGTGGCCTAAAAAGGTTATAGAGATGCATGGAATTGGTGAGAGTACAGCTCAAAGATTAAACGAGCTTGGAATTTATACTATTGGGGAACTGGCTCATGCAACTCCCGAGCTTCTAAAGAATAAACTCAGTAAGAATGGTATACGGCTTTCTGAAAGAGCAAAGGGAAACGACGAAAGACCTGTTGATCCTGAATCTATCTATGATACAAAAAGTGTAGGGAATTCCACCACCCTTCCCTTTGATGAAACAAATCAGGATGAATTAGAAAGAGTATTAAAAAGGCTTTCTCAAAAAGTAGCAGAAAGACTAGAGGCAAAAAGCTTAGCAGGAAAATCACTTACTGTTCAAATTAGAGATAGTAATTGGAACAATAAAACAAAAAGTAAGACAGTACAAAGTAATTTGTACAAAACGGAAGATATTTTTAATTTAGCAAAGCAACTGTTCTTGTCTGCTTGGAATAGTGAGCCTATTCGTCTGTTAGGAGTAACGGTCAATAATGTGGTGGATTTAGAAGAAACAGTTGAACAGCTTTCTATTTTTAACTACGAGGAGCATGCACAGGAAGAGCCGATATTAAAGCTAGTCGAGCAGCTTCAAAGTAAGTATGGAAAGGAAACTATTAAAAGAGGTATTAAATTAAAAAAGAAGCCTTCCATGGAATCGAAAACAAGCTTTAGCAAAGACTTTTTAGATGATCATGATAAGGAATAACCTTGGATATGTTTAGTTTTATTGTTCGTTAAAAAGAATTGGTAACAATTTCAGTAAATATATCCAAATAATAGGAATAGGAGTATTGTGATGAAAGAAAATAAAGTTTTAGAATTAGTTCGAAGAATTATCCCAATCGTTATAGGGGCAGCGTTAGCGGGTTATGCACTTGAAGCAGTGCTTATCCCTAACGCTGTCATCGATGGTGGAGTAACTGGTGTTAGTATTATGGGGAATTACTTATTTGATATTCCACTTGGTATATTACTATTTGTCTTAAACATTCCTTTTGTTTATTTGGGATATAAGCAAGTTGGGAAAACTTTTGCGATTTTGAGTGTGATTGGGATTGGGGCTTTGTCCATCTCGACAACTCTTATGCATCATATTAATCCAATCTTAAGCGCAAATGATCCGCTACTGGTTGTTCTCTCTGGTGGGGTGCTATTAGGATTAGGGATCGGGATAGTTTTACGTAATGGTGGTGCCCTAGATGGCGCAGAAGTTTTAGCGGTATTAATATCACGTAAAATTCCTTTTTCCGTTGGAGATGTTATTCTATTTATTAATGCTTTTATCTTTATAGGAGCAGGCTTTATTTATGGCTTAGAGAGTGCCCTTTATTCGGCAACAACCTACTACATTGCAAAAGTAGTGATAGATGTTGTTCAGGTTGGTCTAGAAAGATCGAAATCTGTACGTATTATTAGCAAGCATTCGGAAGAAATCGGATCAGCTATTCAAGATCGTCTAGGGCGTGGAGTTACCTATTCTCAAGGTCGAGGTGGTTTCTCGAATGAGACGATGGATATTGTTACTTGTGTGATTACGAGAATGGAAGAGAATAAGCTATTGTCTATTGTAAAGCATTTTGATCCAAGTGCGTTTGTGGTAATTACAGATGTTGCAGAGGTACGTGGTGGAAGCTTCAAGAAACGAGATATTCACTAATTGTAGAAGTTAACAAAACCTTTCTTTTAAGTGGAAAGGGGCAGGGAAAATAGAAAGATTAGCACTTGTGATTCTATCTAAGGATATGAATCATGAGTGCTTTCTTATTTTGAAGCCTTCGGTTCTTCGCTGCGTCGGACGCTTGGAGTGGAGGCCAACAGGATGTTGGTCAGGAAAACGTTGTCACAGGATGTGACGTTCTTAGTTTTCCCTCCCCTAGGCAAGCCAGCACCCAACTCTTACGCGCGTGGTTGTGCTGTCTTGCCTGTCACCTGCTCCGAACCAATAGTATTTCCTACTAGAAATTGATTTTGACTAATAAATTCTTGAAAGAAGAAACCTATTGCTCTAAAAGGAGTATTTAGAGAAGAAGCGATGAAAGAAGTGGAAAGCAGAGGGATTTTGTTCTACACTTATAAATATATATGTGACATACAGATTGGATGTAGGGTAAATGGAGTTAGAATTTTTAGGGACAGGGGCTGGGATGCCCTCTAAGCATAGAAATACCTCTTCACTAGCGATGAAGCTTTTAGAGGAGAGAGGAACTTTCTGGTTGTTTGATTGTGGGGAAGCAACCCAGCATCAGATTCTTCATACGACCTTAAAGCCAAGAAAATTAGAGAAGATATTTATCACACATTTACATGGTGATCATATTTATGGGCTGCCTGGATTAATAGGATCTCGTTCTTTTTTAGGAGGGGAGGAGCCACTCACTATTTATGGACCGAAAGGATTAAAGAGTTGGCTTGATCTATCATTGGATATATCTCAAACTCATCTGAAATATCCTTTACATATTGAAGAGATAGAGGAAGGGGTTGTCTTTGAGGATTCTTCTTTTATCGTAGAATCCTTGCTTTTAGAGCATGTTATCCCGTGCTTCGGATATAAAGTAACGCAAAAGCCTCTTCCTCCAGAGTTATTAATTGAAAAAACAGATGCCTTGGGAGTACCGAGGGGTCCGCTTTTACGGGAACTGAAGGCGGGAAATGATATAGAGTTAGAGGATGGTCGTGTGATTCGAAGTAAGGATGTAACAGGTGAGGAAAAGCCTGGCTTTCAGGTAACTGTACTGGGAGATACGAAGTATAGTGAAAATTCGATAAAGCTTAGTCGAGGTGCTGACATTGTTATTCACGAGGGAACATTTGATCGAACGACCTCCGAGCTAGCGGGGCAATATGGACATTCCACCATTATAGATGCTGCCAATGTTTGTAAAGAAGCAGAGGCAAAAAATTTAATTATTAATCATATCAGTGCACGCTTCCTTCCTCAGGACATAAAAGAAATACTTGCACAGGTACAGCATTATCCGTTTCCTATATTTTTAGCAGAGGATTTTCAGCAATTTGAATGGAAGGATCAAACGCTCATAAAACAAAATAACTCGTAAAGCCACTTTTACTAAGTGTAAAACTCGGTGTCGAAAACTTTCGGCTACCGAGTTTTTTTGTTACTTTTTTTCAAGAATTACTAGCAAAAATGTAGCAAAAGGACCTAAAAACAGGGATATGAGAAACCAATTTAATCCACTTCTGTTTTTACCCTGTGCTATTCCTGCATTGATCAGCATAAGAGTACCCCAACCAACTGCATACGAATTATCCATTTGTTCAACCACACTTTCTATTTATCATATTGTTTACCAAGAATTCTCGATTTGTTTTGGGCAGCATCAATACAAGCAAAGATAGCTTCATCAACTTTATATTGAATAAGCTGTTCAATTCCAGCTTCTGTTGTACCTCCTGGGCTGGTAACTCTTTTTCTCAGCTCCTTAGGCTCCGCTTCTCCATTTTTCAGCATTTCCACAGCTCCCTCCATCGTTTGGATGAATAGATCCCGTGCAATTTTAGGGTGAAGGTCATGCTGCACTGCTGCCTTTTCAAATTGTTCTGCAAAATAATATAAGTAGGCAGGCCCACTTCCGGATAGCGCTGTTACTATGTGCATATCCTCTTCTTCAACAAGCTCTACGGTGCCAATTGCTTGTAGAAGGTCTGTGATTAGCTGCTGTTGATCACCAGTCACCAGCTTGTTCCAACAGATAGCAGAAGCACTCAAGCCTACAGAAGCGGAGGTGTTTGGCATCACTCTTGCAACTGGTCTATCTCCTAAAAGAGAGGAAAGTGTCTGAATAGACACACCAGCAACGACAGATATGATAGCTGCACTCTGAGAGAGGAAAGGTTTGATTTCCTGACAAGCACTGTTCACGTCCTTTGGTTTGACTGCTAGTACGACCAAGTCAGCCTCTTTGAGGGCTATCCTTTTAGGGCAAACAATCTGTATTTGATACGTTTGTTTTAATTTGTTCAGCTGATCAACATCAGATCGATTCATCACAAACATATCTTTGGGAGCTATCTTTTTTTCCTTCAGTATTCCCTTGATTATTGCCTCTGCCATAGAGCCTGCTCCCACAAAAACAATCCTTCTCAAGCCAATTCCTCCTTTTCTATTTGAACATAAAAAGACGCTATCATCCTCATCTATAAGGACGAAAGCGTCTACTTCCGCGGTACCACCTACATTTACTGGAATAACCAGTACATCTCTTGTCTCCTTATCGCGAAGTCACGACTATGTTTTCATAGTAGCTCAGAAGCAGGTTCTACAAATGAGCGGGAGGTGAAACTTTCAGCGGGTCATTTCACTCTCTTTTCTCCATCAAGTTGTATACTAGTCTTCGTCTTGGCTTAAATTTTTTGATTAATGAAATTATAGAGAACTGAGATAGAAAAGTCAATACTAGTTAGTGACTGTCTCCATAAAAAAAGGTACAATAAAATGAATAGTCATTCATATCGTAAGGAGTTTTTCGATGATACATAAAATTACATTACCTACCCCTTTTGCAGTTGGAGATGTAAACGCTTATTTGATGAAGGGTGACTCTCTAACATTAGTGGATACGGGTACAAAGACAGAGGAGGCTTTGCTGGCTCTTCAAAAAGGAATAGAAGAGGTTGGCTATCAAATAAGTGATGTGGAGCAGGTAATACTGACGCACCATCATCCAGATCACGCTGGTTTAGTCGATTATTTTCCAAAAGCAAAGCTTTTTGGTCATAGCTATAACCAAGTTTGGCTGGAAAAAGAGGAAGCATTTTTTCAATATCATGATGATTTTTATACCAAATGCTTGCTAGAGGAAGGGGTACCCACCGAATATCTGAATTGGGTGAAGAAGATGAGAAGGCCCATCCATTTTATAGGCAATAGAAAGCTAGATAGTTTTTTAAAGGAAAATGATTCTGTGCCTGGGCTACCTGGTTATAAGGTGATAGAAACTTTAGGACATGCGCAAAGTCATATTTCCTTATGGAATGAAAAAGAAGGAGTTCTCATAGGAGGAGATCATATTTTAGATAAAATATCCTCTAATCCATTAATTGAACCACCACTTCCTATAGGCGCGCCAAGACCGAAATCTATGCTTCAATACAACGCCTCCTTGAAAAAGGTTCAGCTATTGGATGTTCGAAAGGTGTATGCTGGCCATGGAGACGAAGTAGAAGGGGTTTCTAGTCTCATTTCCTACCGATTAGAGCGACAAAGGGAGAGAGCTTTGAAGGTGTTAGAAATGGTGAAAGAAGGAGAGAAAACGATTTATCAGCTTACCCAGCAGCTTTTTCCAAAGGTTTATGAAAAGGAGCTGGGCCTTACGCTATCGGAAACCATTGGCCAGCTGGATTTTTTAATGGATGAGCAGCTTATACGTGAACGTCGAGATGAAAGAGGTATCCTTTATTATGAAGTATGCTAAAAAAATCTTAGTGACTGGTGCCACTAGTGGCGTTGGTTTGTTATTAGTACAGAGACTAAAGCAAGAGGGGCATGAGGTTTGGGCTACTGGTAGAAACAGAGAAGTGTTAGTGAACCTCCAAGAGCAAGGAATCCAAACAATACAAGCTGATTTAGCATCTGTTGAATCCTATGAGGAGCTCTTTGGAAGAGTTGGTGTGCCAGATACAGTTGTCCTAAATGCGGGCGTCGGAACCTTTGCATATCTAACCGATCTGCCTGAAAGCAAAATAGATGATATGCTACAGATTAATGTGTCTGTTCCTATCAAATTATCTAAGTATTTTGCGGAAAAAATGAAGGATAAGGGTAGGGGACACTTAATTTTCATCGCATCGCAAGCCGGTAAGGTAGCAACCCCAAAGGCCTCTGTCTATGCTGCTACCAAGCATGCGATATTGGGCTTTGCAAATGCAGCGCGGATGGAGCTTAAGGAGCATGGCATTTTTGTTTCTACTATTAATCCAGGTCCGATTGACACGCCATTCTTAGATTTGGCAGATCAAACCTCTACCTATCGAAACAGAATGAAGAGCCATCTCTTGCAGCCGGAACAAGTAGTGCGAGCAATCGTGAAAGTGATAGAAAAACCAAAAAGAGAAGTAGATATCCCTTTCTATATGAGCATAACGAGTAGGCTATATGCAGTCATGCCAAAGACAGTGGAAACCTTAGGAAAAAGCTTTTTCACTAAAAAATAAGGAGGAGTATATGAGTTTTTATTGGAACGACCTGCCTAAGTCTTTTCGAAAACAAGTGTACGAATTAAACAAGGAAGTGAAAGATAAGATAGGGAGTCAGTATGTGGGAGCCTATATACATGGCTCTCTCGCTTTAGGTGGGTTTCAGCTTAACTCTAGTGACCTGGATTTGCTAATTGTTGTTCAAGATGAATCAAGCAAGCAAGTAAAAGAAAATATCACTAAGCTTTTTCTTCTACGCTCTACAAAAACATTTCCAATTGAAGTAAGTATCCTTTCGGTGAACCATCTAACTAGCTGGACGCATCCATCATCGTTTACCTATCATTTTAGTGAATACTGGAGAGCATTTTACGAAGGCAATAAAACGTATCAGGATATCCCTGTACAGAAAGATCCTGATTTGGCAGCTCACTTAACAGTTGTAAAACATGCTGGAATCGTATTAGAGGGGCCAGAAATAGAGTCGATATTTCCTTTGATTCCACGAGAGGATTACGTAGATGCACTTCTCCATGATTTTCAAGATGGCTTACATAGGATAGAGGAAAATCCGAATTACTATGTGCTGAATTTGTTGCGGGTATATAAGTACTTATGTGATGGATCTATTATCGGAAAGAGGGCAGGTGGCAAATGGGGGATATCAGCATTTCCTTCACATAGTCAAACGATAAAAGAGGCATTAGCAATATATGAGGGGAAGGATAGCTGCATAAATAAGAATGGACTGCTGGCCTTTCAACAGGAAATGAGCAGACTACTAAGCCCATTTTTACAAGCGAAGAAAAACCGAAATTATGTATGAGAGTGTCGGTACCAGCGACTTTGCTTTATCGACACTCTTTAGGTTCTTTTATACAAAAGAACCTAATTTGACATGTAAATTTATTAGCTTGCTCTTTGCTGGTATTTGTTTAATAATCTGTCAAGCTCTTGACTACAGGCTACGACAGCAGGATGCGATAATCCAAGGTCGTTAGCCTTTTTATACATGTCTTGTTGTTTGATCCCTATCTCTGTAAGAAGAGATTTGTACATTACGCTTTGTTTCACCAAAAGTTCCTCCATACATGAAATTTAGCTTCGAATAAAGTCAGTAAAGTGAAAGAAATAGAAGCAACTTTCCTAGTATAAAATACTTTTTTTAAGAAGTTTGTCAGTTCATGCAAGAAATAATAAAAACTTTTCGCTATATATCGCCTAAAAATACCATGTTTAAAGGTATTTCTATTACAAAATCCGACTCTTTCTTGACTAAATATGCCGTTTTCTGTTCTTTAGAGCAGATGATCTTATAAAGCGTGCCGTTCACAAAATGAAGCGCTGCACTATCTTGAATCCCATAGCCATTCCCAATTGTTTGATCACTTATTAGCTTGTGAAAGGCTGGTCTTCTTTCATTTTCACCATCGTAATGCGGACAAACACTCCCAGATAGAAAACCAAGTCCATTAATTGGATAAAGCTCTCCATTCTTTGGATTAGTAACTCCCTCCTCGAACCAGCAGATAGCTCCTGCACTTAAGCCTGCTAGGATAATTCCAGCGTGATAAGCTTTCTCCAGGATGTTATCAAGGCCCCATTCTTTCCAGAGGACCAGCATGTTACGTGTGCTGCCACCCCCTACATAGATAATATCCTGCTCCATAATAAACTCCTCTAAGTTTTCAAAGTTTGCATCGAACAGGGAAAGATGGGTTGGAGTACAGGGCTGCTGGCGAAAAAAACGATAAAAGCGCTCTATGTAATTGTCCTGATCTCCACTTGCAGTAGGAACAAAACATATTTTTGGCAGCTTCTTTTTTACCAATCCAAGTATATATTGATCTAGCAAAGGGTTGTCTGGCTCCATGGAAAATCCTCCGCCACCCATTGCTATAATTTGTTTATCTGGTCTATTCATTTGTAAAGTCCAGTATTCTGATTAAATTGCCATCTGCATCTTGAAAAATTGCATAGCGACCAGGTGGTATATCTACGGGCTCCTTTACAAACTGTAATTGCTCCTTGCGTTCTTCAAAGAACTGATCAACACTATCCACTAGGAATACTGCTCCTGGTTCAGTTCCATATTCGTCATTTTCAATCATCAGCTGAACATCACTTCCTGGTAGCTTGAAGGCCACTGTATGGTCTCCTTCTCTCCAGGCCTCTTCCAAGCCCAAGATATCTCTGTAAAATGCGATAGATTTTTTTAAATCCTTTACTGGGTAATCTATAAATGCTAATTTCATCTTTTATTCCTCCTACTTTAAATTTTCAGTCAATTAATTATGTATTACATAAACCGTTTATGTCAATCATAATTTATTTACGTATGTAAAAAAATATGCTATCCTTGTTCTATGAAAAATTGGATTCCGATACCAGGTACAACCAAAGATAAAATTATTCAAGTTGCCATCAGTCAATTTAGTCAAAACGGATACGAACAAACGAATATCGTAGAGCTTGCAAGGGAGGCTGAGGTAACAACAGGAGCAATCTACCATCATTTCGGCTCTAAAGCGAACTTATATGAGTTGATAAGGACCGAGATGGAGCAGAGGATAATCGATCGAATGGAGGGAGCAGCATCATTATTTGATGATAAGGAAGAGGCTTTAAAGGCCGCCCTTATCACTGCACTTAATTTTGCAGTACAAAAAGACCTCTGTTTATTGCTTAGTGAAGAGAAGCCTTATGAGCGGAATCATCATTTTGAGGAGATCATAAAGGATTTTGCAAATGAGGGCCATCTTTACATAGTCATCTTAGCAAGCTGGAAAGCTATCTTGAAAGGCATTCACAAGAAAGTGATTACCCATGAGGAAGGTAAAAAGCTCCTCAACCGATTGTTCCGGTAAAGCATATTTAGTATGGAGTACTTTTATATCATCCATTTGTTGTAGAGACACTTACCTTTTTTCTTTGTAATATTTAGAAAAAGGTAGGTGTCTTTTTATGGATAAATGGCCAGCCGGCATGGATACAGTTCAGGTACGATTTGCACGTCCGACTAATCAATTAAAAGAGATTGTTTCATTTTACGTGGATGGATTAGGATTAACTATTATCGATAGGTTTAAGGACCATGATGGTTATTCAGGAATCATGATAGGATTACCTAATTCTCACTACCATTTAGAATTTACGGAGTATAAGGAGAAAGTATTTTTTCCTCCGCCTAGTAAAGATAATCTTCTCGTATTTTATATGCCTAATTTGGATCAGATTCAGATAAAAATCGCTCACTTACGTCAAATGGGATATGAATGTACAGAGCCAGAAAATCCATACTGGGCTGTAAACGGATTTACAATCGAAGACCCAGATGGATGGAGAATAGTGCTTATGAATACAAATGGCATATAATGATTCTTTGAAGCGCTGAACTTATTATTAAAATCTTATTCATTTTGAGTGTAGTGATGAAAACTTCGCTCTTCGACAAAAAATATAATTATTTCAAAAAAATATTATGATAAATTTTATATTTAGGTCTAAAGTCTTTTTAATATCTTTATGAATAGGTGCATCGACCAAAATGAATTGTAATGAAAATGTAACGTTTAGGTCTTTCCTCTCTCGGGTACGTAATAGTAAGAGCTATTTTAAGAGGGGAGAGGCTAAATATGTGGAAAAGAATCCTATTTATTTCAGAGCACGGTGACCCACTTGAAAAGTTAGGTGGAAAACAAGCTGGAGGTCAAAACAATTACGTAAAAGAACTGGCACTGGCTCTTGGAAGAAGAGGTATTGCTGTGGATGTGGTTACTCATTGGTGTAACCCAGATGCCCCAAGGGTGGAGAAAATAGGGAAATTATCAAGAGTATTCCGCATAGCTGCTGGACATAAAGGATATGTGCCGAAAGCAGAGATATACCACTTACTTCCCGCTTTTTATAAAGAGCTAGAAAAGACATTACCATTACACAGATATGATGTAATTCATTCTCATTACTGGATGTCAGGGCTACTTGGGATGAGAATACAAAGAGAATACGGTATTCCGTTAGTTCACACATCACATTCTCTTGGAATAGCAAAGAAGATGGCTACTGGAAAAGTGGAAGAAAATCGTTTAGAGGCAGAAAAAGCAGTGTTAAAATCTGCAGACAAGGTAATTGCGACTACGGAAACAGAGAAAAATATTATCTTAGATTTTGCTGGTAAAGAAGTAAATGTGGAAGTTGTTTCTATTGGGGTAGCCGAACAATTCCAACAAGCACCTAAGAAAAAAAATACCGAAAAGCCCTTGCTCGTTTATGCGGGTAGATTAGAAGAAACGAAAGGCATTCATACATTGTTAGAAGCCTATAAAAAGCTGAAGACAGAATCACCGGACCTGGAAGTTGATTTGATTTTAGCAGGTGGTAATAAAGAGGAAATTGATTTGGAAAGTGGATTGCCTAAAAATCCAGCCTTGCGTAAACAAATTGAAGGGGTGGAGGATTCAGTTCGCTTTATTGGTCCTCAATCTCAAGATGGACTGAGTGGTTTATTCCAAAAAGCAACGTCGGTTATTGTGCCTTCCTATTATGAATCCTTTGGTATGGTAGCTGCAGAAGCACAGGCATGCGGTACTCCAGTTATTGCTTCAGCTGTTGGTGGATTAAAGGATGTAGTAGCTGATGGCGAGACGGGGCTCACAGTGGAACCGAAGAATCCTGAGGAGTTATCAGAAGCTATCTCTACATTAGTGAATGATAACCTACTTGCTAGACGTTTAGGTAGAGAAGCGGCAGTAAGAGCAAAGAGATTATTTAATTGGACATCAATTGCACAAAATATGGATAAAACATACGAGGAATTGCTACATGAAAATGATTTCGCAAGTACTATTCACAGATCTTGATGGAACCCTTGTCGGGGACAAGCAAGGTTTACTAGATTTACTAGAATACTATAAGACGCTCCCAGATGAGGTGACAATCGTATATGTTACTGGCAGGCATCGTGATTCTGCCCTTGAGCTAATGAAGGCGGAAGGCTTGCCTACTCCAGCATTCCTAATTACGGATGTTGGTACAAGGATATACAAAGGTCCACAGCTTGAGGAGGATAAAGAGTGGACCCAAAAAATGAATGAGGATTGGGAGCCAAATGCTATAAAGCAACTCATCTTACAGTATCCTAGTATATCTCCACAAACACTTCCAACAGATTGCAGGGTATCCTTCTATGTGTCCAATGAAGAAGTTATACCTTCCATCAAACAACAACTCAACGATAAAGGCTTGTCTCACAAATTAATATTTAGTTCAGGAAGAGATTTAGATATATTACCAAAGGGTAGCGGAAAGGGTTCCGCTATTCAATATATAATTGATCACTATGTTACTCCGGATGCTTCCATCTTAATTGCAGGTGATTCAGGTAACGATCAAGAAATGCTTACGCTAGGCTATCCGTCTGTCATTGTGGCGAATGCACAGCCTGAGCTATTAGAGGTGCCAAATCATAAGATGATTTTTCGTGCGTCTAAAAATTGTGCAGCAGGTATTTTAGAAGCATGGTTATATTTCTATTCCCAGAAAACTAGTACCATTAGTTGAAAATGAACTATCGAGATGAAACTCGATAGTTTTTTTGCTTTGGAGCACGAGGAAGGTATTAAAATGCGCATTATTTTCTAGTAAAACTAATCCTGCAGCTTGGAAAGATATCCTACCTGCAGGATTTTTTAGTTACTATCAAGAAACTAGCTTCAAGCCGATTGCGGAAGCGAGAACAAGACCTATAAAGAAAAGACGTCTCCAATCCTTTGCTTCCTTATAAAAAATCATGCTTAAAATAGCTCCTCCAGAAGCACCTATCCCAGTCCAGATTGCATATGCTGTTCCCATTGGCAATGTCTTCATGGAATACGCCAGAAGTAAAAAGCTTGCTCCAAAACTCAATACTAATAAAACAAGAGATTGCCATTTTCTTTCCTTATTAAGCTTATTAATCATTGCAACTCCAAACATCTCACATATACCTGCTATTAATAACGCGAACCACGCCATCTAACTTTCCTCCTTTTGTTCTTTATCTTCCGTGACAATCTTCAAGCCTATCACTCCGATTAATAAAACTAGAATCAGCAATATTTTTTCAGGTTGCAATGGCTCCCCGAAGACTAAGCTTTCAGATAGAACGGTGCCCGCTGTTCCTAACCCGACAAATACTGCATATACCGTTCCTACGGGAAGTCTTCTCCCTGCTGCTATCAGAAGATAGAAGCTGACTGCGATGGAAAGGATAGTGCCGCTCCAGCTCCAAATGTTATCTGCATGCTTTAAGCCGATGACCCATAGTACCTCAAAGCATGCTGCTATAACCACCTTTATCCATTCTTTCTTCATCGTTTGACGCCACCTTTCCAAATTGATAAACAAAAAAGCCCAGAGAGAAAACTGTATTGTCAGTTTCTCCCGGGCTTTTATCCCTCCGTGACACAGCATGATAGCTGTGAGCTTTCTCTCGGTCCAGACCAATAGAATTGCGGAACCCTAGATAGCATTTGGATAGTATGTTACTTTCCATTATACAATATAGTAAGCTTGCTAGTAAATTTACCCCGCATTAAGGGACAGTAAACTCCCACTTCAAGAAGGCAAAAGAAATGAGACAGCTACGTGGGAGCTCAACTGTCCCTAAAAGCCCGATTGGTTCAACTAATGATTGGTGGAGAATAAAAGAAAACCCCCACCAATCAAAGTTTCACTTTACCCCGCATTAAGGGACAGTAAGACTCCCATTTCAAGATAGCAAAAGAAATAGACAGCTAAGTGGGAGATCAACTGTCCCTAAAAGCCCGATTGGTTCAACTAATGATTGGTGGGGGGATGAGAGATACCCCACCACCAATCAAAGTTTCACTTTACCCCGCATCAAGGGATAGTAAGACTCCCACTTCAAGATGGCAAAAGAAATGAGACAGCTAAGTGGGAGATCAACTGTCCCTAAAAGCCCGATTGGTTCAACTAATGATTGGTGGAGGATAAAAGAAAACCCCCACCAATCAAAGTTTCACTTTATTTACTAAACATTTTTATTTTATCACGTATCTCTTGGTCCTCACTCGTTAGAGTTGGTTGGGTATTTGTCGGTTTAAATACCGAGGGGTCACTGAACTCTCGACGATCAGTTAGAGAGGACTCGATTATGTTGTATATATGCTCCTTTTCTGTAGGGCTAGTTTGTAAGCTGTTTTTTAATTCGTAAAAATGAATGCCATCGGTCCACATATAAACATGGAAGCCGTCATTATACTCATTAAAATATTGAGTCACTTCTATATCCTTAACCAGCTCTACTACTTGTTTCTGATATTGATCCTCTATCTGCTCTGTATCCCGAATGGTATAGATAAATTCTATATCGTCTGGAGTCGTATAGGTTAGCTCTAAGCTATAGCCGCTTACTTCACTAAAAGAAGAGGAGATAGAACGTATGTTAATTCGTTTAGGGGCTAACTTAGGAAATTTCACTTTACTATAATCAATTAAGATACGGTCAAAATATAAATCATAAACACCATCCTGCTCATTTTTTAAGGAATGAGCTACTTGGTCCATTAAATCATTGGTAAAGTCTTTGTGGGAGTATGTGCTTTCATATAAAATGTTATCCTGCTCCTTGGCAAGCATCATACTAAAATCCTCCTCTTTAAACTTACCTATTTCAATTAACAGTTCTGGATGGACCACTGAGCGTATATTGTTTAACGAATCTCGTTTAAACTCATAGTCCTTCTTGGAGTCGTATCGAGTCTTTGTTCTTAAATCAATGGTATTGTATATTCCTTCAATACTGTAGGATTCATAGAACTCCAAATGGTTTTCTTCTGGGAAATAAATAAAAGATGCTTTTTCTAAATAATCATCCGGAGTGATAAAGCTAAATTTTTTTAACGATTTAATCGTTTTAAACGCTTCCTCTACTTGTGCTCTTTCATTTAACAAGTTTTTGTTGTCTGTAACAATATTTTCTAAAGTGAATTCTGCTTCATCCTCTGCCATGCTAACAGGAGAGTTTGAGCAGCCAGTCAACAAGATAACAATTCCGATAAGGTAAATCCATTTCCTAGTGGACATAGTCAGCCTCCATTTCCAATTTGTGAGCGTTCTTGTCACTCGACCATACCCTATTTTTCTATATCAAAAACAAACATCTATTGTTTCTGTCTGCTAAAAGTTGGATAATGTAGGAGAGGGGGATTTGAGTGAATATATATAATAAAAAGAATATTCCTGTATTGTTCCAAGAACGTATAGGAACTATACATAGTTTTAGCTACCCTAGAAAACAAGGTGCAACTTCGGAAGTTACTTTTTTTACGTCAACTCTAGGAGAATTCGTATGCAAACGTGCAAGTGATGCGCTTTATCGGAATTGGTTGCGAAAGGAATCAGAAGTGTTAAGAGTGTTAAATGAAGAGACAAATTTGCCCACTCCTATCTATTATGGGTTTATAGAGGAAGAGGATAATAGCTATTTACTAATGAGTAGAATATATGGAGTCCCTCTTCGACAGGCGTTATTGGAAAGTACATCGGTAGAGGAAAAGTCTAAGCTAGCTCGGTCATTTGGACAATTAATGAAGCGACTTCATCATACTGAGCCACCCAAGAGCTGGGATTTATCCCGTAACTGGCTTGAAGATCAACTTGCTGCTGCCACTTATAACTTGGCTAACTTTGAAGTCGATGGAGATCAGTTACTGCTTGATAAGTTGAAAGGGAAAAACCGAGCCCAATTCCACAAACAATCATTCACGGAGATTGCACAATCGACAATGTACTTGTTTGTGAAGGAGTAGTTAGTAGCTTAATTGATTTATCGGGCTGTACTTATGGAGACCCACGCTATGATGTTGCACTTGGGATTAGAGCATTCTTGTCTGATCCTGTTCTTTTGGATGCTTTTTATTTGGGGTATGAAGCGAAACGAATGTCAAACGAAGAGTTTTCATATTTTGAAGAAGGATTATATGAATTTTTTTAAGCTCATCATATCGGGAGGGTAACGATGCTGAAGATTATTGGACCAACCTTTGTCTTGGTAGGAATAATAACGTCCATACTTGTTTTTTATCAATTTGTTACAGCAGATTTTTACGAAGAAACTAATTCTTTTTGGCTCTTATTTATCGCTTTTCCTGTTATATTTATGGGGTTTATTCTGACGGCTTTTGGCTTCGAAAAGGAAATTAGAAAATCAAATAATGATATGATTCGTGAACAGATGAAGGCAGCAGGTGAAGGGATCAAGCAAGGCTTATCAGAAACTAAATTTTGTATGAAATGTGGTGCTTCCATTCCTTTACATGCCAATTTTTGTCCAGAGTGTGGGAGTAAGCAAGCTTGAGAAAAAGGAGCAAATAAAATAGGTTATTTTGTTAAGTTGAATATAGTAAGTGCTGTCTACGGTTTCTTTTTATTCGTAGCGGTCGAATTTCAGTTAAACTTTTATCGTATCCTACGTGTATTTAGGTGGGATCAAGAAAATGCAATGTGGATTAATGTGATAGGACAGTGTGTCTTATTAATAACACTTGCTATCATGATTTCCTTCTTAAGTGGTCGTTTTTTAGAGGGGCGATTAGCTAGATTTTGGAGTGCGGTCTTATGGATACCATACTTTTCCTTTTACGTCTTTTTATTTGAAAGTTTATTTCCATTGACGAATCCAATGGATGATCCACTCCCTTGGCAAGGATTTTTGGTCTTAAGTCAGCAGCTTGTCTTTCCATTTTACATCATGTTTTTTTATATTATCGGGAATGCATGGGCAAGTGGCGGGAAAAGGTCTTCGTTTGACTAGTAATGGGACCTATCAGTAAAGGAGAAAACAAATGAAAAAGTGGACAACGTTAGCAACATCTTATTTATATAAAACACCGTTTGGAAACTTGCGAGAGGATACTTGTCAACTACCTAATGGTCTTGTGATAGAGGGGTATCACGTGAATGAATTTGTCGACTGGGTCAATGCTGTAGTCATAACTCAAAATCGAGAAATCATTCTAATTAAACAGTATCGATATGGCGCAGATGACTTCTTTTTAGAAATTCCAGCAGGAGCACCTGAAGAAGGAGAATTGCCAGAAGAGGCAATTGTAAGAGAAGTGAAGGAAGAGACAGGTTATATCTCCTCTAAAACACCCATTTGCTTAGGTTCCTTTTTTGTAAATCCGGCTACCCAAAACAACAAGGTTACTAGCTATTTGATAGAAGACGCTTATCAAGCATTTGAACAAGAATTGGACAATACAGAGGAAATCGAAGTACTGCGTATACCTTTGGAAGAGATGGATAGTCAGATAGAAGAAGGAAAGCTTACTCAACTATTTAGTGTGCAAGCATACATGTTGGCAAAAAGTAAATTTGCTTAGCACAGATATCTCTGTTACATTTGGTGATTCTATGAATATAGGTCTTATAGCTGTTAACCTTGCCATAATGTCATATGTTTTTAGTGCAAGAGAAATTGACAATAACCTAATACTAATGCTATTAGTTTTTGTTTTTTTAATCGATTCATTAGGCTTTGAGGAGATTCTTTTGGGCTTAAGTAACTAGTAACAGGAGATTGCTTCAGGGGTATGTGGATAAAAGGGGCTTACATACTCGCTTTTTTATGTCTTCTATTTCTGTTTCAATGGGCAACCCTAAGTAAAATAAGAGAGAATAACCAAGCCCTTTCTGGTCCATTCTTATCCATTAAAAAAAGACAGGTTAAAAAACCTGTCTTTTGGAGCATAGATTAGTAAGCTCCTCCACCATAACCACCGCCACCGTATCCAAAGCTTGCTGCCACGATAATTAATAAGATAAATAGAACAACCAATAAAGCAAACCCAGAACCTAGACCATAACCACCAGATCCACCTTCGTATCCGCCTTGTCCATAGTATCCACCATTACTCATCCTGCACACCTCCTTCATTTCATAATCCATATTATGAAGAACAGAAAAAATGAACTGATTCATTTGCTTAGTTTTTTTCGAAAATTTGTTGTAAGACTGACGTTTTTATAAAAGGATGGAACTGGTAATGTGGGTTGTGAGAAAATGAAAGATGTCCACCTATTGTGCTAAGAACCACTGTGGACCTACTTATATTAGAAAAAGGTGGCTGAAGATGGATTATATAAGGTCGATGAGAAAAAAGATCGGGAATGATACATTGCTTACGATTGGCTGTGGAGCAATGATAGAAAATTCTCTAGGACAGATTTTATTATTAAAGCGAGAGGACTTTGATGAGTGGGGAATCCCAGGCGGCTTGCTTGATTTGGGAGAGACATTTGAGGAAGCGGTTAAGCGAGAAGTGTTAGAAGAGACTAATTTGCAGCTACGAGAAATTTCCTTGTTTGGTCTGTATTCAGGTAGTGCTGGTTATGCACAATATGCAAATGGTGACAAAGTTTTCAGTGTGCAAATCATTTTCTTAGCTACTGATTTTACTGGAGATATAAAGCTAGGAGAAGGACAAGAGCTTCGTTTTTTCCGTAAAAATGATCTCCCAAGCAATATTAATCCTCACCAAGCTCCATTTATAGAAGATTGGGTAAATGCTACTTCAACTCCAATTATTAAATAACGTATACTTAACTGATTCGAGCTGATAATTATGCAACTCGGATCAGTTATTTAAATCACTATACCCGCATTCTTTAATTTTTCTGCTCCTTCTTCTTCTATCAACGTCTTCAGTTCTTCTAAAATGGGGTCAAATGCTGTGTGTTTACCAAGCATGAATGTCATTTGATGCTCAATGGGAAGCCATGTATCAATATTAGCTTCATTATGCTGAATTTGTGCTTCAAGTTTATCAAGCGCATTGGCAACCTTTGCTTCATATGTTTCTTTCTCTTCAAACTCAAACCAAAGGTCGTAGAATCGTTTGCCGTGATCTCCACCCAATAAATCACGAATTTGTTCAATTGCTTGTATTTCGTTCTTTCTCTTCAACTCCTTTACGTCTGGATTATTCATTGTGTCAAATGCAGGTATATCTGTTGCGTAAGCTTCAACCAAATCATGGATAATAATCATCTTTAATAGTTTTTCGCTATTCATTTTATTTGATAGATAAGGCTCAATTGCCATCGCCATTAATGAAACACGCCATGTGTGCTCAGCAACACTTTCATTTCTTCCATTCGATAGCCAGCTATGACGCATTTCCATTTTCAGCTTTTCACCAAGCTTGATTAGTTGTAAAGCATTCTTCAATCCTTCCATGGGACAGTCTCTCCTCCACCTTTCCTTGATGCTTTCGTGTAAATTCCGCCAATGGTTTCATTTTACTATTAGTTACTGTAATGGGAAAGGTCAAAAGCATTGAGAAGCTTGCATAAACGGTATGCCTGATTCTAGTAAAAAGTTTAATAAAAAAATACTTTTTTATTATTTTTTAGTTTCAAAGACTATTCAAAGGGTAATTAAAGGAGTGGAACAGACATTTATTCGAAGGAGGTTTTCATTTTGGCTGATGAGAAAGAAATCAGAAATGAAATGGAAAAAGAAGTAGAAAGAGAATCCCTTACTACAAGACAGGGACATCCCGTAACAGACAATCAAAATATTAAAACAATCGGCAACCGAGGACCTGCACTCCTTGAAAACTATCATTTTATAGAAAAAATTTCACACTTTGACCGGGAAGAAGTTCCAGAACGAGTTGTACATGCCCGTGGAGCTGGAGCGTTTGGATATTTTGAAACCTACGGAAAAGTCGGCGATGAGCCAGTAGAAAAATATACACGTGCGAAGGTATTCTCAGGAGCTGGGAAACGAACACCAGTATTAGTTAGATTTTCAACAGTAGCTGGTTCAAAGGACTCTCCTGAAACAGCCAGAGACCCTCGTGGCTTTGCAGTAAAAATGTATACGGAGGACGGTAACTGGGATTTAGTGGGTAATAACCTTAAAATTTTCTTTATCCGCGATGCAATGAAATTCCCAGATATGATTCATGCATTTAAAGCGGATCCAGCTTCTAATATACCAAGCCCTGCTCGTATGTTTGACTTTGTTTCTAGAACACCTGAAGCAACTCACATGATTACTTTCTTATTCTCACCATGGGGTATTCCAGCTACATATCGCCATATGCAAGGATCTGGTGTAAATACCTATAAATGGGTAAATGATAAAGGAGAATCTGTCCTTGTCAAATATCATTGGGAGCCAAAGCAAGGTATCCGAAATCTGACACAAGAAGAGGCGGATGCTATTCAGGCCAAAAATGTTGCTCATGCAACACAAGACTTATATGAAGCAATTGAAAGAGGAGATTACCCAGAGTGGGAACTATGTGTTCAAATCATGAGTGATGATGAGCATCCAGAGCTAGACTTTGATCCTCTAGATGACACGAAATTATGGCCGACTGATAAATTCCCATTCTTACCAGTCGGAAGAATGGTGTTAGATCGAAACCCTACTGATTACCATGCAGATATCGAGCAAGCAGCTTTTGGAACAGGAGTATTAGTGGATGGACTGGACTTCTCAGAAGATAAGATGCTTCAAGGAAGAACATTCTCTTACTCTGATACTCAGCGTTACCGTGTAGGAGCAAATTACTTAAAACTTCCTGTGAATGCACCAAAGGTTAAGGTTCGCTCCAATCAGCATAGAGGTCAAATGGCCCCAAATGTGGTAGAGGAGTTAGGAGGCGATCCACATATCAACTATGAGCCTTCCATGATTGGTGGACTGAAGGAAGCGGATGCATCCGACCGAGTTCCACATCAGCATCATTACAATGATAAAGTAGTGAGCGCTCCAATTGACCGTACAAACAACTATGGCCAAGCTGGTGAGACATACCGTAGCTTTGAAGACTGGGAAAGAGACGAGCTAATTAAAAACCTTTCCGCAGCTTTATCTATCTGTGATCCTAAAATCCAGGAAGCAATGATTTATCACTTTACACAAGCGGATGAGGATTACGGACGCAGAGTAAAAGAAGGTATTGCACAAAAGATGAAAGAAATGGAAGAAGAAAAGCGTGCTGAGTCCCAAAGCACACCAGGAGCAAATGCTGCTGCACACCGTGCCGAAGATGTAGGTCGCGAAGCAGATCCATATTAATAACAAAATTACGGCCCCTTCAAATGGAAGGGGCTATCTTTTTACCAAAAGGAGTGGTTTGATGAAGGTCGTCGTAGTGGGTGCAAATGGTCAGATTGGAAAACTTACAGTTAAACAATTACAGGAGAGTGATCAACACTCGGTAACAGCAGTTGTACGTAAACAGGAGCAAGCGGCTGAGCTTCAGGAGAAAGGCATTAATACTGCACTTCTTGACCTTGAAGGGAAGGTAGAGGACATCATTCAAGCATTTACTGGAGCTGATTGCGTTATTTTTACAGCAGGCTCCGGTGGACATACTGGTCCTGATAAAACACTTTTGATCGATTTGGACGGAGCGGTCAAATGTATAGAAGCTGCTGAGGCAGCAGGAGTGGAGCGCTTTCTTATAGTCAGTGCATATGATGCGGATAAGCGTGAAAAGTGGAATGCAGATATGAGACCTTATTATGTCGCTAAGCACTATGCTGACCAGATCTTAAAGCAGAGCAGCTTAAACTACACAATCGTGCGTCCAGGTGGATTAGTAAATGAACCGCCAACAGGGAAAATAACGGTTGGGGTCAATGCAGAGCCAAGTACCATTTCTAGGGAGGATGTTGCCAGCGTGTTAGTTCAATCAATTGAAGAGCCGAATACGTTTCAAAAGTCCTTTAACCTAGTAAATGGGCCGTTGGATATTAAGGAAGCTCTCCAAACGTCTTGATACAGATAATCTAGAAAAGCATTCAGAACATTAGATTCTGAGTGCTTTTTCTATTCCTATCTATATCTTAAAATTGATACTTCATAACTCCTCGTAAGTAAATCTATTATTGCTTCACATAACAATCCGTTAAGAAATAAAATAATATATGAAGTTCTTGGGCTATATGTTAATATGAACCAAAAAGGGGATGGGTAAAATGAAGGATATACCAATAGAGGTACAGAAAGCATTAAAAAGTTATTTTGACAAAATGGATAGTCAATTTCCTGCTTTTTTTCATTCCTTTTATTTATATGGATCCATATCTTTAGGTGAATTTCAAGATACATACAGTGATATTGATTTTGTAGGAATTATACATAGAAAATTATCAGATATAGAACAGACAAAGCTGCAGCAAATCCATGGAGAGCTACAAGCTGAGAATCCTTCCCTCATTTTTGATGGCTGGTACTTCTTCCAAGAGGATTTTCATTTATTACAGGAAAAACCTTCAATCGGACTTCGGGTCAATGAAGGAAGAATTTTAGGCAGTGTCACTTATAAGAAGGATTCCATTGATGCCTTTCAGTTAAAAACCTACGGAATTACGATAAAGGGTCAGCAGGCTTCAGACTTGCCGTTCACACCAGATTGGCGCATTCTCCTGTCCAATATGAAGGATAATGTTAATAGCTATTGGGTGAATCTTCTAAACAGAAGCAGGATGACCACTATCGAAAATATAGAAGACATTGAATGGGGTGTCCTTGGGATTTCCAGACTTTTTTACACCTTTCAAGAGAGAGATATCATTTCAAAGGTAGGAGCAGGGGAGTATGCAATGAAGAATCTTCCTGCAAAATGGCATCCAATTTTACAAGAAGCAATTAGTTATAGGAATGGAAACCTAGTTACCTCCTATGCTTCCAAGGAAGAAAGAAGTGAAGATGCCATAGCATATATAGATTTTCTTATCCAAATGTGCAATGAGATATACGATACACGGGAAAGTGTGCGGTAGAATAAGAAGCTATGTGAAGAGGAAGTACTTCTTGAAAACATATAAGGTAAAACTCATAAATAATCTGTTTGACTTTCCTACGGATAGTTTAATCCATTGAAAATAATACATTTAGACCTATTAAATGAGGAATGGAACTAGTTCGAGAGGATAGTTTATCGGAAGGCGTTGTAGAAGCTCATTCTAATTGCAATGGATGCCATTCGGAGAAATAACAACATACCGCGAAAACCTGACTTTCGCGGTATGTTGACTCTCTATAAATAAAGCTATTTAATTTATATTCATCTAGCCCCAGCACTTAATCCCTCAGGATTAAAAAGAGAACATCCAGCTAACGCTTTTTTAAAATCCTCTTTCATATTGCTTTGGTGGAAGGGCTTTTTCATCTAGCAACTCTTGTGCGTGTAGTGCCCAATACGGGTCCTTCAGCATTCCACGGCCAATTGCTACTAGTTCAGCATCCTCATCTTCTAGAACGTTCTCTGCTAGCTTTGGATCCTCTAAAATACCAACAGCAATGACAGGTACTTCTAGTGCTTGTTTAAATGCTCGTGCGAAAGGAACTTGATAACCTGGTGTATTTGCGGGTTTATTTTTTCCTGGTTTCGCTTCTCCACCACTAGAAATGTGGAAGACGTCGACGCCAGCTTCCTTATATTTTTTTGCTATTTCCAGTGAATGCTCAAGACCATATCCGCCATCGATATACTCAACTGCAGATATTCTAAATAACAACGGCATATCCTCTGGCATCACGCTTTTCACTGCTTTTATTACCTCTACTCCGAACTTGGCATAGTCTTTCCCATATTCATCGGTTCGATTGTTTATTGCAGGGGAGTGGAACTGGTGGATCAAATACCCATGGGCTCCATGGATTTCAATTGTATCAAAGCCTGCTTCTACTGCTCTACGTGCGGACTCTTTAAATTTTACCACCATTTCTTGAATTTCATCGGTCGAAAGCGGTCTTGGTTCTTTCCAAGTGCCATCAGCTTCCACAGGAATATTGGATGGTCCAACCGGCACTTCCGCATCTGTCGCTTTTCTTCCCGCATGGGCTATCTGGATACCAATCTTTGCATCGTATTTATGTACTTCCTTTACAATGCGCTCAAAGGCTGGTATCTGTTCATCAGACCATAATCCAAGATCGTAATCGGTTATACGACCATCAGGTTCCACATCTGTCATTTCCACAATGATTAAGCCAGTTCCACCGATTGCACGGGATACATAATGGACATAGTGCCAGTCATTTGGAATCCCATCCTTGGCTTTTACAGAATACTGACACATTGGCGCCATGACAATTCTATTTTTTAATGATAAGTTCTTTATTTCAAATGGTGTAAATAAATTAGACATTCATCCTCACTCCTTTGAAAATATTATGTCTTTTTTCCAGAAATGAATCAATTAATATGTTTGTTTAATGTAAAAAGTGTATTTATATAAAAATATTTGTATATTTAATAAATTATTAGTTGTAATTATACTTTACCCATGTTACATTATGTATATTAATTCGAACATTACGTATATAAATACATTAGGAGGCGTATTCATCATGAAAAAGAAAGTTGTATTAGCTTATTCTGGAGGACTTGATACATCCGTTGCAATTACCTGGTTAAAGGACGAAGGATATGATGTGGTGGCGGTTTGTCTGGACGTTGGTGAAGGAAAAGACTTAGAGTTTGTTAAAAATAAAGCCTTAGAAGTTGGGGCAATTGAAAGTTATATGATTGATGCAAGAGAAGAATTTGCGAATGAATATGCATTAATCTCTCTACAAGCACATACATGGTATGAAAATAAATATCCATTAGTATCTGCTCTTTCAAGACCTTTAATTTCCAAAAAATTAGTGGAGATTGCTGAAAAAACAGGGGCAACTGCTGTTGCGCATGGCTGTACTGGGAAAGGAAATGACCAGGTGAGATTTGAAGTATCCATTAAGGCTTTGAATCCTGACTTGGAGGTCATCGCTCCTGTGCGTGAGTGGAGTTGGAGCCGTGAAGAGGAAATTGCCTATGCAAAGGAAAAAAATATCCCCATTCCTATCAATTTAGACAGCCCATTCTCTATTGATCAAAATCTATGGGGAAGAGCAAATGAATGTGGAATTCTCGAAGATCCTTGGGCAGCACCACCAGAGGATGCATATGATTTAACTGTTTCTCTAGAGAATGCCCCGGATACTCCAGACATTATTGAAATTGAATTTGACAAAGGCGTGCCGATTGCATTAGATGGTGTTCAATATCCATTGTATGAGCTTATTTTAAAGCTGAACGATTTAGCTGGTAAGCACGGGGTTGGACGTATCGACCACGTGGAAAACCGTCTAGTTGGTATTAAATCTCGTGAAGTATATGAAATCCCAGGTGCACATACTTTATTGCTTGCCCATAAGGAGCTAGAGGATATTACGCTTGTGAAGGAGCTTGCGCACTTCAAACCTGTAATGGAGAAAAAGTTGACAGAACTAATTTATGAAGGGCTATGGTTCTCTCCGTTAAAAACAGCATTAGAGGCTTTCCTAAAAGAAACGCAGCAATATGTGAACGGAACAGTACGTGTGAAGCTATTCAAAGGTCACGCAATCGTAGAAGGACGTAAATCTCCAAACTCTTTATATAATGAAAAGCTGGCAACTTATACAGCAGAGGATGAATTTAATCATGCGTCTGCAGTTGGATTTATTGAGTTGTGGGGTCTGCCGACGAAGGTGCACTCCATGGTGAACAAGGGAGCAAAGAAGGTGGAAGTATGACAAAATTGTGGGGCGGAAGATTCCAAAAATCTGCTGAGCAATGGGTAGATGAATTTGGCGCTTCCATCGGATTTGATCAAGCACTTGTTATGGAAGATATCCAAGGAAGTATGGCGCATGTACAAATGCTTGCAGATTGCAACATCTTACCTCAAGAGGATGTTCAACAAATTCTTGGGGGCTTAATCAAGCTGAAAAAATTAGCTGCTGAAAACCAATTGGAGTTTTCGGTAGCTAATGAGGATATTCATTTAAACCTAGAGAAGATGTTGATCGACCTGATTGGACCAGTGGGAGGAAAGCTTCATACTGGACGTAGTAGAAACGATCAAGTGGCAACCGACATGCACCTTTACTTAAAAGCTAGAGTAAAGGAGATTATAGAGCTAATTAAAGCATTTCAGCAAACGCTTGTGAATCAAGCGGAAGAGCATATCGAAACCTTAGCACCTGGATACACGCATCTACAGAGAGCACAGCCAATCTCTTTTGCTCATCATTTGATGGCTTATTTCTGGATGCTTGAAAGAGACAAGGAGCGCTTCCAAGATTCCTTAAAGCGTATTGATATTTCACCACTAGGAGCTGGTGCGTTAGCAGGAACTACCTTTCCGATTGACCGAAAAGTAGCTGCTGATTATTTGGGATTTGCTGAAGTATATTCAAATAGTATGGATGCAGTTAGTGATCGTGATTTCATTATGGAATTCTTAAGCAATTCCTCTATATTAATGGCACATCTGTCTCGATTTGCAGAGGAAATTATCTTGTGGTCCAGTAGCGAATTTCATTTTATAGAGCTGGATGATTCTTTCTCGACTGGTTCTAGTATTATGCCACAAAAGAAAAATCCAGATATGGCAGAGCTGATTCGTGGGAAAACAGGTAGAGTATATGGAAATCTCATGAGTCTGCTTACCGTTATCAAAGGCCTGCCACTTGCGTATAACAAGGATATGCAGGAGGACAAGGAAGGAATGTTCGATACTGTCCAAACAGTAGTAGGATCACTGAAGATCTTTGAGGGCATGGTTCGTACGATGACTGTTCACAAGGAGCGTCTACATGAGACAGTGCATAAGGATTTTTCTAATGCAACCGAGCTCGCAGACTATTTAGCTGCAAAGGGGCTTCCTTTCCGTGAGGCACATGAGGTAACAGGAAAGCTTGTATATTTATGCATACAACGTGGCTACTATTTGCTCGATCTTCCTCTCTCAGATTTGCAGGAGGCAAGTGAGCTAATAGAAAAGGATATTTACGAGGTACTCTCTCCGCTAGCTGCTGTCCGTAGAAGGAATTCACTCGGTGGAACTGGCTTTGAACAAGTAAAGCAACAAATTGAACAGGCAAAAGGAAATTTAGCATAGCACTCGGTACAGGCAAACCAATTGCGGTTTGCCTGTTCGTTTATTTGTTGGAATCCTCTTACCATTTGTGAAAGAATAAAATTACAACATTAATGCCTATTTTTACAACATAACGGCTTATTTTTACAACATATGGCGCTTATTTTACAACATTTTATTTGCAGGCCATCTAAATTACAACATTAAAGGTCATTTTTACAATATACATGCTAGTTTTTACAACATAAGTGGTCATTTTTACAACATTTTCTTTCCATCAAATGAAATCAGCTATTTTAAAGGCAGAAAGTGTGAAGAGATGCTCGCTTTCCAAAAAGAATTCCCTAAACATTAAAATATACGTTAAAATAGTTTGACAATTCGGATTTAACCTATTAATATAGTCAATAACTTTTATGTTCGGATAAGGGTAGAAGATATCGGAGAGCTGATATCGCCCATAGAGCAGAAGAGCCGAGTAGAGAATAGCTGAGAAATTGGTTGAATAAGAGTAGTAGCAGCTGGTAGCATGCTAGAGAGTCAGTGGTCGGTGAGAACTGATATGCAGCAGCTGTGAATGGACTTATGAGAGCTTCCTTGAGAGCAGTTGCTTTAGGGGAAGACGTATTTCCCACGTTACAGGGAACTAAGAGGGAGTCAAAATGGCTCCAAACAGAGGTGGCAACGCGGCAACGATCGTCCTCTTCAAGAGATATTCTCTTGGAGAGGACTTTTTTATTTTCCTAGAAGTCAAATATCAGCAGACCTAGGCGCTTGCGCATTTCTATTAATAGCAGAGGAGAGATGAGTTTTGAGAGACTTTATTGAAAAAGTGAGCAGAGCAGAGCATTTAAGCATGGAAGAGATGATAGCAGCATCACAGCTTTTATTTAAACAGGAAACAAGCAAGCAGAATATAAAGGATTTTTTAATAGCTCTTTCTAAAAAAGGAGAAACGGCAAATGAGCTAGCGGGACTGGCAAATGTTATTACCTCTTTTGCACAAAGCCTGGATATTCCCGACATAGAAGTGCTAGATATATGCGGAACAGGTGGCGATAGAAGTAATAGCTTTAACATAAGCACGGCTTCTGCTTTTGTCATAGTTGCAGCTGGGGTGCCGGTAGTGAAAAATGGAAATCGAAAAATATCCAGTCAAGCAGGTAGCGTTGATATTTTAGAAGCTCTTTGCATCAAGGTTGATCTTGGTTTGTCATCCGCTATTCACACACTTCAGGAGGAAAATTTAGCCTTCTTGTTTGCGCCAACTATTTATCCGATGTTGAAACGAATAGGTGAAATTCGTTTAGAAATAGGTAGACCAACTATTTTTAATTTGGTTGGCCCACTGACGAACCCTTTCAACTTGAACACTCAGTATGTAGGAGTTTATCGCTCTGATTTTCTAATGGAATATGCAAAGGTCCTGCATTTATTAGGCAGAAAGAGAGCGGTTGTGGTTAACGGGTGTGGAGGCCTAGATGAAGCCTCCCTCTCTGGTAAAAATTCTCTTGTCCTAATGGAGAAGGGAGACCTTATTCCCTTTCAGCTGTCACCTGATGAGGTAGGTTTAAGAAGCTTTTCAAATTCCTCTATTAAGGGAGGGAGCCCTATCGAAAATGCGAGCATACTTCAAAAAGTATTAAAGGGTGAGGAAGGACCTTATTTGGATACAGTCCTTTTAAATGCTGGAATTGGTTTATTTACAAGTGGGATCGTGAGTTCTATTCAAGAAGGGGTAATGCTGGCCGGAGATACTATCAACTCTGGTAAGGCAATGAAAAAATTAGAAGCAATCGTGGAGCTTACCTCCTCTTTGAAAGAGGTGCTTGTCTCATGACTATTTTGGAGAAGATCCTTCAGGTAAAAAAACAAGAGATAAAGGAATATATCCTACAACAACCGAAACTAGCTTTCAGAAATAAAAAGCGGGCATCCTTATTGGAAAAGCTACGCACTTCATCCAATCTAGAGGTAATAGCAGAAATTAAACGAGCTTCTCCCTCCAAGGGGATTATTTCCACCGAGGTAGACGTGAAAAAAATTGCATCTCATTACGAGCGAGGAGGAGCTGCTGCTATTTCTATTCTGACCGACCAGACGTTTTTTAAAGGGAGCTTTGAAGACCTTACGTTAGTAGCGAATACGGTAGATATCCCAATCCTTTGTAAGGACTTTATTGTCCATCCCATACAAATAGACATCGCAAAGCAAGCCGGAGCCTCTGTAATCCTACTCATTGTAGCTGCATTAACGGACACTCAGCTTGAAGAGCTCAACGAGTATGCTCGTAATCAAGAGTTAGAGGTATTAGTGGAGGTCCATACCATAGAGGAATTACAAAAAGCACTTCAATTAAATGCTCAACTAATTGGGGTGAACAATCGAAATTTAAAAACCTTTGAAGTTAGCCTATCCACTTTGGAGGAAATAGCAGCTCATTTTCCGTTTCATGAAGATCGTGTATTAATTAGTGAAAGTGGTGTGCATGGAAAGCAGGATGCTGTTCGAGTAGCAAACGCTGGGGCAAGTGGCGTATTAGTTGGAGAATACCTAATGAAATCTAGTGATAAAGAAAGAGCAATTAGCGAGTTGCAGGTATCAAAAGGAGTCTCTGTACGATGACCAAGGTGAAAATATGTGGATTAATGGAAGAGGAACATGTCCGTGCTGCTGTAGAAGCTGGAGCTGACGCTGTGGGCTTTGTGTTTGCTCCTAGTAAAAGAAGGATTTCTCCCCAGGTAGCGGCTAGCCTTGCAAGGCATGTACCAAGCCATGTAAAAAAGATAGGTGTGTTTGTTAATCCGACTATAGCTGAGCTGCTAGAAATATTTCAAACAGTTCCATTAGATTTTGCTCAGTTCCATGGAAATGAAACACCAGAATTTATTGAACAAGCAGGAGTTCCTTCTATAAAAGCTTTTTCAATAAAGGATGAGAGCGACGTCGAGAAGCTTTCCTCTTTCCAGTCAGATTATCTTTTAGTAGATGCGCCTGGTGAGGAGTATGCTGGTGGCAGTGGGAAAAGCTTTAATTGGCAGCACGTACAGGGAATCCCGCAAAAGGATAAGCTTATTTTAGCAGGTGGACTCTACGCTGGAAATGTAAGAGAGGCGATTCAACAGGTTCAGCCATACATGGTGGATGTGTCGAGCGGAGTAGAGAGAGATGGTAGAAAAGATGAGCAACTGATTCGAGCATTTATTCGAACAGTGAAGGAGGAGAGCTTAGTATGGTAGTGACAAAAACAGGAAGATATGGACGCTTTGGAGGGCAATATGTGCCAGAAACCTTAATGCAGGCTTTGATTGAACTGGAAGAGGCATATGAATCAGCAAAAGAGGATCCAGAGTTTCTTGCAGAGGTAAATTATTATTTAAAGGATTATGTCGGCAGAGAGACCCCCTTATATTTTGCGGAAAGACTGACGAAGCTGCTAGGCGGAGCGAAAATCTATTTAAAAAGAGAAGACCTAAACCATACAGGTGCTCATAAAATTAATAATACAGTCGGTCAGGCCTTGCTTGCAGTTCGTATGGGAAAGAAAAAAATCGTAGCGGAAACAGGAGCCGGCCAGCATGGAGTTGCAACTGCAACAGTATGTGCCCTTTTTGATTTAGAATGTGTCGTGTTCATGGGTATTGAAGACATCAAGCGCCAGCAATTGAATGTATTCCGGATGGAGCTATTGGGTGCTAAGGTCATACCTGTTGAACAAGGTGCAGGAACTCTAAAGGATGCAGTTAACGAGGCACTTCGATATTGGGTAGCTAATGTGGAGGACACCCACTATATTTTAGGGTCTGCGCTAGGACCACATCCATTTCCGCAAATTGTTCGTGATTTTCAACGGATTATTGGAGTGGAGACGAAGGAACAGATCCTCCAAAAGGAAGGAAAGCTGCCAGATGCAATCGTTGCCTGTGTTGGTGGAGGAAGCAATGCGATCGGCATGTTTCATCCTTTCATTGATGATCAAGATGTCGCACTATATGGAGTCGAGGCTGCAGGTGAGGGAATCAGCTCTGGTAAGCACGCCTCCGCAATAGCTACTGGTAAAGAAGGAGTGTTGCACGGAGCTTATATGTATCTTCTTCAGGATGTAAATGGGTTTATTCAGGAGGCCCATTCCATCTCTGCAGGACTTGATTATCCGGCAATTGGACCTGAGCATAGCTATTTGCATGAGATTGGGAGAGTCCACTATACCTCTGTTACAGATAAGGAAGCATTAGAAGGGCTTCAGCTTCTTGCCCAAACAGAAGGTATCATCCCGGCATTAGAAAGCGCCCATGCCATCTATTATGCTGCACAATTAGCACAGTTAATGAGCAAAGAGGAAGTGCTCGTCATCTGTCTTTCTGGTCGCGGTGATAAGGATGTACACACAGTTAGAGAAGCTTTAGGAGGTGGAGACATTGGCAGAAAAATCGCTGACTAGCATGTTACGTAGAGAAAAGGCATTCGTCCCCTATATAATGGCCGGCGACGGAGGGCTCGAAGTTTTAATGGAACGGTTTGAATTTCTTCAAGAGCAAGGTGCAACTGCCGTGGAACTAGGAATCCCTTTTTCTGACCCAGTAGCTGATGGACCAATCATTCAAGCGGCTGGTCAAAGAGCATTGGATTTGGGTGTGAATCTAACGAAGATACTGTCCGAGCTTCTTTCTAATAAAGAAAGACTCACTGTACCTATTATCCTTATGAGCTACTATAATCCAATCCTGCAATATGGGCTTGAAAGATTCAAAGATGCTTGTTGTCAAATTGGTATCTCCGGTCTGATTATTCCTGATTTGTCGCTGGAAGAAAGTGAATTAATCCGAGAGATATTTCAGGATACAGATATAAGTATGATTCAATTAGTCTCTTTAACTAGTCCTCCTGAAAGGATCAAAGCTATTGCACGCGCAAGTGAAGGTTTTGTCTATGCGGTGACGATTAACGGGATTACGGGAGTAAGAGAAAGATTTGTCGAAGAGCTTGAGCAGCATTTTCGAGCAATAAAACAATATAGTGACATTCCAGTCTTAGCAGGATTCGGCATATCTACACCTGAGCATGTCCAGGAGATGAACAAGATCGCTGATGGAGTAGTAGTAGGTAGTGCTATTGTAGAGGCCTTTCATAGAGGGGATAAAGCCTTTATTAAAGAGCTCATTCATGCAAAGAAAACTCCGTTAGTGATAGGGCGATAAGAGAAAGCAGATCAGGGATGATCCTCTGATCTGTTTTTTTTAGTGCTTCGAGAAGACTTAGCTTGGCTATTACAAAGTGCAGCGAGTATAGGAAGCTAGGTGATTATTTTATGAGCTCTTCACCTGTTAGTGTTTCGTATAAGTCCGCTGAATTCTCTTTGGATAGTTTTGCATATTGATCGCTATCGGTAACTATCTCTAAATGTTCACCGTCTGGGCTAATCCATAGCTGATAAGAGGCTATTTTGTTTTCTCTGTTAATCTTAGATGGAAATTGAAATTGATAGTCAGCATAACGCTCCATTTCTCCTTTTGCATCTTCCCACTTCGCATTTTTCACTATATCTATCGCTTTCGTCACCAGTTTTCGTTTAGTTACTTCTCTAAATTCCTCAAAAATATTTTCTTCTCCTGTACGCTTCTGCACGGTTATTTTTTGCCCGATCATTTCATTTACACATGCTGAAGTAACTAACAGGACACCCATTAAAGAAAGAATTAATAATATTTTTTTCAAGCAGCTATGCCCCTTAATTTTATTTTCTTATGGTAAACCATCTAAATATATTTTGATTTTAACATAAATATCCAGTTTGTTTACCCTTCTAATAAAATTGTTTCAACTTTTAATGGATATTTATGTTAAATTAAGTGTAAGATTCATGATGAATTACACCGATTTCACACCAAAAGTATGATAAACGACGATAAATCGAGGGGGATTTTATGGGATTTCCAGAGTTAGAAACAAATCGACTGCATTTAGTTCAAGTAAAAGCGGAACATACACAAAGCTTTTTCGACATTATGTCAAAAGATGAAGTGACGAAGTATTACGGAATGGATAGCTTGAAAAGTATAGAAGAGGCTTCCAAAATAGTTGAGTCCTTTCAAAGCACGTATGAGAGTAAAAGAGGGATAAGGTGGGGTATAGTATTAAAAGATACAGGTGATTTTGTTGGTACATTAGGTTTAAACAACCTTAGCATGTATAGTAAAAAAGCCGAAATTGGATTTGAGTTGCATCCTGCACACTGGAAGAAAGGGATTACCTCAGAAGCAGTAAAAGAAATATTAAGATACTCGTTCGAAAATTTGGAGTTGTTTAGAATTGGTGCGGTGACTTATCCGCAAAATGAGTCATCTATACAATTATTAACTCGTTTAGGTTTCACGAAGGAAGGTTTGTTGAGAGGATACCTCTATCAAAATAATCAAACGCACGATGCCTGCATTTTTTCCTTACTAAGAACAGAATTGGCATTAGTAAATAATCAAACAACAGTAACCACATGAGCTGGGAGATACATCCCAACTCATTTTTTTGTCATTTTTATTAGCTTAACTAGCCTGGTTATTGGTATTAAGATATTTATTAGCCTTATTTCTCGCCAAATTTATCTCACTCATCGATAAAATTATGTGAGTTTTTATTGTAGATTGGATGTCATTCGTTCTTGACTATGGTGGGCGCTTATTCATCTTCATTGAAAAGGAAAAATTGCTATTAGCTAAAATGTAATTAATGGTAAACTTAATATGTCGAAATATTTCGGAGATGAGGGTAGGCACATGGTGAAGGCTATCTTTTTTGATCTGTTTGAAACGCTGATTACCGAATGGAAGGACGGAAAAAGACTTGGCACTTATTCTACTCATGAGTTAGGCCTTGATGAACAGGTTTTCCGAGATGAGTGGCATAAACGAATTCCCTTTCGCATGGATGGAACTATTCCTAATTATCCATCTGCAATTAGAGATATTTTGCAGGCTTATCAACTAACAATTGACGAGAATCTGCTTACCAAGTTATTGCAGGAAAGGATCCATGGTAAAAGTTTATCCTTCCGAGAAATACAGAAGGATATCCTCGACATGCTTACTAGGTTAAAAGAACATAATATTTTGCTTGGTTTAATTAGCAACTGCGCACCTGAGGAGGTAGGGGGTTGGCATGATTCCCCTTTTGCTGAACTGTTCGACGATGTCATTTTTTCCTACAAGGTTAAATGTGCGAAGCCCTCTAAAGCCATTTACCTACTTGGCTGTGAACACTTGGAAGTGAATCCTACTGAATGCCTGTTTATAGGAGATGGGGGATCCAACGAGCTTCATGGAGCAAGGGCGGCTGGCTTGGACCCCTATCATGCTACTTGGTTCCTGCCGCAAGATATTAGGAATAGAACAAATGAGTTTCCAAAGCTTGGTCATCCGAGGGAACTTAGTGAATTAGTGGAGGCGATGGGTAATGTCTAAAATGGTGATTGCTTTAAAGGCTTGTATTTTTAAAGAAGGAAGATTGTTATTAGTAAAGCGCGTCCCGAGCGATAAAGTTGGTGGGGGAACATGGGAAACAGTTGGTGGGAAATTAGACTTTGGAGAAAAACTAGAGGAAGCATTAGTACGAGAAGCGCAAGAAGAAACGTCTCTACTAATAAACCCAACGGAGCTTTTGTATGCTACTACCTTCTTAACTGATCCAGCTCGTCAGATGGTGATGTTGGTTTATCTAGCTACAGTAAAGGAAGGGACAGTTAACCTATCTGAGGAGCACTCTGAATATAAATGGGCGACCAAAGAGGAAGCTCGGTCATTATTACCAGCCAACATCATACGGGATTTTGAACAAAACAATATTTTCTCTTTGCAACAATGGGAACAGTCATAAATTTTATAGCTGATGGAGATGAAACAGTGATACATATAGAAACACTGGAGGTTGATCCTGCCAAACGGGTCATTATCACCTCCGATATTCATGCAAATCTTGCGTTATTTCAACGATTACTAGAAAAGGTGAACTTCACGAAGGACGACTATTTATTTATCAATGGAGATATATGCGAAAAGGGACCAAACTCTCTTGAAACAGTTGCCTATATTCGCGAGCTACAAGCGAACAATTCCAATATCTATATCACAAAAGGAAATTGTGATGTGGTGCACCGATACGTTTGGGATGAAAACGAGCGAATCCGCCCTTATATTCAAAACAGGAAAACAATATTAAAGGAAATGCTTGAGATAAAGGGGATGAGCTTAGACGATTTCCCATCCTTAAAGGATTTATCAGCCTACTATAAGGAACATTTCTCGGATGTGCTAGATTGGCTAGAAAGCCTTCCGATTGCCTATGAAACGGAGGATTTTATCTTAGTGCACGCCGGCATAGGCGATAAAGAAAATTGGAAGGAAACAGATGAGGATACGGCATTATACATAGATGCTTTTTATGAAAAGCACCATCATGCACCAAAGCCGGTTATCGTGGGGCACTGGCCAGTAATCAATTATCGAGAAACGGAAATATGTACAAATAATCCTCTTATTGATTTGGAGAAAAACATCATAGCAATTGACGGTGGCAATCAACTAAAAAAGGAAGGTCAGCTAAACGCACTTATTTATCATCAGAAGGCATTCAGCTATACATATGTGGATGATCTAACGGAACAAATCACCATAAAGAAAGACTACGAGGAGAATTTAAATAGATTCGGTACTGTTACCTATCCAAACTATGAGCTGCGTATTCTACAAGAGGAAGAGCATTTCTCCCTATGCGAGAACATCCAAGCACAGACAAAGCAATGGGTGAAAAATGAATATATTGATAAAGAAAATAATAGATGTAAAACAGATGTTAGCACTACCTTTTTGTCTGTATCTGCAGGAGAAGTTGTTTCCATTATCGATCAAGACTGTCAGGGTTACTTACTAGTGAAAAACGAAAGCGGAGAAGTAGGCTGGATTTCAAGGGATTTAGTTTAGGAGGGGTCAAGTGAAAGCAATCATTTTTGATTTTGATGGAACACTTGCAAATACATTGCCTGTTTGTTTTCATTCTTTTCAGCAGGTTTTTAAAAAATATGACCAACGAGATCTAACGAAAGAGGATATTAAAGCGATGTTTGGTCCGTCAGAGGTAGGTATTATTCAGGACAACTTGCTGCATTCGTCTGTAGAGGAAGCCATTGAGGACTTCTATCTTCATTACGCAGAGAATCACGAAGCAGCGGTACCGTCCAATAAAGAAATGCTCCAGTTGTTATCTGATTTAAAGGCTGCTGGATATCATTTGGGGATATTTACAGGAAAGGCGAGCAGAAGCTTGGAGATTTCCTTAGCTGCGCTTAACATGAAGCATTTCTTTGATGTGAGGATAACCGGGGATGATGTACAAAAACCTAAGCCACATCCAGAAGGTCTTCAGCGGGCCATGGAGCTTCTAGGGGTTTCAAAGGAAGAGACGATCTTTTTAGGAGATAGCGATGCGGATATTCTTGCAGGCAAGGAGGCAGGAGTGTTTACGGTTGGGGTACAATGGCTTCCTGAATATCATTCTGCTGAATTTACTATCAAGCCGGATAAACAGATACAATCTGTTCAAGAATTAATGGAGCTGCTATTAATTTAGTCTACAATCTAAGGAGGAATGTACGTGGGGGAGATTTTATTAAATGGAAAATATGATAACGCAAAGGTATTCACTGAAAATATTGATGAGTTAACGGTTGGACAGATTACCAATTTTTTAAATCAACCCTTCGCAAAAGGGGCTAACACTCGCATTATGCCTGATACTCATGCGGGAAAGGGAGCAGTCATTGGCACGACGATGAAAATCACGGATAAAGTAGTACCAAATCTAGTGGGAATGGATATCGGCTGAGGGATGCTATGTGTGGAAGTCCGAAAGCAAAAGGTTGATTTTCAAAAACTAGATGAAGCATTACGAGCTCTTGTCCCTGCTGGACAATCGGTGAGAGGAAAAGCGCATGCATTTGCAAAGCAAATCGAGTTAGAGAAAGTGATTGCCCCTTTTTCTGAAAATAGAGCAGTGCTTTCTGTAGGAAGTTTAGGAGGAGGCAACCATTTTCTAGAGATGAATACAAGTGAGGATGGGCGTCTTTTCTTAGTAGTCCATTCAGGCTCTCGTCATTTAGGGGTGAAGGTTGCTACTTATCATCAAAATAGGGCCATTCATTATTTGAAGAATGATCCAGATGGCTTGGAAAAAGTGATTGAACAATTAAAAGCGGAAGGAAGACACAGAGAAATCCAAGAGGCAATTAAATCATTTAAAACAACTAAGCCGAATGTACCAGACGAGTTAGCATATTTAGAAGGAAGCTTAATGGATGAATATCTAAATGACTTGAAGATTGCACAGAACTTTGCAAAGTGGAATAGAGCTGCCATGATTCAAGTAATAATGGAAGCAATGGGCTTTCAAGAGGTTGGACGTATTGATACGATTCACAACTACATTGACTTAGAGCATATGATTTTGCGAAAAGGAGCCATTTCTGCAAGAGCAGGAGAGGAAGTACTTATTCCAATCAATATGAGAGACGGCTCAATATTAGCAAAAGGAAAAGGAAACGACGACTGGAATCAATCAGCACCTCATGGAGCAGGACGCATTCTTTCTCGATCGAAAGCTAAACAAACTCTTTCGTTGGAAGACTTCGCAGAAACGATGAAGGGTGTTTACTCCACTAGCGTTAAACAGGAGACGTTAGATGAATCTCCTTTTGCTTATAAAACAATGGAAGAAATTATTGAAAACACAAAAGATACCATTGAAATATCATCCATCCTTAAACCACTTTACAACTTTAAAGCAACGGAGTAGTAGATGAAAGAAGCGTCAAAGAGGTTTTGTTTTTTATATAAATAACTTTCCGCGGCAAACGAGAACCAGCCGGTTGAATATTTAAGCAAGCACTTACGATGATGAACAAACTATAATCGTGAGTGCTTTTCATATGCTTCGATTTTTGTGCAGATAAATGAAAACTTGGAATTTATATGAAACCTTTTTAATGAGCGCTCCGTCTAACTATCGATTTTAAAGAGGTGATGAAGTGAAAGGGATAGAGGATGACTTACAGTTCGAGGAAGTAGTTCGAGCGTATGGAGAAGATTTGCTACGGCTGGCTTATACATACCTAAAAGATCGGACACTTGCAGAGGACGTTGTTCAAGAGGTATTCATCAAGGCTTTTGAGAAAAGAAATGATTTTAGGGGAGATGCTAGCTATAAAACGTATTTATATCGGATAACCATTAATAAGTGTCATGATTATTTTAGAAGCTGGTCTTATAAAAATACGCAAGTATCTTCCTTTATTCAACAAGTGTTTAAAAGCACTAATTCGGTTGAAGAAATAGCGCAGACTCGGAATGACGAGCTTATATTGGGGAAGGCTGTTTTGCAGCTTTCGATTAAATATAGGGAAATTATCGTGCTCTATTACTATAAAGATTTTTCGATAGAGGAGATTGCAAAGCTGCTAGATTGCTCTGGAAACACGGTTAAAACAAGACTCCGTAGAGGGCGACAACTACTAAAGAACCATCTGATGGAGCAGGGAGGCGATTTGCATGAAAAATTCTCCATTTAAAAAAGGAATTGATCAAATGATCGGGGAAGAACGATGGCTGGACGATGAATTGATAAAACGGTTTGTCCAAGCTAGAAAAAAGCAGAAGAAACCAAAAAAGACGGTCAATAGATTAGTCCCTGTCCTTGTAATGCTTTTCTTACTTGCTGGAGGTTTTGCTTACTATCAATTGTTCCAACCATCCACAGAACAAGCTTCTCCCTCGAAGGATGAATATCCGCATATAGAAGAACTTGCAAAAGTAGTTGGGGAAAGAACGGAATCAGAGAAAGCTGCACAAGTGTTTAGAGATTACCTAATTGGACTTCAAGAAGGTGAAAAGGAGTTGCTTCAATCTGTTTTCTTTGGAGAGGACAATTCTCTTAGCATACTATTGGAGAGATATGAACAAGTAGATTTCCAAAGCTTACGGATAGAATCAATTATCCCTAGTAGGGGAGAACCTGGCTTTACGGTAAAGCTAGTGCATCAAAACAAAGAACAAACAGGCGAATATATTCATTCTATTTGGCTTGATACACTGGATGGAGTTCAAGTAGAAATCTATGAAAATCCTACCGAGGAATGGCATGCGTTTGATAAAATGATTGCTCCTCCAGAGGTTCAGTTAACCTATAAAGACTATCCACCACAGGTTGTCGAAAGCACCAACCCTGCAATCAAAGAAGAGGACATCCTGATGACGGAGAAGCTTCCAGACCAGTCTACTTTAAAGCTAGTGGAAAGCGGCCAAGGTAGCATCGATGTCTTCATTGAAAAAGAGGAGAAAGTGTTTAGTTTAGGAGAGATTTATAGTCACATGGAAGACGTGAAGATTTTATTTGAAAGTGAATACTTTGATAATCTTCAATGGACTGTAACAGTTGGGGGACCATCTAATTGGTTGCTTGTTTTTTGGAATGAGACAGACGGTGTCTACCAGGTGGAAACAGTAGAGGAGGTCCCACTTGTGAATGATTTAAATAATGATGGAATCTATGAATTATTTATACTTGGTGACAAGCAAGTAAGTATTCTTCAATATGAAGATGGTCGATTTAACATTGCATTTGTCAATGAACCATTTGTTAACGCTTATCGATTTGAGGAAATCACTACAAGCCTTGGTGTTGGCGAGTCAACGATTAGTGTGAAATTTGAGAACCTAGAAGGTGTTTCTGAGTACCTGTATCAATTTGCAGGTACAGACCAACTGCTTTTAATAGAGGAATAACGAAGAGGTTGGGACAGAAGTGAATTCTTACATGAAGGAGAATAGTACAAATCAATTTTTATGATTTGTCACACATTCTTTTACAAGATTCTTATCAGGATTTATTTATTAGAAGTTAGCACCAATGGTTCGGAACAGCGTCGGTGACTCCTGCGGGAACAGCAAATTTATTTGCGACGAAAGCGGAGCGACAAAGGAACAAAGGCAAAAACGTCACATGGTGTGACAATGCCTTTGTGACCAACATCCTGTTGGCCTCCGACGCAGTGAAGAACTACACATTTTAAAAGTAAGAAAGCACTTACGATTTCAAAATCACAAGAGCTGTTCTATTGTTTTGTCCCAGGCGTTTTTTCTCTAACTAGAAAGGGTATTTGCAAGTATAGAGAGAACTACTAGAAGAAGGTAAAAGTGGAAAGGATGTCGTGTATGTGGGTAAAGCAATTTGTTCAAACACAACGAGGAGCCTTTGAGGTTTTTATAAATGGTGCAGGGACGCCATTAGCTGTTACTCATCTTTATAGTGCGTTTGATGAGCGAGGCAATCATTTTGCCAATCAATTTATAGAGGATTATCAAGTTTTTCTGATAAACCTGCGTGGAGCAGGGGAATCTGTAAACGTGGTGGAAGAAAAGCAATATAGCATGAGTGACGCGGTGCTCGACTTAGAGACTATTCGGGAAACGTTAGGATTTGATCGGTGGGCATTTGCTGGTCACTCTGCAGGCGGGATGCTTGGATTAAAGTATGCTATTGATGCTCCGGCTGGTTTGACAAAAATTATCGTAGGTGGAGCTGCCGCCAGTAGGGAATATGCCTATGATGTGACGAGCATCTACAATGACCTAAACCCGAAATCAGCACGTGTGAAAGAGATTATGAACCTTTTAAGTGACCCGGATACTTCGCAGGAGGAAAGACAGAAGCTCGGATATGAATGGGCATTAATGTCCTTTCAATCAGAGGAGAAGCTGAAAAAGAGCTTAGAAACGCCGAATAGCGGTAAAACAGTTGGGGCAAGACTAGAATATTTTCGAAAAGTCGAGTTTCCGGAATTTGATCTACGTGAGGAATTGAAAGCTGTTCATCTACCTGCATATGTGTATGCGGGTAGACATGATGCACAGTGTCCTTTTAAATATGGGGCAGAGATAGCAGCACTACTTCCCAATTCCATGTTTACAAAGTTTGAGGAGAGCAACCATTTTCCTTATGATGAGGAACCAGAAAAGTTTAAAGTCTTTGTGAAATCAACGTTAGATTAATAAAAAAGGTGTGACCAGCTGTTTGAGTGGTCGCACCTTTTAATCGTTCGACAGGCCTTTTTCATTACTTACGGCATCTCCTATTTCTTTGATTGCTTTAGAGGTCTGTACATAATGAAGCCATTTGGCGTTTACCGTAATTTTCTCTTTCACATATAAGTCCACAATATCTAATTCCTGCAGCTGACTCTGTACAGATTTTGCTACTCCGTTCACCTTTGCAAACACTAGCTTATTGGCAAGCTCAGGATTTAGTGCATAGGCAAAATCAATAATATTCGAGTTTTTAGGGAGCCTAATCACATCCATTTTAGGGGTAAAGACAATAATCTCCTTCTGAAACATTTCAAAGGATACTAAATCACAAAAGGCGATGGAATTATCTGCTACTGATTGGACGGTGCGAATCGTGTTCCCTAATAAGGCACTGCTAAGAGCTGGGACGTCCACTTGCTTGATTTTCTCAAAAAGGCCACTTTCTCTAAAAATGCTCGTGCTTTCGTCCTGAATCGTGACGTTGATCACTCTTTCTCCCATTTTCACCTTCGTCTTTAAATACTTCATATATGGGTGAATATTGATGGCTATACTATCCTTGAAATGATCTGAAATTGGCTCAAATATAGAATGAACGATTCCTAGGCTCGTATAACATTCCTTGCTGGACTTGGTTGAAATGTAGATGGTAAATAAATCCTCCCATTTTCCATCCTCACTTAATAGATTGTATGCCTTATAAATCGGTGTACATTTCCACTCAATCTGCTGCACAAGCTTTTGTAGATCTTTTTGAATCAAGCTTCTCGTAAATAATTCAAACAGCTCTTGATAGTTAGTAGAATGTTCGAGCATCAATTGGTAGAAGTGTGTATATCTCGTTTCATTTAAGTAACGAAAACCTAGCTCCTCGATCTCCTCCTGCAGCTTGAATAAGCCAACCTTTTCCGCCAAGGGGGAAAAATATAGTAGTGTTTCATTGGCATAAGGTATTTTCTTTTCCGTATTTTTTACTTCAAGCGTTCGCATATTATGTAGCCGGTCTGCTAATTTTACTGCGGCAATTCGTATGTCGAGAATTGCGGAAGTGAGCAACTTCTCCATGTTAGCGGCACTGTATTCTTCTTTTTGTAGTTCGCCTTTTTCTAGCTTCGTAAGTCCCTCCACAATAAACGCTACTTCTTTGCCGAATTTTTCTTGAATACTAAGCAAGGGAATGGCTGTGTCCTCAACTACATCATGAAGCAAAGCACATATCAAAGAAACAGAATCTGCTTGAAATTCCGTAAGGATGTAGCATACTTCCAGAGGATGAATGATATAGGGCTCTCCAGTAGCTCGCTTTTGTCCCTTATGTGCCATGTCTGCAAATTGAATGGCTTCTGCAATTATTAGTAATTCTTCCTCTAGCAAGTATTTACTATTTTCTAATAAACGTCTCTTTAGTTCCTCGACCATCGTCTTACTCCTCTATGGGAAAATACATTTTTTTTCATTGTAGCAGAGTAATAAAAAGAATACTTTAAAAATTTACTAAATATACACTTTTCCGTTTATTTAGAGCGGGTTAGTATGTGTTCGTCCAAAGGATATAGAAAAGTTTAACCAAATTAAATATTTACACAGCATGGAAAGATGTTATAATTATCCAAATAGATAGGAAATTCAATGAAAGGAGTTTTACCAATGGAAGGTATTATAGAAAACCGTCATATGTTTTTGGCGATTAGCGTTTGTACACTATTATTATCTCCGCTTATCATTATTATTGGACCAATATTTATCGCTCAAACCCTATTTTATGAGAGGGGATATTGGCTCATACAAGCACCTTCAGTAAATTACATTCTTTTTACAATTGGTTTTATCCTTTTGACTGGTGCATCCATTATCCTTTGGTTAAAGGATGTCAATAAAAAATCTGTACTTTTTGCTGGCATACTAATAGTGGCATGTGTTGT
Source organism: Psychrobacillus sp. Z16_25 (assembly GCF_056856695.1). Classification (NCBI taxonomy): domain Bacteria; kingdom Bacillati; phylum Bacillota; class Bacilli; order Caryophanales; family Bacillaceae; genus Psychrobacillus; species Psychrobacillus sp. Z16_25. The sequence goes on along the minus strand of NZ_JBXEOV010000002.1, from coordinate 258,342 downwards.
TTTATTGTTCGGAGCTTCCTCCTCGTATGAAAAGATCATGCCTGGCGCAATAACAATTAAGTCTCCTTTTTCCTTTGAAAAGCAGGTATATGCATGGGAAGACGTAGAAAAGGTAGATTATTATCTTTATAAGGAGCATAGGAATGACCGTTATTTTATGTTTTATTTCAAGGATGGGTCTAGCTGGAGATTAAACCAAAGTGGCTATGTTACCTCAGAGGTGCATTCAAAGATAGAAAGTAAATTATCAGAGCTAGAAACCCCCTACAAGTTAAATTTTTTAGAATAAATAGCCGTTCATTCAATATATTTTGTTAACACATGCATCTTGTTTTGACAATAGCAGGAGGAAGGACCATGAATAAGTTTTTAGGATGGATGCTTCAGCTGTTGGTCGCTCTTATTGGTGTTTTATTAATCAGTGGTTTACCAACTCTTATAGCAGGCTTTCAAAATAGAGAATTTTTAGGGAAGGAATACATAGAACAAATTACAGGGATTTTCCCACTTTCTGATTTTTTATCGCTCCATCTCGGTACACACATACGGGAATATATATTTTACTCTTTAGAGATTTTGTTTCTATCTCTATTGGCAGCTGTTGTTTTTGCTTTGATTTTCACTATACTTACCATGCTTTTTTCCGAAAAAACTCGTCAGCGTATTAAGTCTTTGTTCTTCTTTTTAGAGGCTATACCTGATATTTTGGTCATTATGCTTGTGCAACTGGCTATTATTTTTCTTTATAAGAACACCGGTATTTCGCTATCTATTGCAGTTACTGGAGGAGAAAAGCTATATGCTCTGCCTGTATTTTGCTTAATGATTCTACCGATGGTTCAGCTTTATCGCTTGAGTATGCTGACCTTCGAGGCCGAAGAACGCAAAATGTATGTGGAGCTTGCTAGGTCATTGGGCTATGGTAAGCTTGCTATCCTAATTGGACATATTTTTCGGAATGCCATTATCAGCGTATTTTTTCAATCAAAGAAGACTATGTGGTTTATGCTTTCCAACTTATTTATTCTAGAAAGAATGTTTAATATGCCAGGAATTATGTTTCATCTAGGCTCCAGTCTATCCGGCGAGCTCTTTTTAATTACCGTAATCAGCTTCTTCTTCCCGGTTTTTATCATGTATAGTGTTGGGGAATGGTACTTCCTTCGAAAAGTGAGTAAGGGAGGTGCGTTAGAATGAAATCTATCTGGAGACAGCCTTATTTTGTGTTTGGTTTTTTCATATTTAGCTTTTTTCTAGTAGGCAGCTTTGTATACGAATGGGTTTTTGGTCCCGATCCGAAGCAAACATTCTTTCTCTACGATGAAAATGGGATTTTACTAGAGGCCGCACCTCTTTCCCCAAGCCTTAAGCATCCTTTAGGTACAGATCAGGATGGATATGAGATGCTAAGTAAAATCATGGTTGGAGCAAAGGTTACCATTCTTTCCGCCATGGGTGTTGCAGCGGTCCGAATGCTGTTTGCAATACCGCTTGGTTATGCCATCGGTACTTATTGGCAGAGAAGACGCTCGCTTATTAATAGCTTTATTGATCCTTTGCATTATATCCCGATGACGATTTTTTCGTATCTTATGCTTTTCCCAATACTTTGGGAACCGCCCGGCGGCTTTACGACGACCCTTTGGGAGCGTATTTTTTATCAAGTTATTTTAATGGGAATTATCACAGTACCTATTGTTGCCGCTCTAATAGGCAACGAGGCAAATCTGCTTTATCATAATGAATTTATTTTGGCTTCTCGTACGCTTGGTGCTAGTCGCTTCCGCATCATACGAAAGCATTTGTATCCATTGATGCGAGAAAAGTTATTTGTGCTATACGGCCAACAGGTAGTGGAAACGCTTGTTGTATTTGCACATTTAGGGCTCCTGCAGCTATATATTGGTGGCACACACGTGAGCTACGACCCGATGTTTGGTGATCCACCGAAGTCCATTGCCTTCGAATGGGCGGGACTTTTTGGTGCTTCCTTCCGCTATCTGCAGGGTGTCCCATGGCTCGCATTGGCACCAGCAATCTGCTTTGCTCTATTAATACTTTCCGTAGCTTGCATGATTGAAGGCTATACAAGAGCAATGAATGGCCAAGTGAAAATTCCAAAACGACGAAATCAGCTAATGGTCTCTGAGCAGACTGTTGAGTGGAACAGACAGCAGCTTAAGGAAAAGTTGGAGCTGTTGACAAAACAGGATGAGGACAAGTTGATAAGAAGTAAGGAAAAGGTTTCGGATTAAGTTCCGAGACCTTTTTGTTTTAGGCTGTTTTCTCAAAGATTGTTGCTATTGGTCATAATCAATAAATAAACAAAATGTAAAAATGATTTGACATTTCAAAAAAGAAAGATACAATAATAAATGTAAAAAACTTTTTACATTTATGAGGAGGGGATTGAAATATGTATTGGATAATTTTATCTTTAATTATTTTAGCAATATGTCTCATTTTAATTGTGACGACTCTTGTTTCATTACCTAAATTAGGTGATGAAAGGACGAATTACATTAAAATGAAAGCACAATCATACGTGTTTACAGTTGTAATCGGTGTCTTGTTGTTAGAAATTATCGAATCTATTTATTTAACAGCTTGGACAGACAGTTCTTATGAAGGTATGAATCCATTTAGTTTTCTTGTTACGATTTCGGTTATATATTTAATCTCGTTACTATTATCTAAGAAGAAATATGGCGGTTAAATGAAAAATCGTATTAGGGAATTAAGGAAATCGGTAAGACTATCTCAGGAAGAACTGGCTAAACTTTGTAATGTAACAAGACAAACGATAAATGCGATTGAAAATGATAAATATGACCCCACTTTACAATTAGCTTTTAACATAGCCTCTGTACTGGATACCACAGTAGACGAGCTTTTCATAAACGATACTGTTAGAAAATAATAAAATCGACCTCATATCGAGGTCTTTTATTATGCACTTTTTAATAATTCCACAGTTGTATAATTTGATTTTTGACACGCTGAAATAAGCATTTGTTCTATTCTTTTATCAAATGCTAAATGTTTCCCTATTTCAAGCCAACGGAACCAGTATAGATAATTGTCTAAATAACGAGTTCCTACACCTTTAAAGCGTTCCATCCAGCCTTTTAAGCGATTATGAAAATTATTTACGTGTTGAATATGAAAAATCCCTTTTTTCACACGTTGTTTTAGTCGTTCATTTACCGTTTCGTGTTTTAACCCCTTGATTCTTGCAAACTTCTTATAATTAGTCGCTGTATCTGTACACAACAAAGAAGACTGGTGGATATACTCACCTATCACATTGTCGATTTCCTCTGCTTTAACACGACCTGTGCCTGCTTTTCGAGCAATTATATTGCCATTACGGTCTTGCGCCACTACAACGGCAATTTTAAGATTGGAAATCCCTCTTTTTTCGTCTTTTTCTCCACGCTTTTTTGGTTTTCTATGGTTTATTTGACGATGCCCCTTTAAGGATTCACGAAAGAAGGTTTCGTCACTTTCAACGATACCTCGTAATTGGTTAAAACCAAGACTACCTAATGCGTACAAGATTTTATGTCTCCAATAAAATGCGGTAGAAATGTGTATTTGAAGTTTGTCAGCAATTTTAGGTAACGTATATCCTTCAACCATAAGTTCAATATATTTAACCCATTTTTCAGGATAACGTGAGCCTGAGAATGGAGTATTCGTCATATCGTTGAACGTCTTATTGCAATCCTTACACAGATAGCGTTGGCGACTACGATATTTGCCGTTTCGTTTAACAGATGTACTACCACAATGAACACAGCCTAATCCCGATGAAAATCGTGCTTCACGAATACTTTTTAGAAGTTTATTGATTTTATCTGGTTCTTCTGGGAATAAGTCTTGTTTCATCGCTTCAAATAGTGCTAACTGTTCCGATTTACTTAATTCGCTAAAATCCTCATAAACGTCTAACCACATAATCTATGCCTCCTTAAAGCCTATAACAGCCTTGTTTTAAGGGGGGATTGGTGGTATCAGATGTGAGCTTTTAGCTATTTTATCATTGAAACTGGAACATGAGTCCGAGAGATTGGCTCACCGTTAAGTGATATTTCCAGTGAAAAGGAAATACGTGCGGTTGCTGTGGATTTACTTGCGAATTGGGAGTGCTTACTTGCGCTGTCGTTTCCTTTAGTTGCGCTCTCGGTTAATTTAGTTGCGTTTGTCAACAAATTTACTCGTAGTGACTACGGATTTAGTTGCACTTATCGCTAAATTAGTTGCAAAACGGATTATATTGGAAAATAAAGTTTGGGAGCTCTACTCACATTCAAATGCATTACCAATAAAAAGGAAACACTTGCGATTTTACGAAACTTACTTGCGGTCGTGGAATGAATACTTGCGTTTCCAAAAGAGTTACTTGCGATAACGAGCTGCTTACTTGCACTCTTTGCCAATTTACTTGCGATTGTCAATATGTTAGAAACGCCTACTGGTGATTTGGTCACCGCTTATCTTTATTTTCCCACAGATTGGAAAACAGTCATCTTTCCCCCTGAAATATCCATTGAATAAGAACAAATGTTTTGGGTATAATATAAGAACAGATGTTCTATGGAGGTTATGAGGATGTATGAAGGATTGGAAAGTCGAAAAATTATCTGTATTGATATGCGAAGCTTTTTTGCGAGCTGTGTGGCAGCAGACAGGGGATTAGATGTGATGACTACTCCGATAGCGGTCATTGGGAACCTCGAGCAAAAGGGAAGTGTCGTCCTGGCTGCATCGCCACCTATGAAAAAGAAATTTGGTGTCAAAACCGGTACACGCCTTTTTGAGATTCCAAACGATCCATCTATTCATTTAATTGAGCCGAAAATGGAATTCTTTGTTCGGATGTCCATGGAGATTACGCGTTATTTAAATCAGTTTGTGCCGATGGAGGACATACACGTGTATAGCGTGGATGAATGTTTTGTTGACTTAGGAGGAACTGAAAAGCTCTGGGGACCAGTAGAGAAAACTGTCAAGCATATACAGGATGGGCTGCATTATCAATTTCAGCTTCCCTGCGCAGTGGGAATGGGACCCAATATGCTGATGGCAAAGCTTGCTCTCGACCTAGAAGCCAAAAAAACAGGATTTGCGAAGTGGACTTACGAGGATGTGCCGAAAAAACTATGGCCAGTTTCACCTTTAAGTGAGATGTGGGGGATTGGCTCTAGACTGGAGAAAACGTTAAATAATATGGGGATTTTCAATGTGGGACAGCTGGCAAAGACGCCGCTTTCCATTTTGGAGGATAAATTTGGGGTGATGGGAAACCAGCTTTATCACCATGCGTGGGGAATTGATTTGTCAGAGCTCGGTGCGCCGATTGTAGACGGGCAAATTAGCTATGGAAAAGGGCAAGTCCTATACCGCGACTATCGTACAAAGAAGGAGGTAATGGCGGTTATTTTGGAGATGTGTGAGGACGTAGCCAAGCGTGCGCGCGAGGCAAATATGGCTGGAAGAACGATTCATCTATCGGTCGGCTATAGTAAAAATGCGTTTGGAGGAGGATTTAACCGTTCTCGTTCTATAGAAGAGCCGACGAATGCGACAATGAAAATCTATCGAGTATGCGAGAAGATTTTCGATGAATTTTATGATCATCGTCCGGTTCGTAGGCTGGCTATTTCTATTACAAACTTAGAGCCCGAGAGCTCCGTTCAGCTTAGCTTTTTTGAGGAGAGAAAGTGGAAGGAGCACAAGCTTGGAAAGACGATGGATTATTTAAGAAATAAATACGGTCCAACTGCGATTCTGCGAGCCGTTTCTTATACAGATGCCGGCACAGCAATCAATAGGGCAGGATTGCTTGGAGGACATAAGAAGTAACGGAAGCTGACTAGTAAAGATAGTTGGCTTCTTTTATTAGAAAGGAATTTACCAAATTTAGGCGAATTAATAAAGGGGAGGGAAGCTATGAAGGAAATAAAAAAGAATGAAATAGATAGATCGCTAGAAGAATTACTGGCATATGCGGCAAGTGATGCTCAAAACGAAATAAAGCGTTATCAGACAGAACAAGAAAGACTGCTGTTTGGAATAAAAAAGAGGAATGGATGGGCAGGGTGTATCGGAATAAGAGAATTGGCATTGGGAGAAATAGAAATTCTCCATATTGCCGTTGCTTTAGAATATAGAGGAACAGGAACCGGTAGGGAAATGATTCGACAAATAAGTCAGCAACGCAAGCCTGCAAGAATAAAAGCGGAAACAGATAAGGATGCAGTGGGCTTTTATAAAAATTGCGGATTTACTATCACCAGTTTAGGCGAAAAATATCCAGGAATCGAAAGGTTTTTGTGTACGAAAGACTTATAAAAGTGACTAGGGGGACATACATATGAGATTGGATATTATGCGCGATCATTTAGTAGAGGCACTACATAACGTGATGAGAGCGGTTAGCTCGAAGACGACATTTCCAATACTGACAGGAATAAAAATGGAGTTGAATAGGAAAGGACTGCTGTTGACGGGAAGTGATTCAGATAAGACTATCCAATCCTTCATTAAAGCTGAAAAGAACGGAGACCAGGTAATCAGAGTAGTAGAAGAAGGTTCTATTGTCGTTCCTGCTAGGATGTTTTATGAAATTATACGGAAGCTACCTTCGAATGATGTAACGATTACGGTCGGTGCTAATTATCAAACCCACATTCGTGCTGGAAAGTCAGATTTTCATTTGAATGGTATGGATCCAAGTGAGTATCCTCTTATCGGAGAACCGGAAGATACAGAATTATTTTCAATTAAGGGACACGACCTTCGTAAAATCATACGAGAAACTGTATTTGCAGTGTCGACTTCAGAGACTAGACCTGTATTAACAGGAGTAAAGTGGAGCCTTCAACAGAATGAGCTAAATTGCACGGCAACAGATAGTCATCGGCTTGCAAGAACAAAGATATCCTTAAGTAGTGTTCATGAGACAGAATATAATCTAGTGATTCCTGGAAAGGTTCTAAATGAGTTACATAAAATGATAGAGGATACGGAGGAGTTAGTGTGGATCACCTTTAATCAACAGCAGGTAATGTTTAAAACTCCTCAAATTGTATTTATTTCTCGTTTATTAGAGGGAAATTATCCAGACACATCTAGACTAATCCCACATGAATTTCAAACCTCACTTGAGGTTGATGGGAAGCATCTTTTTCAAGCGATTGATCGTGCATCCTTAATGGCGAGAGAAGAAAGAAATAATATTGTTCGTTTGAAAGCTATAGGTGAAGGGTCTATTGAAATATCATCTCATTCACCTGAGGTAGGACATGTAGAGGAAGAGGTTCCTGCGTCTACACTGGCTGGAGAAGATATCACCATTTCTTTTAGCGCTAAATATATAATGGATGGACTAAAGGCATTTGGAGATCAGCCGATAAAAATACAATTTACCGGTAGTATGCGACCATTTGTCATTCATTCTCTGGAGGATGATCGGTTGCTTCAATTAATTGTACCGGTAAGGACATATTAGGGGAAAAAGGAGAGGAACAATATATTAACAGGCAAGAAAAAATATGAAATTCTACCGCTATTCCTGTGCATTTTCTTATATTTTTATTGTCTACTCTCCTATTTATTTGGATATATCAATAGCGATATACTAGTGGCGGCAATCCTATTATTGATGGTATGCCACTTACTGATAATGCTTAGAAATAAGAAATATTTTCAAAAACGATCTCTCTTCCTTCCGTTAATCGCTATTCTTGTCCTATTACTTTATGAGGGTGTTTTTTTGATGGTGGCAGATGAAGTTGCTTATTACGTAGAGCCGGAAGAAATAATTGCGGGAACTAACATATTCAGCTTGCCAGTGGGAACGGTCCCGAGGAAAAATGTAGAGAAGGAAAGGCTGAATACATTTCCTTATTTTCCAGAAGAAGAAATCAAACAATCTCCTTTAGAGATTTATACAGCTAAAAACAAAGCATATTGTCAGCTGCTTACCATTTGTGCAGAGGATTTTGAGATGATGACTAATCATATTAACGCTTACTTAGGAGAAGTGAACCATCCTGCAATTCAGAGATTTTTAAAAAGAGCTAATTACAAAGGAAATAGTGCTGGCCTCATGCTAGTAGTGTCACAGCTAGTCTATGAAAATAAAATAAGAAATGATGAAAAGATCGCCATTACTGGAGCAGTTACTAAAAAAGGAAAAGTGAAAGAAGTGGGGATGATTAGGGAAAAGGTGTTCACTGCGGCAATTAGTGAAATCGACAATATTATACTCCCAGAAGAGAATAGAGAAGAGGCATTGAAAATTAAGAAGGTATATAATTTTCAAATGAATATCTACGGGGTAAGTAGTGTAGAAGAAGCGCTAGCAACAATTAAAGAAATTAATAATAAATAGAGTTTAGACCGATAAGAAATTATCGGTTTTTTTATTTGGTACATGACTTTTTAAATAGATGGGTAACGTAACTACATCGATCAAAAAGAGGTGTACAACCATGAAAACAGCAGTATTTTTGGACAGAGATGGAGTTATTAATGAGGTGCTGACAAAGAGAGTCAAATTTGTAAATCATCCGAAGCAGCTGTACTTCTTGCCTGGCGTAGCAGAAGCAATTAAGATGCTAAATGCTCATTTTGACCATGTGTTTGTCGTTACGAACCAAGGTGGTATAGGATTAGGTTATATGAGGGAGGAGCAGCTTCAAAAAATTCATCAGTACATGATTAGTGAGTTGAAAAAAGAAGGGGCTGTCATTGATGAAGCTGTATATTGTCCACATAAACCAAAGGCTGGCTGTGCTTGTAGAAAGCCTAATAGTAAATTAATTGAAGACTTAGCCGAACGATATCAGATAGATTTAGCTAAATCCTATATGGTCGGAGATACGGACACGGATATTATGGCAGGGAAGAGAGCAGGTACGAAGGGTGTTTTCCTAGGAAAAAGCGATTCGCTTGCCGATGCTGTTTTTCCAGATTTACGAGCTGCTGCCGAGTGGATAATAATGGATAGCAAAGGAGAAACAAAGTAAGATATAGACAGAAGTGTTTGAAAGGAGCGAGAAGATGAAAAACAACAAAGACTGGAAGTTAACGAACACATACAGTGAACTCCCACCTATCTTTTATTCGGAGATGGAGTTAAACCCGGTGCGCTCACCAAAGCTCCAAATTTTAAACGAATCGTTGGCAGAGTCACTTGGTTTAAATATAGAGATGCTGAAAAGTCCTGAAGGCATAGAAATTCTTGCTGGAAATGAACCGATTCAAGGAGGTATCCCATTAGCGCAAGCCTATGCAGGGCACCAATTTGGTGGCTTTACGATGCTAGGAGACGGTCGCGCAATCCTCCTTGGAGAGCAAGTAACACCTGATGGGAAAAGATACGACGTTCAGTTAAAGGGAGCAGGAAGAACGCCGTATTCTCGAGGCGGAGATGGACGAGCTGCACTTGGTCCAATGCTTCGGGAATATATTATTAGTGAGGCAATGGCTGGATTAAGGATTCCAACGACTAGAAGTCTAGCGGTGGTTACAACTGGTGAAACCGTCTATAGAGAGACAGAGTTGCCTGGAGCAATTATGACAAGGATTGCAGCTAGTCATTTACGTGTTGGAACCTTTCAATTTGCAGTAACATGGGGAGAGCAGGAGGACCTGAAAGCTTTAGCAGACTATGCAATAGACCGGCACTATCCTGCTATTAAATCTGCTCCTAATAAATATTTGTCTTTATTAGAAGAAGTTTTTAAAAAACAAGCCAAGCTACTGACCGATTGGCAGCTAGTAGGATTTATCCACGGTGTCATGAACACAGATAATATGACCATCAGTGGAGAGACAATCGATTATGGACCGTGTGCGTTTATGAATGAGTTTGATCCTGCTACTGTTTATAGCTCCATCGACACGCAAGGAAGGTATGCTTATGGGAACCAGCCAAGAATGGCTGCCTGGAATATAGCAAGATTCGCAGAGAGCCTTTTAGCACTTATTTCAGATAATCAAGAGGAAGCTGTTCACCTTGCACAAGAAAAGATTGAACAGTTTCCAAAGCTGTTCAAGAAACATTGGCTGGCAGGTATGCGAGCTAAATTGGGTCTGTTTCAGGAAGAGGAATCCGACGAGGAGCTTATAAACGAATTGCTCAAGCTTATGCATCAAAACGACGCGGACTATACCAATACATTCCGAGCATTAACGTTAGATAATAAAAATGAAACAAATCTATTCAGATACCAAGCCTTTATCGACTGGTATGATCGCTGGAAGAAAAGGTTGGACAGCCAAGGACAAACACAAGAAGAAGTGCGTGAACTAATGGAGCAGCATAATCCAGCGATAATCCCTCGTAATCACCGAGTGGAGGAAGCGCTAGAAGCGGCGGTTGATAAAGGAGATTATTCCGTCATGCATAAGCTACTAGAGGCGCTAAAAAATCCATACGATTATACCAAGGATTATGGAGAATTAACCTCTCCGCCAGCACCATCTGCGATTCCATACCAAACCTATTGCGGTACGTAAAAATAATATAGAGGGCGAAGCAGCTTGCTTTGCCCCTTACAAAAATAAAGAGGTGCTAAATTGGAACTGAAAATAGAAAAAGTCCAGTTAATGGAAAAAAAGACTCTAGAGAACATGTACTCTCTTTATTTACATGATCTCTCCGAGTATACAGAGGAAATAGAAGTTTCTTCAGATGGCTCCTATGTATATGATTCTATTGATATGTTATGGACAAATGAAGGAATCGAGCCCTACTTAATAAAAGATAGGGAGAAATTAGTAGGGTTTCTTTTACTATTAAAAAGACCGTTCTTAAAAAAGGATCACGATATTTGTATAAATGATTTCTTTATTCTCAAGAACTACCGGAGAAAGGGCATTGGCAAGAAAGCGCTCACTCTTCTTTTTCAAGAAAATAAAGGCAAATATGTCATAATGGAGCTTGCAAAAAATCAACCAGCTGTGACATTTTGGAGAAAAGCACTAAGTCAGCTTGGACTTGAGTATAAAGAGGAGAAGAAAATGGTCGAGGAAGAGGAATGCTACGTCCAAACCTTTGAAGTTTTACATTAACTATTAAAAAAAGAAATGAGCTTAGAGATGCTATTCTGAGCTCATTTCTTTTTTTATTGCCATCTATGAATATGATTTTTAATATGATAAATTTACACTTACATATACTGTTGATGGGAGCGGAAGGCGGCGACTCCTGAGGGAGAAAGGGAGTCAGATGAGACATTGCATCGGTACGCGTTAGCGTTCGGCAACGGCTCATCGCTCCCCCCTCGAAAAGCGTCCGCCTATAGCGTACATCAACTATTAGAAGTAACATTGAGATTCAAGATGAGCATGAATAAAAATTGCTCTTCCGTCTGAAGTGGATAGAAATGTAAAAAGCCATACTTATTTTATTATTCTACAGAATCATCAGTATAAAAATTATTTCAATTCCCGAATTATTTGTTTCTCCTATCTTTCTTAATGTTCAAACTTTTGATAAAATGGAAAAGTCTGATTTTGTAAATGGGGGATCAAAATGAAGGTATTTTTTGATTTGGGTTGGTATTTTAAGCTTAGGAAAAAGCAATATCTTATAGGTATATTGATGTTGCTGTTCGTTGCTTTTTTGCAGCTGATACCACCTAAAATTATAGGGTTTGTTGTAGATGAGATTAGTAGTGGAACGCTCACAGGAGATTTCCTGATAAAGTGGTTAAGCATTTTAGCTGCAGCCGCAATAGGGATGTATGTATTAAGGTATTACTGGAGAATCATGATTTTCGGATCCTCTATCTTTTTAGCAAGACTTTTAAGAGAAAAGTTATTTCGTCATTTTACAAAGATGGCTCCTTCTTTTTATCAAAAAAAGCGAGTAGGGGATTTAATGGCCCATGCTACAAATGATCTATCCGCAGTGCAACAGACTGCTGGGTCGGGTGTCTTGACGCTAGTAGATTCCTTGGCAACAGGAGGCTTTGTAATTGCTGCAATGGCAATTACAATTAACTGGAAGCTTACAATCATTGCACTTCTTCCTCTACCCTTAATGGCGATATCCACGAGTTATTATGGAAAGCTGCTACATCAAAGGTTTCGATATGCACAGGAAGCCTTTTCTGATTTAAATGATAAAGCACAGGAGAGCATCTCAGGTGTCAAGGTTATCAAAACGTTTGGACAGGAAAAGGAAGATACAGAGGACTTTGTAAACCTGTCAGAGGAAGTAGTGAAGAAAAATCTTACGGTAGCCAAAATCGACTCATTGTTTGATCCGACCATATCGTTAATCGTAGGTATGTGTTATTTCCTTACCATTACTTTTGGAACAAGATTTATTTTAAATGGAGAAATGTCGATTGGAGATTTGTTTGCTTTTGCTTCTTATTTAGGACTTCTTGTTTGGCCAATGCTAGCATTTGGCTATCTATTTAACATAATGGAGCGAGGAAGAGCTTCTTATGATCGTATCCGTAACATTTTAGATGAAGAAATTGAAATTGATGATAAACCAAACGCAATCACAGAGAAACCTCACGGTGACTTGCATTTTGAAATTGATGAATTTAAGTTTCCTGGAGACGATCGTGTTGCATTACATAATGTTCATTTTCAGCTTAAAAAGGGAGAGACACTTGGAATAGTTGGGAAGACAGGATCAGGTAAGACAGCTATTTTGAAGCTGTTGATGAGAGAATTTGAAGGCTATAAAGGGAAAATCGTGTATGGCGACCATCCGATTGATGATTATAAAAAGCAAGCTCTACGTGAAGCGATTGGCTATGTGCCGCAGGATCATTTTCTGTTCTCTACAACAGTAGCTGGTAATATTGCATTTGCTAATGCCGGTGCTTCGATGGAGAAAATTTACGAAGCTGCTAAGCTAGCTAATATTCATGAAGACATTCTCCAGTTCACAAATGGCTATAATACAATCGTAGGGGAAAGAGGAGTTTCCCTTTCTGGTGGGCAAAAACAACGTATTTCGATTGCTCGAGCACTGATGATGGAACCTGAGATGCTTATTCTTGATGACTCTCTATCTGCAGTAGATGCAAGAACTGAGGAAGCTATTCTAGAAGCTTTGAAGGAAACGAGAACCGGAGAGACGACGATTATCACCTCTCATAGATTAAGCGCAATCCAACATGCACATCAAATTATCGTAATGGAAAACGGAACAATTGTAGAAAAAGGTACGCATGATGAGTTGATAGCGTTACAAGGTATATACAAAGAAATGTATGAGTTGCAGCAGCTAGAAACGCTTGTGGAGCAAGGAGGGGAAGCATAATGGAAGAAAAACAGACACTTCTAACTGGAAAAGCGCAGTGGAAGGTATTCAAACGCTTACTTACCTATTTGAAGCCACATAAAAAGAAAATTTCAATCGCGTTATTCTTGTTGGTTATTACAGTAACGGTTGATATTTTAGGGCCATATTTAATCAGTGTGTTTATGGATGATTATTTGACACCTAGGTATTTCCCTACTGGTCCACTTGTCGGGCTAGCACTAGGCTATGTATTTATACAAATTACTAATACCATTGTTAGCTATTTCCAGCTACTAAAATTCCAAGAAATCGCTTTAAAGATAATTCAGCAGATGAGGATTGACGTATTCTCAAAGGTTCATAAGCTAGGTATACGTTATTTTGATAAAACACCTGCTGGAAGTATCGTGTCACGTGTTACGAATGATACCGAAGCTATTAAGGATATGTTTGTCAGCGTATTGGTTGGCTTTATTCAAAGTGGGGTATTGGTAATTGGGGTTTACATCGCTATGTTCTTATTGAACGTCAAGCTGGCGTTGATTACCACAGTGCTATTGCCTATCCTTTTTGTCATTATGGTTAATTACCGAAAATATAGCTCCGTTGTTTATCAAGATCTTCGAGAAAGACTAAGCCAGCTAAATGCAAAACTAGCGGAGTCATTACAAGGAATGACGATGATACAGGCATTTAGACAGGAAGAACGTTTGCAGGATGAATTCAATGAGATAAATGACCGTCATTGGAACGCGGGAAAACGAAATATAAAATTAGATAGTCTTTTACTGAGACCAGCTATTGATATTGTATATGCATTGGGTATCATCATCTTGTTAAGTTATTTTGGAATCACTTCCATGAATAATGTAGTAGAGATAGGGGTTATTTATGCTTTCGTAACTTATATAGACCGCTTTTTCGAGCCTATCAATCAAGTGATGCAAAGGCTGTCTTTATTCCAACAAGCGATTGTAGCAGCATCTCGCGTATTTACCTTATTAGATGAAGAGGCCCTTGCTCCTGCTCAACAGGACAAAGAAAAAGCAACTATTCAATCAGGAAAAATTGAATTTCAAAATGTCACCTTTTCTTATGATGGAAAAACAGACGTATTAAAAAATATCTCGTTTACCGCAGAGCCTGGACAGACGGTAGCATTAGTTGGTCACACAGGATCAGGGAAAAGCTCAATTATTAATCTATTAATGAGATTCTATGAGTTTGAGCATGGAGATATAAAAATTGATGGATACTCTGTAAAGGACTTTAAGGCAGAGGAGCTGCGAAATAAGATAGGCTTAGTTTTACAGGATCCATTCTTATTCTACGGGGATATAGTAAGTAATATAAGGCTACATGCAAAAGATATGAGTGAGGATGAGGTAAAGGCTGCTGCTGAATTTGTTCAAGCTCATTATTTTATTGAGAACTTACCAAATGGGTATAAGCAAAAGGTGACAGAGCGCGGATCTACCTTCTCCAGCGGCCAAAGACAGTTAATCGCATTTGCCAGAACAATAGCTACGAATCCAAAGATTCTAGTGCTCGATGAAGCCACGGCTAACATCGATACGGAAACAGAGGTAGCGATTCAAAATAGTCTAGAAAAAATGAGAAAAGGAAGAACTACTATCGCGATTGCACACAGATTAAGTACTATTCAAGACGCAGAGCTCATTTTAGTCTTGCACCACGGAGAAATTGTGGAACGAGGAACTCACCAAGAATTGCTAAATCAAAAAGGCCTTTATCATAAAATGTATTTATTGCAAAATGGAGTAGTAGAGGATATTGCCTAGGCACAAAGATTCGAAAAGCTGTCACAAGCTTTAATAGAGTAAATTGACTAAAAGTTTGATACGATAGGAACAGCAATTCGGAAAGGGAGACTGTCGTGAGTACTGATGTAAACTTGCTTTTAGCATTCGGTGCAGGCTTTTTGAGCTTTATCTCTCCATGCACCCTTCCTCTTTACCCAGCTTTTTTATCCTATATAACAGGGATGTCACTGGAAGAGTTAAAAACGGATAAAAAGCTGATGCAAAAAAGAGGAATGCTTCATACCTTGTTTTTTTTACTAGGGTTTTCAATTATCTTTATCGCATTGGGATACGCAACTTCCTTTATTGGAACCTTCTTTATTCAGTATGGCGACTTAATACGTCAGGTTGGAGCAATATTCATTGTGATATTTGGGTTAGTCGTTGTAGGAATATTTAAACCTGAATTCTTAATGAAAGAAAAGAGATTAGAGTTTAAGAATCGACCAACCGGTTTTATAGGGACTATATTAATAGGGATGGCCTTTGCAGCAGGCTGGCAGCCATGTACAGGACCTATCCTGGCAGCTGTTTTAATGATGGGAGTCACAAACCCTGACGCTGGTGTATTCTATATGCTCGCCTACGTTCTTGGTTTTGCCATTCCATTCTTCGTTCTCTCCTTCTTTGTTACACGTTTGAAGTGGATTAGAACAAATAGTAACCTAATTGTGAAAATAGGTGGTTACTTAATGATAGCACTTGGAATTCTATTATTCTTTGATGGAATGACTTATATTATTCAAATCTTGAGTCCTCTATTCGGCGACTTTACTGGATTCTAACAGAAGGGAGAGTTTCCATGACAACCGTGCTAGTAGTGGATGATGCTATGTTTATGAGAGCTACAATGAGAAGAATGCTGGAGGAACACCAATTCGAAATAATTGGTGAAGCTGCAAATGGCATAGAGGCTATTGAGCAATATAAAAAACTACAGCCTGATCTCGTTACGATGGATATTACAATGCCTGGCATATCGGGGATTGAGGCGGTTCAAGAGATTATTGCAATAGACCCACTTGCCAAGATTGTGATGGTAACAGCACTCGGACAGCAAAAGCTAATCGTAGATGCCTTAGATGCCGGTGCCAAGGATTTTCTTACAAAGCCCTTTGATCCGAATCAGCTAGTACAGGTATTACGTAACGTAATAGATTCCTAAGAAATAAAATGGAGATGGAGTAATTATATGTTTGAATCAATTCCAGCCAATACCATGATTATTGTCACTTCGGTGTTTGCAATTGGAATGGGAATTATTGTGACGACTTTACGTGCTAAATCTGCAAAACGACCAGCAAGCGCAAAGAAAATTCTATTGCCTCCATTATTTATGTCTACAGGAGCTTTAATGTTTCTATTTCCATTTTTCCGCGTAACAGGAGCGCAAATAATAGAAGCGTTAGTGGCAGGAATTGTATTTTCGGGAGTTCTTATATGGACTTCGAAGTTTGAAAGAAGAGATGGAGAAATTTATTTAAAGCAATCCAAAGCATTTATCTTTATTCTTATTGGCTTGCTTATTATTAGAATCATTGCCAAACTTGTGCTTAGCTCTTCAATAGATGTAGGGGCATTAAGTGGCATGTTTTGGATTTTAGCCTTCGGAATGATAGTTCCCTGGCGAATCGCAATGTTTTTACAATTTAAAAAACTACAAAGAGAAGGTTTATAAAGAATACCACAGTCATACTCGAAACTTTGAGTTTGACTGTGTTTTTTTAGTCCAAAAAGAATTCATAAAAAAGCCGATTTCTAACAGCAAGAAACCGACTTGTAGTTAAATTATTTATTGAAATATCTAAGCTCAGGATAAACGACCTTCTCGACTTACTCTACAAACCAACTTCATCACTAACTTGTGAAGCGAAGGGAAAAGTATAAAAAGGACATCCATTGTTTTACGCATCGGCATAGGACAGATGATTACCTTGTTTTGATGAACACCCTTAATAGCTATTTTCGCTAGCTTTTGAGGGGAAATCATTCGCTGTTTTTTTAGTTGATCGAGTAAAATGGCCTTGTTGATATTGATTGCTTTGGCTTGACGGAAAATGGGAGTATCAACGAAAGTAGGGCAAAGAGTACTTACTTTAATTCCAAAGGCTTCTGCTTCAAAATGAAGGGAGGTAGTTAATCCCACCACTGCATGCTTTGTTGCTGAATAGGCAGAAGAGATAGGTGTAGGACCTAATCCAGCAGCAGAGGAGGTATTTACAATGTGTCCGAATCCTTGCTCCTTCATAAGGTTATAGCCTATTTGCGTTCCATGAATAACTCCCCATAAGTTAGTATCCATAATTTCTTTCCAATCTTCTATCGTCATATCATATAATTCACCATACATTGCAATACCAGCATTGTTAAATAGATAATCCAGTCTACCAAATTCCTCTATTACAGCTTGCATTACCTGCTTGAAAGAATCGTATTCTGTCACGTTCAAAAAGATAAACCTACTAGCAAGACTTTCTTGATTAAGCTCAGTTTCGAGTATCTTTCCGGCTTCTTCATTTATATCAGTGATTATGACAAATACATGTTGAGTGATTAATTCTTGGCAAATTGCTTTACCAATTCCAGAGGCACCGCCGGTTACAAGCGCAATTTTCATATTGTCCACCATACTAGTTCACCAGGCTGCTACTATCACTAAATAAGATTTGATCTATCATTGATGCATATTGTTCTGAGACAACGGAAGCACCTTTACTATTCAAATGAATTCCATCCATCGTCAAATGTAATCCCCGTTTTTTCGATAGTCGATCAATCCGGTTAGGATGCTTATAAAAGAACACATCCTTCATGACGTTTAACACATTAGTGCTGATGTAATCAGAAGTAGGTATGCCGGAAAGTGCATTTTCAAATATAGGTTGTAAATTTAAAAAGCTTACTGATGGATAATTATTGGAGATTGATTGAATAATAGAAGATAAGCTCCTTAATTCATTGTTAGATGGATTTGTTAAACTTTCGCCTACTATTGCAGGTGAAACGATGACTATCTTTGTTTTAGAAGGATTTAATATATCCAAAATCTTGATAAAATATTCCTTAAACTCTTCATGATTTTCTGCGATAGGTTGTGCCTGGACTTTCAACAGTTTGGAATAAACATCATTTACACCTATCCAAAGGAAGACTAAATCATAATGATTGTCTATTTTGGTTTTAGATAAGCGTGTATGTAAACTTTTAATCGTTTCACCTGGCTTCCCATGATTCTCAAATGAAATGCTTGGATATTTCTCCTCTAGCAAGCGACTAAAAGATACCCCTGGGCGTCCTTCCGTTAAACTGTCCCCGATTAAAGCGATTGTCCTCTTCATGTACATTTCCCCCTTTTTTAATGGAACCTAAAAAAATTGTAATTGCTTCTTTGAACAAAGGTTCAAGCGACTGAAAATCCTGTGTATTTGTAAGCTGACATAAACCTCCTAGCCATGTTCCGAGTAAAACTGTCCATTGGTCTAAATTTCCGGGCTTAAATTCTCCGGTTTCTATCCCTTCACGTAAAATAGATTGATAAGTACCCATTGGAATAATAGCTAAATCGTATAACTGCTTCACAGATTCTGGACTGGAATGAGGATTGGAGGCAAGCTCTTGACCTCCGCTTAGTAAGGGTGTTTGGTAATTGTAAAGTACATGCATTGCTACTGCATAGAGTTTTTCAGATGCAGTCGAGTAGTTAGACTCTTTTGCCTTCCACTTGTCATGCCAGTCTTGCATGGTTTTCTGAGCCAAAAGCACAAAGAGCTTTTCTTTGTTCTCAAAATGATAATAAATATGTCCTTTGCTATAACCTGAAGCCTTTGAAATATCTCCAACAGAGGTTTGGTTATACCCTTTTTGAGAAAACAAAAGGGTTGCTTGTTCCATAATTTCGTATTTAGCATTCTCACTGTCATAGCGCCTTTTGTTCACTTATAAGCTCCTTTCCACAAATTGAACGATTGTTCTAATTATATTATACTCTTTTTCCATATAAAGGATACTTAAAAAGACAAAAAAGAGAAGGAACTGACCTTTTATAAATGGTTCAAATATAGGAAGTGGGGGTGCTTATTTTTCTAGATAGGTTAATCCATGTTGGAATATATTTATCGTTTATTAATCAAGACTTATATTTTTAGTAGGCAACACTAATTGGTACGTAGTAGCGTCGGCGACTCCTGCAAGGGTAGGGAGACAGGTGAGACATAGCAACGGTGCGCGAAAGCGTTCGGCTATGGCTCATGTAAAGGATGGAAGACTAAGTTCGTCACATCGTGTGACAACGTTTTCCTGACCAACATACTGTTGGCCCGCGGAAAGCGTCCGCGGCAGCGGAGAACCGGAGGTTTATTGGAAACCCAAAGCATTTACGAAATCGCCATTCTATTGCTTTTTTCAACTATACAGTATAAAAGGGGTGATTTTGTTCTTTTTTTATTATGTAACCCGTCAAAAATTATAGAACCCTAATTTTTATACATATATAATGGCGTCCCCATTGTTTTGTATATCTAACAATGGGGACGCCATGAATTCTCCATATTATTTAATTCTTCGCATGCTTACCTAACGCTTCTTTTCTCGTGTCAACGGATAGTTCAAAATACTTTTCATAAGGTGACACATCCATATCTAGCTGATCCATTTTCTTCCGTAAAAATTTATGATCCCGCTTGGGTGTAGCTATTATATAACCTCTTATTAATAAGTCCTGTGTAATAGAAGTTGCCTTTTCCTCTAAAGCGAGCTGTCCAATTTTACCTGCGATTTTCTGTTTTGCAACTGGTCTGAATAGCTCAGGTACTGGAGCCGTCAGCTCATTTAACAAAGCCTTTTGTTCATCGTTCCACATATGGATTGTTTTATTTACATAATATTCTTCCCAATCTAAGTCTGATTTACCGTCATTTTTAGGCATGGATTTTAGAAACTTCCTAAACATGAAGAAGCCACCGATCCCCATTAAAGTAACTAAAATGATTACCCAGAAAACGATAAACCACATAAACCAGCCTGATAATGTTACCACTCTATTCACCTCATTCTAAATCTAGTATAAAACTTATTAAAAACTTTTTCATCAACAATGTATCCTTTCTTAGAAAAAGTTTCTATTTAATAAGTGAAGGAGGTGATAGAAAATGGCTAATTTCGAATACAAGCAAGCAGTACTGAGGTTGGTGTTTGAAGCAGGTATCACAGAGGAAGGAAAAATGAAATTCACTAGTAAGACGTACCGTAATTTGAGATCTGCTGCAACTGCAGACCAGTTATTGGCAGTGTCGGATGTTCTAGCAGGCTTTTCAGCAAAAGGTTATATCGGGGCGGAAAGAGTACAAACAATGTCTATTCAATAAGAGGAGGAAAGTAAATGGCAAAGACGTTACAAATTCAATTTGAAGCAGCAAATGGTAAAAGTCTTCTAGTCTCAGTGGATGACCCTAAGGAAACATTGACACAGGCACAAGTGGAAACTGGTGCTCAGGTAATTCTTTCAAGCGATGTTTTTCATGTAGAGGGAACTGCACTGACAGTAATTAAATCTGCAAAGATAGTTGAACGAAATGTGGAAGAAATAATCTAAGAAAAAACTCTCCTTCGGGAGAGTTTTTTTAAAAAGGGAGCTATAATAAATGGAGGAATTTTTATCAGTTATCCAAGATGTGGGCTTTCCTATTTTTGTTGCATTCTATTTAATGCACAGAGTAGAAAGCAAGCTAGAAGAGATAAAAAACGCTCTACTTGCAATAAGATGATGGACACAAAACTGTTAAAATATACAGGAAAGTTTAGTTGATGGATTCGTCTGCTTTCGATAAGATTATGCTATAAAAGGAAGAGAGAGGGATTCCATGAAAAAATTTTTCGTGTTACTTTCTATTACTACATTGATTCTCGTAGGATGTGGAAGTAGTGGTGACTTTGAAGCTCAAACAAATTGGCAAGTTAGTGATTTCGCCTATGATAATCAGCGCGGTGAGGAAGTTTCCTTAGAAAGCTTGAAGGGAACAGTTTGGCTTGCAACCTTTATATTCACTAATTGCACGACAGTATGCCCTCCAATGACCTTTAATATGACAGAAATTCAAGAAATGTTAGTGGAAAAAGGAATAGAGGACTACAAAATAGTGGCCTTTAGTGTTGATCCAGAAGTAGATACACCAGAAAAGCTACAAGAATATCTTGATATGTATGATGTTCCAGATGAATCAAAATGGAATCTATTGACTGGTTATGATCAAGAGCATATATCACAATTTGCTGAAAAATCTTTCAAGGCGCTTGTTCGTAATAACCCTAATTCTGACCAAGTTATTCATGGAGTAAGGTTTTATTTAGTAGACCAAAATGGTATTGCAGTCAAAAATTATGTAGGAAATGAAAATGTGCCTAAAGAAGAAATAGTTATTGATGTGGAAACGCTTATTGAGGATGGAAAGAAGAAAGAAAATAAGTAATAGCTAATGAAAAGAGTGCACTGGCAAATATATTATCATTAGCCTTTTACATGGATTCTAAAGTATAAATTGGTTTTTAGTGCTGAAGATATAAAGGGTATTTCACGTATGTAATGATACTGGTAGGAAGCTGTCGACCCTTCACATCCTCTTCACGAAAACCTTTTTTTGTTGTCTTCTAGTTTTAGGTTTTCCTATCTAGAGAGTTTCTATACCAAAAATAGGTGAAAAAATAATAAAAAATGTTTAGAATTTTTTATGTTTTTGTATATTTTTCCCTATTAAATTATGATATTGTTTTCATAGAGATAGAAGAAAAGGAGAACCCAAATGTCCTTAACGAAAACATATCGCAGTATCTCATTTCGGATCGTAGTTATTTATGCGCTTGCAAGCATACTTTGGATTTTTCTTTCCGATACGCTGTTATTTCATTATTTCCCAGAAGGTAAAACTATTTCTATTTCAAAGGGTTTTATATATGTAGGACTTAGCGCTCTGTTATTATTATATTTATTGAAACAGCTATGGGGAGCACAAAACAATCTTTTTTTAAAAGATTTCAAGGATGAGCTAACAGGCCTCGAAAATAGAAGCTCGCTTCAAACGAATTTAAATAATTTTCTTTCGAAAAAAGAGCCATTCCATTTATTGTTCATTGATTTTGATCGCTTCAAGATGATAAATGATTTATATGGACATGAAAGTGGAGATTATGTTTTAAAGCAAGTAGCTAATCGGCTGAGATACAATGTAAATTTTAAAAGCTCTGATATCATCGCACGTTGGGTGGCAGATGAGTTTATTGTTTTATTAAAGAACCGGAGCAATGAAGAGTTGGAAGCCCTCATTAATATTATTTTAGCTGATTGTTCTATTCCTCTTCATATACAAGAAAAAGATATTACCATTCCTGTAAGCATAGGCTCTGTACATTTCCCATCTGATTCTCAAAATCCCTCTGAATTAATAAGATTTGCTGAAATAGCAGTAGAAGAGGCGAAGAAATCAGGCGGATTTATGCATCAAAGATATCAGTCTTCCTTATCGGAATTAGCAAATAGGCAACTTTACTTAGAGGATGGATTAAAGGATGCATTAGGTAAAAACGAATTGTTTTTGCATTTTCAGCCTCAAGTCTTATCTTCTCTAAATCAAATGGTCGGTGTAGAGTCCCTGCTTCGTTGGAAACATAATGATGAAATGATTTCTCCAAGTGAATTTATTCCGATTGCTGAAAGAAGTGGTCTAATAATAAAAATTGGAGATTTTGTATTAAGAGAAACTTGTTTACATATCCCAATAATTGAACAAGCTTTAGAAAGAGAACTTCTGTTTAGTGTAAATGTTTCTGCAAGGCAATTTTATCAGCATGATTACATCGAAAGAACAAAACGAATATTGCAAGAAACGAATGTAAATCCAAATAAAATAGTTTTGGAAATAACGGAGTCAATTATAATGGAATATACTGAGTTTGTAATAAAATCCTTACAAGAGTTAAAGGATTTAGGTTTTCAAATTGCTATTGATGATTTTGGGACGGGCTATTCTTCGTTTAAGCATTTGGAAAAGCTTCCGGTAAATATCATTAAAATTGACCAAAGCTTTACACGTTCTATACATAATGTGAAAACGAAGGCAATTGTTCAGTCAATTATTTCCTTAGCCCACAATTTGAAGCTAACTGTTTTGGCAGAAGGGGTAGAGGACAATCAACAAGCTATTAGTCTTAAGGAATTGGAATGCCATTATCTACAAGGATATTATTTCGGAAAACCACTTTCCATTGATCAACTATTAAGTATTTATCAAAAGCAACTTTAAAGGTGAGGTGATAGGATGTCAGCAAAGAACAATAAAAGCATGAAAAAAAAAGCTTGGATGATTGCTTTACTCCTTCCTATTACAATCACAGTATATGTTTTACTGATTATCAGCTGGAATAGCCTTCAAAAGGTACCCATCATCCAACGTTTAACATTTGAAATTAAAGATAGTACGATGCAAGTTGAAATCCCTGAAGAATATTTAGAAATTTATATGGCAGCGGAAGAAGAGTTTGGGGTTCCATGGACATTATTGGCTGCTCATCATAGAATTGAAACAAAATTTTCTTCTATGAGTACACTCGTATCGCCTGTGGGAGCGGAGGGACATATGCAATTTATGCCTTGCACTTTTGTTGGCTGGTCTCATCCGAGCTGTAGTGACTTAGGAAAAGGAGATATTCCTGAAGAAGATAAAGTAAATCCGGAAGTAATTGAAATGTACGGAGGATACGGAATTGATGCAAACGGAGATGGGATTGCTGATCCATTTGATATTGAGGATGCTATTTTCAGTGCAGCAAATTATTTAGCAGCTAGTGGTGCAGCAGACGGAGATATCGAAAAAGCAGTCTTTAATTATAATCGAAGCGAAAAATATGTCGAAGACGTTATGTATTACTATGAACTTTATACTTCTCAGCACGAAGAATCACAGAAAGTAACAAAAAGAAATTAAAGGGATATTCTATAAGCTGAGGCTTATGGAATATCCCTTATCTTTTAAAATCTAAGATTTTTAGGTAGTAACGCTAAATCCTACCTTCGTAGTCGCAATCTCCAGTTATTATTTTCGTATTGCTCTAAGGATCAAGCTTAATATCGCTACAAAGATAATAGCACCGATTAAAGCAGGAATGATGGCCATATCCCAGATTACCGGACCCATATCCGGGAAAATCATTCCTCCAATCCATGCCCCAATTACTCCGGCAATAATATTACCAATAATACCTCCTGGAACGTCCTTACCTAGAATAAGTCCTGCTAACCATCCTATAACTCCACCAATGATTAAAAATAAAATAATACTCATAGCTTTTCTCTCCTTTGGCTAAATGACTTGACATTAGTTATATATCCAAAAGAAAGAAATATTAAACATATGAGACTATTTTCAGATAACAGTAGCGCCCAATGAATTAGCAAAATGATTGAGCGCCCAGTCATGACCTACCTCATTAAAGCTGGCTACTCCACCCTTATGAATAACTAGTTGAAAACCAAGATTATATGCATCCACTGCAGTATGAAGTACACAAATGTCAGTACATACACCAACTAGGTGCAGTTCATTTATTCCTCTTGCACGTAGTATTTGCTGTAGAGGAGTCCCAGCAAAGGAACTATATCTTGTTTTATCCATCCAAATAACTCGATCTCTGTTTTGCGTATAAACGTCTTGAATTTTCCCATATAGCGTTCTGCCTTCCGTGCCCTTTATGTTATGTGGGGGAAATAGCTTTGTTTCCGGATGATAAATGTCATCTTCTTCGTGTAAGTCAGTAGGAAATACGACTAAATCTCCCTTGCGTAAAAATTCTTCTGTAAGCTGAACAATATAATTTTCTATCATTTGACCAGGTTTCCCGCAAGTTAGCGCACCATTATCGGCAACAAAATCGTTTGTATAATCGATAACTAATAATGCTTTCTTCATCCATAACACCCCTATATCAGTTTTATTTCTAGTATGAATGAAAAGAACGAATATTTCACCTGCTATTTTTAAGATTGAATAAGAATCGATAGGTCACTCTAAGATGATGCTTTCTAACAGGTAAGATACAATCCCTACAGATTCCTACCTGTAAACAGCAATCAATTTGAAGACAATCAATTTATTTTAAATAATAATATTATGTAAACTAAAGTGTTTAAAAGAAAGATTTGAACAAAACCACCTTTTTAAAATTTTATGTTCAAAATTTACAGTAAGAAACACTATTGGAGCGAAGCAGAGTCGAAGGGAGATAGGTGAAACTGGCAACGGCACGCGCTAGCGTTCGGTTATGAATCCTTTTAAGGATGGAAAACTGAGAACGTCACATCGTGTGACCACAATTTTCTAACCAACATCCTTTTGGCCTCACGGAATGTGTCCGATGCAGCGGAGACCCTAGTCTCAAAATTAAAAAAGCACATACGATTCTAATCACAGAATCATAAGTGCTCCTCATTTGATATGTCCCAGTAACTTTATTTGACTGAGCCACTTATAAATTGTGCATCCTTATAATACATATTTTTCACCAGGAGATTTGGTCCTAAGCATTTAACAGCAGGACAATGGCAGTTTAAGGACTGTGACAGGGGAGAAGCTAGCCATTTATCAAAGACATCAGGCAGTGAGTCTGACACAATATTTCCAAGCGCTGGAGCATCTCCAAAATCAGTAACAATAACTTCTCCAGAAAAAATACTTACATTTAAACGGGATCTACCGTCAGGGTCATTCCTAACGGATACATTTTTAGCTGCAGCAAATCTTTTTAAGAGGGCAGTAACTTTAGGGTCGGGGTTACATGGGTAAAAGGGAAGCGTTCCAAATAACATCCATACGTCCTCATTGCGAAAATCTAAAATATCCTCAATCGCATTTTTTGTCTCCTCTAATGTGAGTGTTTCCAGAGAAGAAGCAAAATCGGAAGGATACATAGGATGAATTTCATGCCTTGCGCACTTCATTTCCTCGACAACCTGTCTGTGAATATGTTCTAGATACGGCAGTGTTTTTTTATTAAGCATGGTTTCCGCAGATACCATGACACCTGCCTCTGCAAGCATTCTACTGTTCGCTATCATGCGCTCAAACAATTTTGCACGCTGCTCATAGGTTGGCTTGCGTTCCATCACAGCGAAGCCTGTTTCTACAAATTCGTCAATCGTTCCCCAGTTGTGGGATATATGTAACACATCTAGATATGGAGCTATTAGCAAGTATCTCTCAGGGTCTAAAGTGAGATTTGAGTTAATTTGCGTACGAACTCCTCGATTATGGGCATATTTTAATAGTGGCAACACATAATTATTGACAGATTTCTTCGATAGCATTGGTTCGCCACCAGTGATACTTATCGTTTGTAAATGTGGGATTTCATCTAAACGCTGTATGATCAACTCAATAGGTAGTGCTACTGGATCCTTTGTTTGAAGCGTATATCCAACTGCGCAATGTGCACATCTCATATTACAAAGTGTGGTGGTAGTAAATTCTATATTAGAAAGAGTTAGTTTACCATGCTTCTCAATATCTCTGTATGCCTCCCATGGATCGTTTAAATGGTTCATCTTCATTTCTTTAAGCATTTTTAATCTTCCTTTCCAATCTTCCATTCTCTCATAGTTTGAATCAAATGAAAATACGTGTGGTTTTTACGATTGTATAAGGGGAGATATGGGTATATCCATACTAAAGAGTAAAAGTGGAGGGCATAATATGTTTTTAGAAAAAAATAATCAAATTAGAGCGGATCTTTTTCGTTTAATAGATTCTTTGACAGACGATGAATTCAATACAGCTCCAGATACAAATACATGGTCACCAAAACAGATTTTAGAGCATTTAATAAAGCTGGAGTCCAAAATAATTGAAGGAATTAAGCTAGAGCTAGCAAAACCATCTAGTCCGAAGGTAAAGAAAAAGCCTATTCAGCTTACAACAATTAGAATATTTAAAGTGAAGGCACCTAAGTACGCACAACCAACATCCTCATTTGAAACAAAGCAGGTAATGAAGGAGGAGCTTCATCAAACCCGCATGAAATTGCTGGAATTATATGCGAAGCATGATTTTCAAACCTTTCAAAATAAATCGCTTTCTCATCCTGCTTTTGGAAGGGTCCCGTTAGGTCAATGGTTCCCCTTTGTAGGTCTACATGAAAAGCGACATGTGAAACAATTAGAAAAAATAATCAAAAAAATAAAAGGTCATAAGAAATAATTATTACTTATAATAATTTTAATGTAATTTACTTATCGTTCGTATTAGAGTATTATTATCCTTGGAGAAAAGTTACTTGAATAGAGTCTTTTCAATAGATATTAGGAGGAACACAAATGGCAAACAATAGCTTACACAACAGTCGTACTTCTTTCGAGCTAAATGGCAAAGAGTATAACTATTATCGTCTAGCTGCTTTAGAGGAAGCTGGAATTGCAAATATTTCACGCCTTCCATATTCAATTAAAGTATTACTAGAATCTGTGCTACGTCAATATGATGGTTATGTTATCAAAGAAGAGCATGTTGAACAACTGGCAAAATGGGGTAAAGATGCTGATCCAGAAGCAGAAGTTCCTTTTAAACCTTCACGTGTTGTACTACAAGACTTCACAGGAGTACCAGTAGTAGTTGACCTTGCTTCCTTGCGTTCTGCAATGAAGGAAATGGGTGGTAACCCAGATAAAATCAACCCTGCTATTCCAGTAGACCTTGTAATCGACCACTCCGTACAAGTAGACAAATATGGTTCGGCATCAGCATTAAAAGCTAACATGGACCTTGAGTTCGAGCGTAATGCTGAGCGTTACAATTTCTTAAAATGGGCGCAAACAGCTTATGACAACTTCCGTGCTGTTCCACCAGCAACAGGTATTGTTCACCAAGTTAACCTTGAGTATCTTGCGCCAATCGTACACGTTAAAGAAAATACAGATGGCACATTAGATACTTTCCCAGATTCAGTAGTAGGTACTGACTCTCATACAACAATGATCAATGGTCTTGGAGTATTAGGATGGGGTGTAGGTGGTATTGAAGCAGAGGCTGGTATGTTAGGCCAACCTTCTTACTTCCCAATCCCAGAAGTAATTGGTGTTAAATTAGTTGGAGACCTTCCAAACGGAACTACTGCAACCGACTTAGCATTAAAAGTTACTCAAGTATTACGTCAACGTGGCGTAGTAGGTAAATTCGTAGAATTCTTTGGTCCTGGGGTATCTAAACTACCACTTGCTGACCGTGCGACAATCGCTAACATGGCTCCAGAGTATGGTGCAACATGTGGTTACTTCGCAATCGACGAAGAATCTCTTGAATACTTACGCTTAACTGGCCGTGAAGAAGAGCACATCGCAGTTGTAGAAGCTTACTTAAAAGCAAACGATTTGTTCTTTGATCCTACACTCGAGCCTGTTTACACAGACGTAATTGAAATTAATCTTGCAGACATTCAAGCAAACCTTTCTGGTCCTAAGCGTCCACAAGATTTAATTCCACTTACAGATATGAAAGCTCGTTACCGTGAAGCTGTAGTAGCTCCACAAGGTACTCAAGGCTTTGGATTAACAGAAAAAGAATTTGCGAAAAACGCAACTGTTAAATTTGAAGATAAAGAAGTTGTTATGCCAACAGGTGCTGTAGCAATCGCTGCAATCACTTCTTGTACAAACACTTCTAACCCATACGTAATGCTTGCAGCTGGTCTTGTTGCGAAAAAAGCAGTAGAAAAAGGCTTAAAAGTTCCTGCATATGTAAAAACATCTTTAGCACCAGGTTCTAAAGTTGTAACTGGATACCTAAAAGATTCAGGCTTAGATAAATTCTTAGACGAAATCGGCTTTAACACAGTTGGTTACGGATGTACTACATGTATCGGTAACTCAGGTCCATTATTACCTGAAATCGAGAAAGCAATCGTAGAAGAAGACTTATTCGTTACTTCAGTGCTTTCTGGTAACCGTAACTTTGAAGGACGCGTACACCCACTTGTAAAAGCTAACTACCTTGCATCTCCACCATTAGTAGTAGCTTATGCTCTTGCTGGAACTGTAGATGTTGACTTACAAAAAGATTCTTTAGGTAAAGACCAAGATGGAAACGATGTATTCTTCGCAGATATCTGGCCTTCAACTGAAGAAGTAAATGAAGTTCTAAACAAAGTGGTAACTCGTGAACTATTCCAAAAAGAATATGCACGTGTATTTGATGAAAACGAAGCATGGAATGCGATCGAGACATCTACTGAGTCTCTATACACATTCGATGAAAAATCAACTTACATCCAAAACCCACCATTCTTCCAAGGATTATCTCCTGAGCCAGGTAGTATCGAAGGATTATCAGGTTTACGTGTAGTTGCTAAATTCGGTGACTCTATCACTACTGACCATATTTCACCAGCTGGTGCAATCGGTAAAGATACACCTGCAGGTAAATACCTACGTGAAAACGGTGTAGAAGTACGTGACTTCAACTCTTATGGTTCTCGTCGTGGTAACCATGAAGTAATGATGCGCGGGACATTCGCGAACATCCGTATCCGTAACCAAATCGCTCCAGGTACAGAGGGTGGTTATACAACTTACTGGCCAACAGGCGAAATCATGTCTATCTATGATGCAGCTATGAAGTACCAAGAAGAAGGTACTGGATTAGTAGTTCTTGGTGGAAAAGATTACGGAATGGGTTCTTCTCGTGACTGGGCAGCAAAAGGTACAAACTTACTTGGTATTAAAGCTGTTATCACAGAAAGCTTCGAGCGTATTCACCGTTCTAACCTCGTGATGATGGGTGTGCTTCCATTAAACTTCTTACCAGGAGAAAATGCTGAGACTCTTGGCCTAACTGGTAAAGAAGAAATCAGCATCAACATCGCTGAAGGTGTAAAACCTCGTGATATTCTAACTGTTACTGCGAAAGCAGAAGACGGATCTGTAAAAGAATTCAAGGTTCTTGCACGTTTCGACTCAGAGGTTGAGGTAGATTACTACCGTCACGGTGGTATCCTTCAAATGGTACTACGTAACAAAATTCAAGAAGCTTAATATTAGCTTTCAATAGAAGAAAGTCGGATTTGAATTGATTCAAATCCGACTTTCTCTTTTTTAATGTACAAACTATCATTCTTGATTGTGTCGGTTGATTATTATTGCTCCTAATATAATATTAACATCATTAGGTCGTTTTCCGACTGTATATTTTCGGTAACAACTGATCGAATTCTGTTTTTCTAACATGCCTCAGATTTTCTAAAAAAATCCCCGTATTATTTAAGTCTCTACCATTCGATAAGATCTCCAACCTCTCTTTTGTTGCTCCACAGTTAAAACGTATATATTTATAACTTTCTCTATTAGTAATAAAAATCGCTTCTAAAGTAATCTATCTTCCAAGCAATCATTTTCCAATATAGTTCTTTTCATCAACACGAACCTTGATTCATTCTTGCTATCCTGTCAGAATTATCATTCTATTTATATAACAGATATGGTAGGATATGTGTAAGATTACGTTGAAAATATAGGAGGAAAAGGATGAAGCAACCAACTATTATCTTGTCTAAGCTAAATCCGCCAATGCCTTCTTCTCACTATATGAGAAGAGCTTCCCTCATGAAAAAGCTAAAGACTATTTCAGACAAAAAGGTATGCTTATTACATAGCGGTGCTGGATTTGGTAAGAGCTCCGCAATCGCGCAATACTTAATAGATTCCAATGAGACATTTTCCTGGTATTCCATAACGGAAGAGGATGACGATATTCTTCCTTTTCTTAGACACCTAATAGCAAGTATTCAAAAAACTATTCCTACCTTTGGCCAACAGTTATTATCAACCGACCTACTTTCCATGTATCCAAAGGAAGCAGAGCTTACAAGGTGGTATTCCTTGTTCAGCAATGAGCTGTCAGCCATTGAGAAACCGTTTTCAATCGTGTTAGATGACTTTCATTTAGTGGATCATGTCTTTCAAATAAATTATATGATGGAAAAAATTATTGAGTTTTTGCCTGACCATATACATTTAGTTATTGCATCGAGAGTACGTCCTAAATGGACAGCGTTAATCAAGCTAAAGATGAATAGTCATCTAATAGAGATTACCGAGAAAGATTTGTCCTTCACGGAAGAGGAAATAATGGTGTTTTTTGAGGATTACTTCGAAAA
Organism: Psychrobacillus sp. Z16_25; assembly: GCF_056856695.1. Lineage (NCBI taxonomy): Bacteria > Bacillati > Bacillota > Bacilli > Caryophanales > Bacillaceae > Psychrobacillus > Psychrobacillus sp. Z16_25. The sequence continues at coordinate 227,049 of NZ_JBXEOV010000002.1, read as the reverse complement.
AGTAATAACAGCAGAAGAAGCGGCTATGATTGAAAGGTTAACAGAAGGATGGGCGATTGCTATTCAGCTTTTTGCTGTTCAGTTTGTAGATTCATCGAAGCAAATTACCAACCTAGTAGACCCAGCATTACAAGATTTATTCTCCTATTTATCAGAAGAAGTCTTCTTGTTGATGAATGAGAAGGACCAACAATCCTTATTGAACTTTAGTATATTCTCTATATTTTCTAAAGAGATAATACAAGCGTTTTTTGGGGAGGGGGAATTAAACCAGCTAGAGCGACTTGCAAATGGTCATACGTTTATCCAATCGCTAAGTGTAGATGGAGAATATCGTTTTCATGCATTATTTCAGCAATTTTTAGAGAATAAATGGCTCCAAAAAAATAAAAAATTATACGATGAGCACCATCAAAAAGCCTCCCTATTTTTTAAAGAAAGACAAAATATGGTCCAAGCCATTCACCATGGGGTAAAAGCAAATGACGAAGAATTTTTAGGCACACTCCTTCTAGAGGCTGCTCCTTCGATGATTCAAGCAGGGCAATTTGATTGGCTACTGGATTTAATGAAAGACCATCTGTCATCTAAAGATAAATTTTACCCATTATATTTTTATGAAGGAGAATGTCATCGGTATCGTGCTTTTTATGAAAAGGCTCGGAAATCCTACGAATGGTGCTTAGAGAAAGCAATGGAAGCACAGGACAGTGTGTTTATTAGTAAAGCAAATGCAGGGATTGCTCATATATATTTGGACACCATACAGCCTGCACTGGCTAAGTCATACTTAGAGGAATCCATCAAATGGGCGGAAGAAAGTAAACAAATTAAAATGAACGAAAAAATAACGCTTAAGCGGTTACTAGCAGAAAATCTAGTGAATCTCGGCAAAGCGAACAAAGCCAAGCAGTGGGTAGAGAGCGAAAGGTTAACGGAAGAAGTTTTGAAGGAGGGAAACCTGGACGGAAGAATATACCTACGGACTGGCATGCTAGAAAGAGCGGTTCATGTCCTTCAGGAACGCCTAGGAAATGAACTTTCTTTACCTGATTCTCACAGGGAGACAGATGTACTCTTGTCTTTTATTTATTCCTTGATTGGAGAAATGGAAGAAGCCAAACGATTGGCGGATAAGGGAATCCAAACAGGAATTAAAGAGAGGTCCGGATTTGTGGAGGCAGTAGGTTGGATCAGGAAGGGACACGCGGAGCTCTTAATAAATCCTTATAACTTAGAAGGCCCAGAGGCATGCTATAGGAAGGCAATACATCTTATTGATGATTTAAACGTTTCACGAGCAATGGCAGAGCCATTTCTCGGACTGGCTATATTAAAAAGTAGACAAGGAAATCTTCAAGAGGCAATCTCTTATGGTGAAAGAGGATTAGCAGAGACAATAAGAAGCAATGACTACTGGCTTTCGGCTTATATCCTTTTGGGACTTTCCATTGTATATCTAGAAAATAATCTTTTGAAAAAAAGTGAAGCAACCTGTTTAGAGGCTAAAAAGCTTTTGGAAGAGAGTGAAGATGTTTACGGTCTCATGTTAACTCATTACTGGCTTCTGAGAATATATCTAAAGCTCGATAGGAATGATTTATTTCACCAATATAGCATCTCCTTTTCGCAACTATGTATAGACAATAACTTTTGGTTTTTCCTTCAAAAACGAACCATCTTTGGTCCGCCAGATCTTCAGGTGAATTACTTGATTTACCAAAAGGCATTAGAGATAGATGCAGATGAAATATTACAAGCAGCTGCTGCCCGTTTAAACATCCAAGAAGGGATAGCCTATCCTGGTTATGAGCTTAGGTTACAGCTATTAGGCTCTTTCACCTTATATATGGGTCTAGAAGAGGTGGAAGAACGTAAATGGCAAAGAGATAAGTCAAAGGAATTATTCGTTTATTTATATATGAACAAAAACCGGTTTGTACCGAAAGAAGAGCTAATAAGAGCTTTATGGAAAGAAAACAACGAAAAAACGATGGATAGGGATTTTAAGGTTGTCCTAAACTCCTTGCTGAAAACCATTGAACCGTTTCGAATGGCCCGAGAGGATTCATTTTTTATTACCAGAAGACAATCCATGTATAGATTGAATCCACAGGCAAACGTCACAAGTGATTTAGCTCTTTTCCATGAATCTGCTGATAAAGGCATGAAAGAGACAAATCCTAGATTTGCAATTGATCAGCTAATGAGAGCAGTTAATCTATATCATGGACCGATTTTAGAGGATAGACAAGGAATCGAATGGATTCAACATGACAGAGAGAGGACAGAGCAGAAATATTTATTTATTCTAGAAAGACTTGCCCAAACTTCTACTAGATTAAAAGAGTTTGACCAAACAATCTATTGGGCTGAAAAGCTTCTCAAAATAGACCCTACGTGGGAAGAGGCATACAGACTGCTGATGTTTGCCTATTATCAGCAGCAAAATAGATCTCTTTCTATCAGATGGTATGAGAAATGCGTGGCTATATTGAGAGATGAGTTAAAGGTCGAGCCTATGCCAACAACCATCCAGATGTATGAGATGATAACGAATTATAGCTAATCAATTAATCCATTTAACACAGAATTGTTAAGTGGATTTTTTCTTGCGATTTTCTAGCTATCCATCCTGTAACTCTTTTGTAACTCCTATTTTGTAAGATAATCACGAAGCATGAGAACGCTTACAAAATGCAATAGGGGGATGTACATGTTAAAAAAATGGAGTTTGCTTTTGGTCCTACTATTTATCATGGTTTTTAGCGCAGCTTGTTCAGATTCAGAAGGGGAAAAGGTAGCTGTTTCAGGGGAGAATCAAGAAACAATACGTATCGGTGTACTTGCCTCATTGACAGGAGCTCTAGAATCCTATGGTAAGCAAACAAGAAATGGATTTGATCTAGGAATTGAGTATGCTACTGATGGAACAATGGAGGTTGCCGGCAAGAAAATTGAAATCATCTATGAGGATACAGAAACGAAGCCAGAGGTAGCTGTTCAAAAGGCAACTAAGCTACTGGAAGAAGATGAGGTTGACTTCTTGGTTGGAGCTTCTAGCTCAGGAGATACATTGGCTGTTCTGCCACTAGCAGAGGAATATGAAAAGATTATGATCGTAGAGCCTGCAGTTGCAGATAGTATTACCGGCTCCGAGTTTAATCCGTTTATTTTTAGAACAGCCCGTAACTCATCACAAGATGCGGTAGCAGGGGCAGCGGCAATAGCAAAAGAAGGAGTAAAGATTGCAACATTCGCACCAGATTATTCATTTGGCTGGGATGGCGTTTCCGCATTTAAAGCTGCAGCAGAAGAGCTTGGAGCGGAAATCGTATTAGAAGAATATGCAGACCCAGCTGCGACAGACTTTACTTCTAACTTGCAAAAGATTATTCAAGCAAAGCCAGATTATTTGTTCATTGTTTGGGCAGGGGCTAACTCTCCCTGGAACCAAATTGCTGATTTAAATTTGCAGGAAAAAGGCATCAAAATTTCTACAGGAGCACCTGACATTGCAGCTCTTAGTATCATGGAGCCTCTAGTAGGGATGGAAGGCTTCTCGGTTTACTACCATACATTACCTGACAATGAAATAAACGATTGGTTAGTAGATGAGCATAAAAAACGCTTTAACGGAGAAGTACCAGACCTATTTACACCGGGTGGTATGTCCGCAGCTATCGCAATCGTAGAAGCGTTGAAGAATTCGGAAGGAAATGCAGATGGAAATGAGCTAATTAGTATCATGGAAGGAATGTCATTTGAGACACCGAAAGGGAAAATGACTTTCCGTCCGGAGGATCATCAAGCATTACAAACATTATATTCCATCAAGCTGGAGAAACAGGAAGGACTCCCTTATCCAGTACCTGTATTATTACGTGAATTAACACCAGAAGAAACGGAACCACCGATTTTAAACAAAAAGTAATCATTTAGTGACAGCCTATCTAAAGTAGGCCTGTCACTCTCCATGGGATAGATGCTTCTATCTTGTGGAGAGTGACAGATAGAAAGGAGATCGTTTCATGGAACCTATATTACGAACAGAAAATCTAACCATTAAATTCGGAGGGCAGACAGCGGTAGACCACGTCAACTTTGTCATGCCCCCAAGACATTTTAAATCGATTATTGGACCAAATGGTGCAGGAAAGACAACCTTCTTCAATCTAATCAGTGGGGAGCTAAAGCCAACAGAGGGTGATGTCTTCTTCAAAGAACAGTCATTAGCCAAAATGTCTGCTGTTGAAAGAACAAGAATTGGATTAGGTCGTTCGTTTCAAATCACGAACGTCTTTCCAAACCTCACGGTATTAGAAAATGTCCGACTGGCGCTTCAATCTAAGGAAAAAATCCGTTATCAAATGCTACGACATTTCACTTCTTATAAACACTTGTTAACTCAAGCAGAGGAACTTCTAGAAGTGGTTCTACTTGCAAATAAATCTCATGCAATTGCAAACCAGCTTTCTCATGGGGAAAAAAGAAAGCTAGAGATTGCCATGCTTTTAGCATTAGACACGGAGGTTCTTCTCTTAGATGAACCGACCGCTGGAATGTCTTTGGAGGAGGTGCCTGCAATATTAGAGGTAATCAAGCAAATCAAGCAAAAAGGCGATAAAACAATCTTATTGATCGAGCACAAGATGGATATGATTTTAGATTTATCGGATTCTATCATGGTTTTATTCAACGGAAGGCTCCTTGCGGATGGGACGCCATCAGAAATTATGAATAATGAAACCGTACAGAATGCTTATTTAGGAGGGTTATATGATGAGCACCTTGCTTAAAATGGAGAACATTCATACACATATCGGGCAATACCACATACTACAAGGCGTATCGTTTGAAGCGAAAGCTGGGGAAGTAAGCGTTCTTTTAGGAAGAAATGGAGCGGGAAAGACAACTACTTTAAAGACGATTATGGGGCTAACTCCAGCCACTTCAGGAACTATCATGTTTCAAGACAAAGACATTAGCAAAGTACCTACGTTTCAAATTGCCACTCATGGCATTGGCTATGTCCCAGAGGATCAAGGGGTTTTTGCGGGGCTTACAGTAGAAGAAAACTTAAAAGTGGCAATGAGAAAAGAAGATGATGCGGCGTTAGCTAGACAAGAATATGTCCTGGACCTTTTTCCAGATTTGAAAAAGTATTGGAAAAAGGCGGGAGGACACCTATCAGGAGGTCAAAAGCAAATGCTCGCAATGGCAAGAGCCTTTGTAAACGATAGCAAGCTTTTATTGATAGATGAGCCCTCTAAAGGACTTGCTCCAGTCGTGGTGGAAAAAGTAATGGAAGCGATTATAGAAATGAAAAAGCAGACGACCATCGTGTTAGTAGAGCAAAACTTCCTAATGGCCAGTCGCATCGGAGATACATACACCCTCATCGATGATGGGGAATCCATCCAATCTGGCCCGATGAAAGATTTAGTACAGAATGAGGAATTAAAGCGTAAGTACTTAGGTATCGCATAAAGGAGGAACAAAAATGGAATTGATCATCAACCTATTGATCAATGGTCTAGCTACGGGGATGCTTATATTCTTACTTGCTGCTGGACTAACCCTGATTTTCGGATTAATGGATGTGTTAAATTTTGCACATGGTGGATTATTTGCCTGGGGAGCATTTTCAGGCGTTTGGTTTTATAGCGTGACAAATAGCTTCACTTTAGCGATTATAGGGGCAATAGCGACAGGAATCATCCTTGGCTTTATCACAGAAAAGCTTATTATTACTCCTGTTTATGGAAATCACGTGCAGCAAATTTTAATCACCCTTGGTTTTATGATTGTCTTGTCTGAGATGTTAAAGGTTGTCTTTGGACCTAACCAACTGGCAGCGAAAGTCCCTCCGGCATTTGCAGGGAGCTGGGAGATAGGAGACGTAATTATTATCAAGTATCGTCTTTTCATCATTTTAGTGGGCTTTTTAGTATTCGGTATCTTCCAGTTCATTTTAAAGAAAACGAAAATTGGGCTTACAGTGCGGGCAGGCGTGATGAATAAAGAAATGGTGCAGGCACTGGGCATTAATATTAAGAGAGTATTTTTATATGTGTTTATGGCTGGTGCGGCTCTTGCAGCATTAAGTGGTGCTTTAATGGCTCCCTATTCAGGTGTCGTTTATGCAGAGATGGGGATGGAATATGCTATTCTTGCTTTCATCGTCGTAGTTATTGGAGGAATGGGAAGCTTTCCCGGCTCCCTTCTAGCAGCTATTCTAGTAGGCCTAGCAGGAAGCTTCATGGCCTATTATGTTCCTGCTTTATCCCTTGCGGTCAATATGTTGCTTATGGCAATCGTATTAATCTTCCGTCCGCAGGGCTTGTTCACAGCGAAAGGATGATGCAAAGTGAAATCGACTTTTCAATTAAAACACGGGATCTTGCTGATCATTGTGGCATCACTGTTTATCTTCCCATTTGTCTCTGATTCTAGGACATGGACCATTTTACTTACTCAAATTTTTATCTTTTCCATTTTAGCAATGAGCTATGATATCTTGCTTGGATACACGGGGATTGTTTCCTTTGGTCACGCTATGTTTTTTGGTATTGGTGCGTATGCCACTGCAATCATGCTCAACCATTATGATTCAACATTAGGCATTTTCCTTTTGTCTATCTTAGTTGGAATGCTGATTGCTGGAGCTGTCAGCTTTTTAGTTGGACTGTTAACACTCCGTTTAAAAAGTCACTTCTTTGCAATGCTGACGATGGCAGTATCTGGGCTCATATTAGTGCTAGCTGAAAAATGGAGGAGCCTTACGCAAGGGAATGACGGATTCACCTTTCGAGCTCCAGAGGTATTTAGGGACCGAATGATGTTCTATTTAGTTGTTCTTGTCTGTATGGTGTTAGTCTACTTCCTTCTAAGAAGATTTGTAGCTTCTCCAATGGGTAGGGTGTTGATAGCAGTCCGTGAAAACGAACAACGTACAAAATCACTTGGTTTTCAGACGCTACACTATAAAGTAATTGCCTCTGTAGTAGCAGGCGTCATCGCAAGTCTTGCTGGATCTCTGTATGCCATATCTCTTCGTTTTGTAAATACGAGCTATCTCTCCATGGATATTACCTTGGATGCACTCCTGATGACTATTATTGGTGGGGTGGGGACATTGATCGGCCCAATCATAGGAGCAGGTGTGATAGAACTCGCACAGCATTACTTATCAGGGATGGCAAAAGAGCATCCGATTTTCGAACGTTGGATCATTTTCTTTGGGATTGTCTACATTCTAGCAGTAATCTTCTTCCCGAAAGGAATTGTAGGAACAATCCAACATGCACTTTGGAAACGGAAGAATAAAAACATAAAGGTGGATGTAGCCCCTAAGAGAAGGGAGCTTGCAAAATGATAGTCGGAATAGCGAGTACTGGCGTATACCTCCCATCTAATAGAATGACTGCAGAGGAAATTGCTCAAGCAGCAAGTCTACCACTTGAGGTTGTTCAAAAGAAAATGGGAATTAACCAAAAGCCTATACCTGGTGAAGAGGACCATACAGTAGCGATGGGAATAAAGGCAGCACAAAAAGCATTAGAAAAGGGTTCGATTGATCCTAAAAGTATTGATTTAATTATTTATATCGGCGAAGAGCATAAGGAATATCCACTTTGGACAGCAGCCATTAAGCTACAAGAGGAGATAGGGGCTTATCATGCTTGGGCTTTTGACGTTGCCCTTCGCTGTGGAACGACGATTATGGCTCTAAAGGTTGCAAAAAGTTTAATGCAGGCAGATCCTTCTATTAGAACAGTTTTGCTTGCAGGTGGCTATCGCAATAGTGATTTCATCGACTACAAGAACGAACGAACACGTTTTATGTTCAACCTTGGTGCAGGGGGTGGGGCGATTATACTAAAGCGAGACCATCCTGAGAACATGTTGTTAGAGGCTGACATCATGACCGATGGATCCTTTTCAGAGGATGTGGTCGTCCCGGTTGGGGGCACAAAGGAGCCGCTTAGAGCTGAGCATCTTGAGCAGGGCCTATATAGACTTGATGTATTAGACCCTGAAGGAATGAAAGCAAGATTAGAGCAAAAATCGATGCAGAACTTTATCAAGGTAATCAAAAATTCCTTGTTGAAGAGTGGCTTGAACGAAACGGATATTGACTATCTAGCTATCTTGCATATGAAGAAGTCAGCACATGATTTCGTGTTACATGAATTAGGTTTACAAGAGGAACAATCTATTTACTTGAGTGATTATGGGCATATCGGTCAGATAGATCAAATTATTTCACTCGAGCTTGCTGTGGAGCAAGGCAAGCTGAAGGATGGAGATATCGCAGTACTGGTAAGTGCCGGCATTGGATATGCATGGGGAGCGGTTCCTATTAAATGGGGAAAACAAGGGGGATTATCATGAATACAACATACCAACGAAAGATACTATCAAATGGAGAGTCGATCGCTTATCGTGAGCGGTTAGGTAGTGAAAAGACAATCGTGCTTGTTCATGGAAATATGACCTCCTCTAAGCACTGGGATATTTTTATGGATGCGTTAGATCCTGCTTATTCGATTTATGCCTTAGATATGAGAGGCTTCGGTGAATCTACTTATCATCGACGTATAAGCCGAATCAAAGATTTCTCAGAGGATTTAAAGGAATTTATTGATCAACTGGGCATCAAGGATTTTACTTTCATCGGTTGGTCGACGGGGGGAGCAGTCTGTATGCAGTTTGTTGCTGACTACCCTGGTTATTGCGACAAGCTAGTGCTGCTAGCCTCCGCTTCTACTAGAGGATATCCATTCTTTGGTACCAAGGCTGATGGCACATCGGATTTCGAGAAACGCTTACAAACAATTGAAGAAGTAGAGGCTGACCCTTCCAAAACAAAAGTCATTCAAGGCTTTTATGATACGAAAAATCGAGCAGGCTTAAAGGCGGTATGGAATGCTGGTATATACACACATAATCAGCCCGAGGCTAGCCTTTATGACGAATATGTCGACGATATGCTGACACAACGAAACCTGGCGGATGTCTATCATTCTTTGAATACCTTTAATATAAGTGGGTTCCATAATGGATTAACACAGGGTACAAATCAGGCGAAGGATATTACCATACCAGTGTTAATTTTAAGAGGAGATCGAGATTACATTGTAACCGAGCAAATGACACAAGAAATTGTGGAGGATTTAGGGGAAAATGCAACCTATATTCCTTTAGTAGACTGTGGTCATTCTCCGCTCATAGACGATATGGAGCAGTTAATATCTAAAATAGAGGGCTTTTTGAGGGAGGAACATCATGAGATTACTAGATAAAGTAGCAATCATTACTGGTGCAGGCAACGGAATTGGATCAGCAGCGGCAAAACGCTTTGCAGAGGAAGGAGCAAAGGTGGTGCTGGCTGATTATGATGAACATGCCGGAAAACAGCTGGAGCAGGAGCTTCGCGAGCAAGGGTATCAAGCCATTTTTATTCAAGTGAACGTAGCTCAGCAGGACAGTGTGCAAAATCTTGTTGAACAGACGCTGAAAGCCTATGGAAAGATTCATATTCTAGTTAACAATGCAGGTATAACAAGGGATGCGATGCTTTCAAAAATGACTGTTGAGGATTTTGCAAAAGTGCTCGATGTCAATCTAACAGGAGTTTTTCATTGCACGCAAGCAGTTTTGCCTCATTTAGTAGAGCAAGGGTATGGCAAAATTATTAACACCTCTTCAGTAAGCGGAGTCTATGGAAATGTTGGTCAGACGAACTATGCTGCTTCCAAGGCAGCAGTAATCGGGATGACCAAAACGTGGGCAAAGGAGCTAGGCAGAAAGGGAATTAACGTGAATGCAGTAGCTCCGGGCTTTACGAATACAAAGATGGTAGAAAAAATGCCAGAGAAGATTATTGACCAAATGAAATCAGTCGTGGCTCTTCAACGTTTAGCGCAGCCAGTGGACATCGCAAATGCCTACCTGTACTTAGCGTCCGATGAATCCAGCTATGTACATGGGCATGTGCTACATGTGGATGGCGGAATTATGATGTAGGAGGGGTGCTTCGCCATGTATAGCGAGCAAGCATGGATTATCAAGAGAGCTCAGCTTTCTCCTAATAAAGTTGCCTTAATTGATAGCGATACAAATTTGTCTTGGACATATAAAGAATTAGTACAGGAAATTTCTAAATGGCTGACTTTTATAGATAGTCAAAACTACCAAAAGGGAGAAAGAATTGCGGTCCTTTCATTAAACAGAATTGAGCTATTTGCTATTCTTTTTGCATGTGGCCTCAGAGGACTCATCTATGTCCCTTTGAACTACCGGTTAAGTGAAACAGAATTATCCTTCATTCTGGCAGATTGTGAGCCAGTTCTACTTGTATATGATGAAGAGAACGCTGAATTAAGTGGTAATTTCATCCATACAGATAAACTGTTTATTCAAGATTTATCTACATCTAATAAGGATAACTATTGGTTGGAGTCAAATTGGAGCAATCATGAACCTTGGATCATGATTTATACAGGGGGGACCACGGGACGGCCCAAGGGTGTTGTCTTGTCCTTTGAGGCGGTAAACTGGAATGCTATCAATACAATTATCTCTTGGAACATCGGAGAAGCTGACTGCACATTGAATTATATGCCTATGTTTCATACAGGAGGTTTAAACGCTCTTTGTCTACCGATATTAATGGCAGGAGGCACTGTCGTAACAGGGAGACGTTTCCAAGCAAAAGCAGCACTGTTAGCGTTGAATACATATAAAACAACATTGTCCTTGTTCGTTCCAACTATGTATCAAGCAATGCTCGAGACAGAGCTAATCCATTCTCTAACCTTTCCAACAGTGAGATGCTTTCTATCAGGAGGAGCTCCTTGTCCCCATACAATCTATAAGGAGTTTGCTAAAAAGGGAATCTTATTTAAGGAAGGCTATGGTCTAACAGAGGCAGGGCCAAACAATTTCTTTATCGAACCACAGGTTGCGGCACAAAAAAGAGGTTCTGTCGGGAAATGCATGCAATTCAATGAGATTAAGGTGGTTAATGATTCCGGTGACGTATGTAAGCCCAACGAGGTTGGGGAGCTATATATCTCCGGAAAGCATGTCTTCTCTTACTACTGGAACAATGAAACAGAAACGGAGAAAGTGTTCGATGGGAAGTGGCTAAAAACAGGAGATTTAGTTCGGTATGATGAACAAGGTGACTATTTTATTGTTGGCCGTAAAAAAGAAATGATTATCTCTGGAGGAGAAAATATATATCCTCAAGAGATTGAGCAATGCTTGATCAAGCATCCATCTATACGAGAAGCCGCAGTAATAGGTACACATGATGAAAAATGGGGAGAGCGTGTCACAGCCTTTGTCTCTCTTCATGAACATGTAACAGAACAGGAAGTCATTACGCACTGTAGACAGCACTTGGGAAGCTACAAGGTTCCAAAGATGGTCTATTGCCTAGAGGAGCTCCCACGAACGGACGTTGGCAAAATCGATAAAAAACTATTACATGAGTTAGCTGTAAAGTAGATCTTTACAGCTTGCTTTTTTGTTATGATGGAGGAAAGGAGGTTACTATATGTTCCTAAAACAAGTCCGCTATTTACGTGAAAATGTTCCTAGCGAAGATAAGTATCCATTCAATATTCCCTTTCTGCAGCATATGGAGAGTCTCGATATCCCGTCGAACGTCACTTTTTTTGTGGGGGAAAATGGTTCTGGAAAATCCACCCTTCTGGAAGCGATTGCAGATATTACTGGGTTTCATACTGCAGGTGGAAACAAAAATCATCTTTATGACGTTCATTCCTCTCAATCGGATCTATCGGAATATTTAAAGCTCTCTTGGAAACTAAAGGTGACGAAGGGTTTTTTCCTACGAGCTGAGACCTTTTATCAGTTTGCGAGCTATTTAGATTTGATGGAAAATGCACCTGGAAAGTACGATCCATACGGAGGAGAATCTCTTCACAAGCAATCGCATGGGGAGGCATTCTTAAGCTTATTCAAACATGCATTTGGACAGAACTCCATCTTCTTATTGGACGAGCCTGAGGCTGCACTATCTCCGACAAGACAGCTAAGCTTCATGAGGATTATGAAGGAATTGGAGGATCAAGCCCAATTTATTATTGCAACACATTCTCCTATATTGCTTGGGTATCCCGATGCTACCATTTATCAATTTGACGAAGGCCCGATAGAGAGAATTAGGTACGAGGAGTCTATGCATTATATTGTGACCAAGCGTTTTCTCGATGCGAGAGAAAGAGTATTCGAGGAGCTATTTAAAGACATAGAAGATTGAAAGCTCGCCATTATTCATATGATTTTCGTGTACATTTTATTACAAATATATTCTCTAAACGAGCCGAAATAACAAATAATTCATTTTTATCCGAATAGATAGATTGTCCTTTCCTTTTTCATTTCCTAAATTAATTTCATTATGGTATGGTTAATACTGTAATAAAATAATGTCGAAAGGTGTGTGTAAGATGAAGAAATTAACGGCATCCATTACCATGATCTTATTCGTAATATTTTTATCAGCATGCGGTAATGAAAAGGAAGAAACGAAAAAATTCCAATTAGAGCAGGAAGGTGTTGTGTCGACATTGGTGTACACCTATGAAGGTGATAAAGTAACCAAGCAATCCACAGAAAACATCGTCCAATACGAACAAGTTGGCGTTACCTCAAAGGAACAAGCGCAAGAAATGTTTGGACCACTAACTGAACAATTTAAAGGTATCGATGGGGTAACACATGAAATGGAATTCGGAGACTCGCAGTTAGTAGAAAAACTAACCATAGATTACGAGACTGCCAAATTCGATGAAATCAAGAACCTACCAGGTATGAACTTCACGGGTGATACAGAGGAAGGAATCAGTATGAAGGAGTCCGCTGAATTACTAGAAAGTCAAGGCTTTAAAGAAGTGAAATAACCGTAAAAGATAGAATAGGAGACATTATTTAATAATAACAACATACAGCGAGTACGTGAGCATTACCATTCACGTACTCGCTGCTTCTATTCGTGACCTTCATACCTTGCGATTTTAGAGGTTATTTTATTTGGGTATTTCAGGAGCTGTTGATGAAAACTTTTAAAAGCGAGAAAAATCTTACCTCCACCAAAATTTTAACGATATAATATATAAGGAGGTGAAAGGCTATGGTTATACATGAAAAAGAGATAGAAGTACGCTATGCAGAGACCGATCAGATGGGTGTAGTGTATCACGCAAATTACCTTATTTGGCTCGAGATTGGAAGAACCCATTTAATTAATGAACTAGGCTTTTCCTACGCAGGATTAGAAAAGGATGGATTTATTTCTCCAGTTACTAATGTGAATATAGATTATCGACTACCAGTTACATATGGAGATAAAGTGAAGGTAAGGACTTGGATTGCAAAGCACGGTAAGCTGAGAACGACATACGGCTATGAAATTTTACTCCCAGATGGAAGGATTTCCTCTACGGCTACTACCGACCATGTCGTTGTAAAAAAAGAAAGTTTCCGACCAGTATCCTTGGCAAAGATTGCGCCTGAATGGGATGCTAGATATAAAGAGATAGCGAAGGAGCTCGTATAGATGGCATTCGGTATTACAAGGGATGAGTTAATCGAATGGAAACGGCGCGTCGAAAGAAACGAAATCTCCTTTTTAACTCACTACTGGCTGGATAAGAGATTCCCTGGGTGTAATACAGTTACAAAGGTTGGATGTGCAGACGTGCGGCGCTTAGTGGAGTGGGGGAAGCAATACGGCTTAAAGGAAGAATGGATAGATCATAAGGAAGGCTATCCACACTTCGATCTATTTGGTAAGTACGAGCAAGACATTTTAACAAAGGAAGGCTTACTAAGCCAGCTTGAAAGATTTAAAAAAGAGGATGTCCATAAGTAAAAACTTATGGGACATCCCATTCCAAAGGCCCGTCACAACATGTCTTTTCAGACGGTCCCTTTTTTGTATGAGTATTCAAGTTCATTGGAATTTGTTTGGACATCTACATATAGGTCATGTCCAGTAAAATACCATTCATCTCTCTCTTCGATAAAGTACATAACCTCATCATGCATTACGGTGACAGCGGGTTCAAAAGGAGCATCCTTCGTCATACCTAGAGAAAATGCTTCATGGAGTGGGCTTGAGCCCCCGTATCTCACATAAAACCGTATAGTGTCTCCTGGTACTACCTCCATCTCTTGCTTAAACCATTTTTGCGCTTCTTCTGAGATATAGACTTTCATTTGTAACACCTAACTTTCTAGGACTAGATCCATTTTACCTTGGGTTCAGTACCATCCTTGATACGCTTAATGTTAGCACGATGTCTATAAAAAATAAAAGCAACAAGGATAGCTACTATTAGAACGAGAGGCCAGTCCCTTTCCACGGTCACATAATAAACAAGTGTATAAATAAGGGCGATAACTGCAACACACATGGAAGTCAGCGATACTATTTTCGTTATTTTTAATATAATGAAAAATCCTACAACCAAAATAACAAAAATAGGCCAATGATATCCAAGTAGGACCCCGCCAGACGTAGCAACCGCCTTTCCACCCTTAAAGCCTGCGAAAATTGGGAACATATGCCCTATAACAGCTAGCGTCCCTAATAGAAGAGGATGGACATTTACTTGGCTGAACAGTGGGAGTAAACCGAGTGTGGTAGCAGCAGTTCCTTTCAGTATATCCAGGACTGTCACGACCAAGCCTGCCTTTTTGCCAAGTGTGCGGAACGTATTTGTTCCACCTAAGTTCCCGCTCCCATGCTGCCTAATATCAGTCTGGTAAAAAATTTTTCCAATCCAGAGCCCTGAAGGAATGGAGCCTATTAGATAGGCTAGCAATAGTAAAACAATTAGCATCATGGTAAACTCCTTTAATTTTCAAACTTAAATATATCTATCCCATTTATTTTACCATGTTCCAGATTATTAGTTCAATGTATGGAAAAATAGAATTGTATATTACGTCAATTTTTAAAATAGCAAGAAGGAATAAACAAAATGAATAGAGAATGCAAGAGATGGGCAGATTGCATTCTAATGAATTATTCACTACAATTAAGGTCTGACTTGTCCTTCAGCGCTATTGACATAATGTCAAACTATTTGTAGGCTTAAATTAGAAGAAAGAAAGAACAGATGTTTTGTTTTTTGGGGGGAACGTATTTGACTAAAAATAATACTTTAACTAATTATACGGATGATGACATTCAAGTTTTAGAGGGACTCGAAGCTGTCCGAAAGAGACCTGGTATGTATATTGGGTCAACCGATGCAAGAGGTCTTCATCATTTAGTATATGAAATAGTAGATAATGCAGTAGATGAAAGCTTGGCTGGATTTGGGGACCATATTAAAGTAACGATCCATCAAGATCAAAGCATCACTGTTCGAGATTATGGGCGAGGCATGCCTACTGGAATGCACAAAACGGGAATTCCTACGGCAGAAGTAATTTTCACTGTTCTACATGCTGGCGGAAAATTTGGTCAGGGTGGTTATAAAACAAGTGGTGGTCTTCACGGGGTAGGTGCTTCTGTAGTAAATGCTCTCTCTACTTTTGTAGAAGTAGAAATCCACCGTGACGGCAAAAAATTTACCCAACGCTTCGAAAATGGAGGAAAGGTCGTTCAGCCACTTAAGCAAGTGGGAACTACGAAGGAAACGGGTACATCTGTTCATTTCCTTCCAGACAGCACCATTTTTTCTACCACAAAATACAATTATGAAACATTAAGTGAGCGCCTTAGAGAATCCGCATTTCTACTAAAAGGTTTGAAAATCGAACTGAAGGACGAAAGAACGGATGCACATGACATATTCTTCTATGAAACCGGTATAGAGGCGTTTGTTGCATATTTAAATGAAGAGAAGGATGTTTTACATCCAGTATTTTATATAGAAGGTACTCAAGATCAAATTGAAGTAGAATTTGCTTTTCAATTTAACGATGGATATTCAGAAACCATTCTATCCTTTGTAAATAATGTGCGTACAAGAGACGGAGGTACTCACGAAACGGGAGCAAAGGCTGGTTTGACTCGTGTGTTTAATGAGTATGCAAGAAAAACGGGGTTATTAAAGGAAAAGGATAAAAACTTAGATGGCTCTGATATACGAGAGGGTATCTCTGCAATCGTTTCTGTCCGTATCCCTGAAAATTTATTGCAATTTGAAGGACAGACGAAAGGAAAGCTTGGCACAAGTGAAGCAAGAAGCGCAGTAGACGCACTAGTTTCCGAAAAGCTTCAATATGTGCTCGAGGAAAATGCAGAGCTTACCGCATCTCTTATTCGAAAAGCAATCCGTGCACAGCAGGCTCGTGAAGCTGCTCGAAAAGCTAGAGAGGATGCACGTAACGGTAAAAAGCGCAAAAAATCCGATACGTTATTATCTGGAAAGCTTACACCGGCGCAATCTCGAAATGCCTCGAAAAATGAATTATATCTAGTAGAGGGTGATTCTGCAGGTGGTTCGGCAAAGCAGGGGCGAGACAGAACGTTCCAAGCAATCCTTCCGCTTAGAGGAAAAGTAATTAATACAGAAAAAGCGAAGCTTGCGGATATTATGAAAAATGAAGAGATTGCTACAATTATTCACGCTATTGGAGGCGGGGTTGGAGCAGATTTCACTATTGAAGATATCGCGTATGACAAGGTTGTCATCATGACGGATGCTGATACAGATGGAGCCCATATCCAGGTTTTACTGCTGACGTTCTTTTACCGCTATATGAAGCCGCTAATCGAGAATGGCAAAATCTATATTGCGCTTCCACCACTCTATAAGGTATTTAAAGGTGTCGGTAAAAAAGAAACCTTTGAATATGTATGGACGGAGAAGGAGCTAGACGCAGCTATGAAGCGCATCGGTAAGGATGCTATGCTTCAGCGCTATAAAGGACTTGGTGAGATGAACGCTGACCAGCTTTGGGATACGACGATGAACCCAGATACAAGAACACTGATCCGCGTTACGATAGAGGACGGAGCTCGTGCGGAAAGACACGTTACGACACTCATGGGTGACAAGGTTGAACCACGACGTAAATGGATTGAAGCAAATGTTAACTTTAGCTTAGAGGATGATTCAAATATCCTTGAAAACGATAGAATTCACACGGAGGATGAAGTAGTATGACGCAAACCGAACGATATCAGGATTTACCATTAGAAGAGGTGATCGGTGATCGGTTTGGTCGTTATAGTAAATATATCATCCAAGACCGAGCACTACCGGATGCGAGGGACGGGTTAAAGCCCGTTCAACGACGCATTCTTTTCGCTATGTTCACTGAAGGAAATACCAACGACAAACCATTCCGTAAGTCTGCTAAGACCGTCGGAAATGTTATCGGTAACTACCACCCTCATGGAGACAGCTCTGTTTATGAAGCAATGGTCCGTATGAGTCAGGATTGGAAGCTTCGTCATATGTTAGTCGAAATGCATGGAAACAACGGGTCAATGGATGGAGATCCACCTGCTGCTATGCGTTACACAGAGGCAAGACTTTCTGCTATCTCACAGGAGATGCTTCGCGATATTACCAAGAACACAGTAGATTATATTCCAAACTTTGATGACTCAGACAGAGAGCCAATCGTATTACCTGCTAGGTTCCCAAACCTTCTTGTAAATGGATCAACAGGAATTTCTGCCGGGTATGCCACTGATATTCCCCCGCATGCATTACATGAAGCACTAGATGCTGTATTGATGCGTATCGAGAATCCAGCAGCTACAGTGGATGAGCTGATGACTGTGATCAAAGGCCCTGATTTCCCAACTGGAGGAATTATTCAAGGGGTCGATGGCATTAAGAAGGCTTATGAAACTGGAAGAGGAAAAATTGTTGTACGCTCAAAGACAGCGATTGAGCAAATCAAGGGCGGCAAGGAGCAAATTGTCGTTACCGAGCTTCCTTATGAGGTGAATAAAGCGAACCTTGTAAAGAAAATCGACGAGCTTCGATTGGATAAGCGTCTAGAGGGTATTGCTGATGTCCGTGACGAATCAGATCGAACTGGTTTACGTATTGTAATAGAAATGAAAAAAGAAGTAGCTGCACACGGAATTCTGCAGTTTTTATTTAAAAACACAGATCTTCAGGTTACCTACAACTTCAATATGATTGCGATCCATAATCGTAGACCTACTATGATGACCCTTCCATTAATGTTAGATGCTTATATTGGACATCAAAAAGAGGTCGTAACTCGTCGTACGGAATTCGATTTAAAGAAAGCAAAGGACCGACTGCATATCGTTGCTGGTCTCATGAAGGCTCTGTCTATTCTGGATGAAGTAATCAAGACAATTCGCGCCTCTAAAGACAAGAGAGATGCTAAAAATAACCTTATGACAGCGTATGAATTTACAGAAGCACAAGCAGAAGCAATCGTTTCTTTACAGCTTTATCGATTAACAAATACGGATATTACAGAGCTTCAAGAAGAAGAGGCTTCTTTAACAAAGCTTGTAAAAGAGCTAGAAACGATTCTTGAGAAGGAATCTGCCTTAATGAAGGTCATTAAAAAAGAGCTTCTAGCTGTTAGAAAGCAGTTTGCAGAGCCTCGTAAGTCTCTGATTGAAGAGGAAATTGAAGAGATTAAACTGACACTTGACGTGCTTATTCCAAGTGAAGAGGTGATTGTCACTGTTACAAAGGATGGTTATGTGAAACGTACCAGCCTTAGATCCTTCAATGCTTCCAATGGACAGGATTTTGCAATCAAGGAATCTGATTACCTTCTTTATCAAGGGCAAATCAACACGCAGCATCATCTTCTTCTATTTACGTCCAAAGGAAACTATATATATCAGCCGGTACATGAGCTTCCGGACATTCGCTGGAAGGACCTAGGTCAGCATATCTCTAGCATTGTGCCACTCGACCAGAATGAGACGATTATTAATGCCTTTGGTGTAGAAGCTTTTGACTTAGATTTAAGTGTGCTTACAGCAACAAGAGATGGGCAAGTAAAACGCTCCTTACTATCTGATTATCAGGTACAGCGCTATCACCGCCCAATCAAAACAATGAACTTGAAAAAAGATGATGTCATGATTTTTGCGGAGCTTGCTGCTCCATCAGATGAGCTGCTGATGACTACTTATAATAGCTATGCAGTTCGCTTCTCCTTAGACGAAGTACCAATTACGGGTGTGAAGACTGCAGGGGTAAAAGGTATTAATCTGAAGGATGAGGATACTGTTGTCGCAGTTAATAGAGTAGAAAAAGACAGTACAGCCGACATCATGTTAGTGACACACCGAGGCGCTGTGAAAAAAATGCATCTAGCTGAGGTGGAGGTAGGAGCTCGTGCAAAACGAGGCCTTGTCACCCTTCGCGAATTAAAATCAAATGCCCACAGAGTATTTGATATCGTACTGGTAGAAAAGAATGATGTGATCATCATAGAAACGGAAAAAGGACATCAAGAGACAATTCAAGCATCGGCATTCCGACCGGTTGATCGCTATTCAAATGGATCATTTGTAATAGATATAGATAAAGACGGTCAGTTGCTCCGAGTTAGGAAGCAGGCACAGCCGGAATCCTAAACTAGATGGGAAATGAGATATGTACCTTTGCAGTGAAGTATCTGGGGCAAAGATGGAGTTCCAAGTATATCTTGTTTAGCTTCCTCTTTTTAATCGGCTTTGCAGAGCTCGTTCTCTACTTTGTAGATATACCGCTACTAACTTTGATTAGCTTTGGATTATTTGGATTTTCGGTAGGCTGCTTTTATCCAACAGCTGTTACTATATTTCAAAAGCAGGTTCCGAAGGAGTATCACGGTCGATTCTTTTCCTTCCGTAACATGATAGACCGAGTTTGCTTCCAGGTAGTGCTTATATCTGCGGGTGCAATGCTCGATATCATGGGGCTTGCGTATATGATGCTTATATTTGGTCTCCTAAGCTTAACTTTATCTCTCACTGTCTTTATTCAAATGAGAAAACAGGCAATAGGGGTGCCTGTAGTAGTACCTGAAAAGGTTCTTGGCGAAAGCTGAGAGCCTTTTTTGTGTTAGGGGGATAGAAATTACTCGCTATATTTAATTGCAGTGAATGAAGGACCCTTTAAGGCTTGATAGACGTTCTATAGTGAGAAGGGGTGAGAAAATGACAAAGGCAATTATTTTTGATATGGACGGAACATTATTTCAAACAAACCTCATCTTAGAGCCAGCTCTTGAGGCTACCTTTGATGTGCTTCGTAAGAATGGCTACTGGGTAGGGGAGACACCGATTGAAAAGTATAGAGAAATTATGGGAGTTCCGTTAGGTGTAGTATGGGAGACGCTATGTCCTGAGTATTCAGAGGAGCAACGGATTCAAAGTAATAGGATATTCCAAGAGAAATTGATCTCCCTTATAGAAATGAACAAAGGTGCGCTTTATCAGGGGGTAGAGGAGACACTTTGTGCGCTTAGTAAGCACTATCCCCTATACATAGCAAGCAATGGTCAGCAGAAATATCTAGACGCTATCGTAAAGACTTTTAATCTGGACCGTTATATTCAGAGTGTCTATAGCATTGAGCAAATCGCTTCTGGGAACAAATCTGAGCTCGTTACTCTTGTGAAAGAGGAAAATCATATAGAAACAGGTTATGTGGTGGGAGACCGTTCCTCCGATATATTGGCTGCGAAGGATAACCATCTAGTCTCTATTGGGGTTCGTTTTGATTTTGCACAGGAGGACGAGCTTTCTCTAGCAGACTATGTCGTAGATTCTTTCGGAGAGCTTCTCCAGTTAGTCTAGGAGCGTATAAGTGTATGGGAAAGGAAGTTTTCTGCTAAAATTGTATAATGATAAGATATTTCTTATGACTGAGGGGGATTTTCGTGGAATTTAATTTTATTGAAGTGATGACGCTATTTCTAATTGTGTTTTTATTCTCTGCAGTTATAAAGCTTACTGGTCAAGTCAAAGGTTTAAAATATATGTTAAACCAAATGTATAACCAAACTGGTATGCCAATAGATCATGAATTGAAACAGCTGATAAACGAGGGCAAAGATGTGAAAGCTGTAAAAGTAGTGAGGGATTCGTTGGGTCTATCTTTGGTAGAAGCAAAACAATATGTCGATGCCTTAAAACAGCAGAGCAAATAACAATCCTATATAGTTGGAAAATGAATGAGGCTTCTAAAGAATAAAAAAGCATTTCCATCAGGTCTTGGGCCTTGGAAATGCTTTTTATGTTTCTTCTCCATTTGTAGCAGACGCTCTTGCTTCGTTTTCGTTTTTCTTACATGTAAGCTAAAAGCCGCCTCTCCTCTAAAGTTCGTGACATCCTTCCCAGTTGTGCGGCGCTTGTGCATCAGTTTACGCTTTGCGGCTGATTTTGCCATTGGTCATCTCTCCTTCTTTATTCTTCCTCTTCATGGTACCCTAGCTTATCCTAAAATTCAAATTACACCATATGATACGAAAATTATGGTATAAATAATAGGGTAATTAGAATATCTTGGAGGTTTCGTAGTGAAAAAAATTAGTTATAGTATGATTCTGTTCTTCTTCATGTTTTTTCTACTCACAGTTCCT
The DNA here is from genome assembly GCF_056856695.1 of Psychrobacillus sp. Z16_25. Taxonomy (NCBI): domain Bacteria; kingdom Bacillati; phylum Bacillota; class Bacilli; order Caryophanales; family Bacillaceae; genus Psychrobacillus; species Psychrobacillus sp. Z16_25. The sequence goes on along the minus strand of NZ_JBXEOV010000002.1, from coordinate 205,467 downwards.
GCTAATGCTCACACTGGATTAGAAAGCTCTGTTCCAGCTGAGGGAGAAGTCATACAAGAGGCTTTGCAAGAAATCGTTTTAACATTTGAGGGAAAGATTGAAAAGACAAGCTCTTTTTCTTTAATAAATGAAGAGGGAGACGAGATGCCAATTGAAAATATCACTGTTACCGATCGTCAAATGACTGGAACAGTAGAAGGCATTCCAAATGGTGCTTATATAATTGAATGGAGCATTATAGGGGCGGACGGTCATCCTATTCAAGGGGTCATTCCATTTAGCCAAGACGCCGAGAATTTACCAGAAATTATAGAGGACACTGTCATAGAGGATGAACAAGCCTCTACAGACATTTCTGAAGAAGAGAGTTCGAACGCTTGGATATATTATGTCCTATTTGCCGTGACGATTGTAGTACTAGCATTCTTTTTGGGAAGATGGAAGAGATGATCCTGTTAGTCAGTATAATCGCAGAAGCATTTGTATATGTATGTTTAGCAATCCTAATGGGCAGCTTTATCCTTCAAGCGCTACCGGGCGATTTAAAGCCGACTATTAGAGTGCCTTTCTGGGCAAAGCTTTCAGGGATAATTGGGATAATGGTATTTTCTTTTATCCCACTCTTATCCATTCTTTTTTTCTTGCTAGGAGACTACTCTTTTAGCTATGTCCTGACAACCATATTATTTACCTTTGAGGTGGGGAAAGCCTGGCTAGTTACATTTTGCTTATCTGTTATCATTGCAATCTATCTTCTTATTGGTAGAAAGCAAGATTCTTTGGTATATCACTTGTTAGGAGTAGGCTTGGTGTTTCTTTTGATTGCCGTACTCAGCTGGACCAGTCATGCAAACGCTGTCTATGGGATTCCAGGTTATCTAACCCATCTTTCTCATTATTTGACGGTAGTAGTCTGGGTAGGGATTGTTTTCATCGTTGGTTGGTTCAGTAAAGATACCCGTAACTGGCTTTCGTTTTTAGATTGGTTCCATATTACCGCTATTTTTTGCCTAGCAATCATCGCTATTACAGGTCTATCCTTAATGGGCTATTCGATGGAATACAGTGATTATCCTGCTTCTTGGTTAGTGCCTTATGGTCATAGTCTGCTAATCAAGCATGTGCTCATGATTCCACTAGTTTTATATGCAGTGGTAAACGGGGTGCTAATGAAAAGAAGAATCAGAAGAAACGAGCAGGCGGATCCGAGACCTTGGACGAAGCTTGAATCGATCATCATCCTGCTTATTTTTTCAGCGACCGGAGCACTTAGCCAGCAGCAGCCACTGCACAATCTGACGGAGCTACCTATCATGGAGAATGTCCTACAGTTCTATCATTTGGATTTATTCTTTGTGAGCTTTGAGCAAATCGGCTTTCAGCTAGGTTTTCCTGGTCTTGCGATGTTTGCTTTTGCAATCTTGCTGATGGCAATCAATGTTTTAAGTTTTCGAATAAAGGCTTCTCCAGTCGTTTCGTTCCTAGTAAGCATCGCTGTCATAGGAGCAGTATATCTTGGTCTTATGTTTAGCTTGCAAACCTATTGAAAGCACTTCTTTTCTCTAATCGGAGAAAGGAAATGCTTTTTTTCTTTTGAGGACAGACGTATAATTATTCTATTATTATACATATTTCAGATAATAGAGAGGAATACTACCGATGAACGATTCAGTTGTGATAGGGGAAATGAAGGATACTGATTGGGAATATGTGAAAGCAATCTTCCAGGAGGGGATTGATACTGGGAATGCTACTTTTCAGACAGAGGTACCAACCTGGGAGGAATGGGATCAGGGTCATACGAAGGCATGCCGATTTGTAGCGAGGATAGAAGATGAGATGATCGGCTGGGTGGCATTAAGTCCAATTTCCAGCAGAGAAGCCTTCAGAGGCGTGGCAGAGGTTAGTATCTATCTATCGAAGAATGCAGCCGGTAAAGGAATCGGAAGCAAGCTTCTTAGCCATCTCCTAACAGAGAGTGAGAAAAATGGGTTTTGGACGATCCAATCGATGATATTTCCTGAAAATATCGGTAGCATCAAGCTTCACCAGAAGCATGGCTTTCAAGTGATAGGCACCCATCATAGAATGGGCAAACTAAACGGCGTCTGGAGAGATGTCGTACGTCTTGAATATAGAAGCGAAGCTGTAGGCATCGATTAAAGGGGAATCGGATATGCCCATAGACAGAATGGGAGAAGAGCATAGAGAAGATGTACGTAAGTTGTTCATTGAGCTTTGGGGGAGCAGCGAGATGGTCGTCTCGACAGGTGTTTATGACTGTGCAGAGCTTGATGGGTTTATTGCGAAAGAGGCGCAGCAAATCGTAGGACTTGTAACGTTTGAAATTCGACACCAAGCATGTGAAATTATTTCTTTGGATAGTTTGATAGAGTCGAAAGGAATCGGCTCCCGGCTTATCGAAGAGGTTGAACAGCTGGCTAAGCAAGAAGGGTGTACCGAAGTAAAGTTAATTACTACGAATGACAACCTGCATGCTCTTCGGTTCTATCAAAAGCGTGGCTATAAACTTAGCAAGCTCTATCCAAATGCAGTCGAGAAAGCGAGAATTCGAAAGCCCTCCATTCCTCACCTAGGAAATGACGGAATCCCGATTAGAGATGAATTAGAGTTAGTGAAAAGCTTGTAACTCATTTGTAACTCCTTTTTAGTATAATGTCTCGCAATACTGGAAAGGAGTGAGTTTTTTGGGGAAGAAGACAAGTAAGTGGTTACTCGCAAGCTGTTTTTTGTTTATCAGTACCATGCTCTATCATCCTACAGTAACCAATGCCAATGGAAGCTTTGTTTCAGGTACTTACGAAGGAAAGGACTATAAGGTATATGTGCCAAGTAGTTATGACGGGGCGAAGAGCTACCCACTATATGTGATGCTGCATGGATGTGGTCAGGATGCAGAGGATTTTTCTATCGGAACAAAAATGAATGCTCTTGCAGAGGCAAAGGGCTTTCTCGTGTTGTATCCTGAGCAAAGCACTGATGCGAATGCGAATAGGTGCTGGAACTGGTTCGATACAGCCCACCAATCAAGAGGTAGCGGGGAGCCAAAGGTTATAGCAGGTATGGTTAATCAAGTGAAACAGTCGTATTCCATTAAGAAAGATCAAATCTACGTGTCTGGACTTTCAGCCGGTGGTGCGATGAGTGTCATTATGGGAGCCACCTACCCGGATATATTCTCAGGAGTTGGGGTTGTGGCAGGACTAGAATATAAGGCAGCTACTAGTGCCCTTACTTCTTTACATGTCATGGTGTATGGTGGTCCAAATCCGATACAGCAAGGAACACTTGCCTATCATTCGATGGGGTCCCGCGCAAAGCATATGCCGGTGATTGTGTTCCAAGGTGCCTTAGACAATGTGGTGTATCCGATTAATGCGAGACAAGTGATTTCCCAATGGGCAGCAACGAATGACTTAGTTGTAGATGGGACGTTTAGAGGATGGATTGACAATCAGCCGGATCAGGTAGAAAATGTTGTCCCAGTTGGAAAGCCGTATACGATTAATAGCTATAAGGCTAACGATAATAAGGTCTGGATGAAGAGCATCTTAGTGCAGAATATGTGGCATGCATGGCCGGGTGGAAGCTCAGTCGGCTCTTATACAGATCCACTAGGTCCAGATGCAAGTACGATGATGGTGGAATTCTTTCAAACCTTTATACCGAATTGACATGAAAACCTGCTTATGCAGATTTTTTTACTTTTTACTAGAATAGTTAAGTAGAGATACTACTTTAAAAAGAAGAAAAAGAGAAAGAAAAGAAAAAAATATGGGGTGGAGCAGGTGCTCTTATTCTCATTCTAGTATTGTATTTGGCTATCTGCTAATCGGTATAAATCAATAGGAGGAGACAGATGTGCCTAAATAAAAAGTTATTGTAGAAGAAAATAGTATGCCTAATATTACAAAATATAGAATTGAATCAGACTATAATATCAAACCGTTCCTTCAAAATGACGAAATTCTCGAGGTGAGAACAAATGTTCTGTTCAAGGGTAATTCACTTAATCTAGGAAAGAAGCCTGAATAATTTATAGAAGACGCTGCAGAAGTCACCATACAATCAATTTAAAAAAACAGAGAAAAGCTAAATTATTCCCTAGAAGGTAATCGAAAGAATATGCTGTCTACATTAAGAGATAGTAAACGATATTTATATGTGCACTCTTTATAAAGATCTACACATTCTCATAAGAAAGGGAGAGGGAGCAGGATGATTAAGGGGTTAAATCATTTATTATTTTCTGTTTCAGATTTAGAGAGGTCAATCGCCTTTTATCAAGATGTTTTGGAGGCAAAGCTATTAGTCAAAGGGAGAAGCACTGCCTATTTTGATTTACATGGCATGTGGCTTGCGTTGAATGAAGAAAAGGATATCCCGAGAAATGAAATAAAGGAATCTTATACTCATATTGCTTTTACGGTATTGGAGCAGGATTTCGAAGAGGCAGTCCATAAGCTAAGAAAGTTACAAGTAAATATTTTACCTGGGCGGACGAGAGATGAGAAAGACAAGCAATCCATCTATTTTACCGATCCAGATGGTCATAAATTCGAATTCCATACAGGCACCTTGCAGGATAGGTTAGATTATTATAAGATGGACAAAAAACATATGGAATTTTATGTTTAATAAACAGTGGAACTTCTCATGTAGATGAAAAATAGGGGTGAATGAATGTATCTATTAACATGCTTAGATAAGATTTTTGGTACAAAGACAGGGATACTATTATTAATCTTGATTTCTAGTGGTTTATTAGTAGCTTGTAACTCTGATACTTCTAATGTGGAAGCTACATTTTCTGGAACAGTTGAAACAGTTTATGAATCCGGGAGTTTGATGGTGCATATCGAGGAATCAACTGGTACCAAATTATCGGGTTCTGTGAGTGTAAGTATACCAGATGATATAAAGGAAAAATTCAATGCTGGCGATAAAGTAAAAATAGGCTTTGACGGTACGACTATGGAATCTGCCCCAGTCAGGGTAATAGCTATAATAGCAGAAAAGATAGATTAAATGATATTTGCTTTGGTCGGTAGAATAGAGAGGTAGAGGATATGAATACCAAACTAATATGGATTTTATTCCTTCCTTTGTTCTTATTCTTTTTTGGTATGTTCTATCTAGAAGTATCAATGGATTCTGTGTTACCACCACATCAAGGTGGAATGATTTTTTGGATTGAATTAAAGAATACCTGGCATCGTTCCATATGGTTCTATGCAATGCTTTTGATTGCATATTTATTGATTTATTTTAGTTTGCTAGGTATAAGAGGAAGAGACAGCTTCGGTAAGAAAAGAGGAACCCATGTTTATGATAACGGGTTCGGTTGATGGTGAGAAAACAATAAAAAACACACCTTTTGGGGATATAATTCGCATATGAATTAGTGTCCCCGTTTTTGTAGTTATATCAAAAAATAGATGCTTTATACAGAAGCACGGGGTCCGCAATTAGCACAGAGATTAGCAAAGGCACATAAATTTATGTACCTTTGCTAATTCACTTGTTAAAACACTTGCTAATTGGATATTGGAATGAAGGAATACAAGGAATCTTTCAACATTAGGAAATATATGTTAAGTTAAGTTTTATAATATTAAAACAAAATAGACTTGCGAGGGGATATTTGTGGAGAATGAAAATAGGAGAACTATGGAAAAAGTATTAAGAAAATCAGGTCTGTATGGGTTAGTGTTCGGATTGGCTGTTTCCATTTTATTTGTTAATTACAAAGAAGTTCAACAGGTAGGTGACGGTGGTCAGCTAATTACACATAAACCGTTTCTTGATTATTTTATAACGATTTTACGTTTTGGAATTATAGGAATGTTTTTGGGTTTGTTTATTGGTTGGAGGGTTTATAAAAAGAAACCTAAGGCTTAGCAACAGGTAAAAACATATTACATCCTTGTCTTTTTTGTTGTATTCTTCATTTCAAGCATTTTAATATTGTTATTGAATTGGTGAAATAGTATTCTATAATTATTGAATAAGCTTCACCTTTTTTCTCCAACTAACAGGCGCGGTAGTTAAATAAGGATATTAGAATATTACGTTAAAAAGCGCTCAGAAATTTAAGCGCTTATACTTGTTTTTATATGGCTATTTCATTGTTGAAATATATGTTGATTAACCTATGATTTACGCTGTTAATTGCATTTTTCTCCCCATCAACCGAACTCGTTAGTTTTATGAAGGTTCCTTTTTTATGCAAACCAGATATAAACGGGAATTTTTTTAGGGTTTTAAGTACTTGATTAGGATAAAGTCCATCAGAAAAGCCAAACCAATCCCCATTGTATATCTCCATAGATCCACTAGCAAAAATCCTCTTCCTAGAATTAAAGCTCCAATAGTTGTCTCACGAATGCTATTAATCCATTCAGCTTGATATAGTTGGCTGAATTCAATAATAAAACAAAAGGATAAGCTTAAAAATACGGCCAGTAGAGGAGGTTTACTAGCAAATAGAAAGCGCATGCCGCAATAGATCATCATTGCCCATAGCATGTCACCGATATGTATGGCGATAATATTAGGTAGAAGATGATCATATGACCTGGAAGCTAATCCCAGAAAAACAAGTAGGGAAGTTAGAGCTAAATAAGCTAATCGTTTATGTATGCTTGTAGTCAAGGTAAGTCACTGCCTTTAGCTGCAAAATTGTTCTTTTAACTTATAATATTACAATAAAAACGCATTAAGCTATGCTGTAAGCTGTTTTAAGAGTATAGAAAGGTATTAAGAGCCCAAACATATTAAAGCTGCTAGAAAGAGCATTTTTGGCAGTATTTTTATAACGATATTATAGATATGATATGTAACTGAATGAGCGAAACATAAATCTGATAGTGAACAGAAAAATCATGATCTAACTAAGCATAGCATGGATAGATAAAATAATAAGCAAATACAAGGTATAAATTGATGAACAGCAAGTAATAAAAATAAATAATGTAAGTAATAAAACGATGTTATAAAACCTTTGAATAACGATAAAAATAAAAAACTATAAAATACAGCATTTCAAACTATTTTTTCTCAAATATCTCAATATTACAAGTATACTTTTTCATTGAAACGCAACTTAGTATAATTTATATTATGTAAACTAAAATATTTTTAAAGAGTAAAAAATCCTTTCCCTTACCTTCTGATAATTATTCATATCATTAATTCGTCTGAGATGACTATAAGCCATACTGCCAACCATTAGCTAGGATTAGTTGATAGAGCTTTTATGAGAAAAATGCCCAAGAAAAAAATTCTAACTTTAGTTTGAAAAGCTATTTAGAGCACTACCTTTTTTCAAAAATGCAAACAAAGCTATTTAGAGATTCTCTTTCTTGAATGCGATTCATTACCTCGTAGTAAGTTTGAACAAGTATATGAATGCTTTCTGGCGTGTTTTTAAATGATGATGCAATACTGTTAGCATAATCTACTTCCCATGCGCCATCTTGTAAAAAGGAAGCATCTACGACATCTTGCTTGATTAGATGGAAGTTTGCCCGCTTAGCAATCTTGATGATTTGATCTTTACTAAAGACATTTTGAATATTCCCGTCATTTTCAGTAAAGGTGGAATATAACGCTAAAATGGACACAGCACAAAAATGACTACGTTGCGCAATGTTTGTAAACGTTAAATCCCATTCTGCTACGCAAACTCTCGGAGAAATCGCATGCATTTTCTTGAAATACTGTGCTAATTGAACTTTCGATTTAAAATACCATAAACAGTGAGATAAAACGATAACATCAACGGGCTTTTGAATCTCATAATCTAGAAAATCCGTTTCTAAGCGAAATGTTATACTCTTTCCAAGTACAGAATCCTTGATGTTGTCATGTGCTCTAGCTAATGTCATAGGAGCACCATAATCACCAGATGCAATATCAATTGCTGTTACATGACCCTGTTCCCCAACTGCATCGGCTAAAATCATCGTTGTATCCCCTTGTCCACAACCGATCTCTAAGACGTGCATTCCTTTTTTAATCTCAAAAGAGTCAACTAAAGTCATACGATGCTGTAATTGTGTTTGTTGAATTACATCTTTTTCAAATAATTGATAAGTGTCCGTAAATTGTTTCACTCTGTTATTTAACATATGTAAGTTGCTCCGTTCTAGGCAAAATTGAAGGGTAATCGATTTGTTTATTAATAGTTATATAGTTAATTAGGTAGAATAAATATAGGAAATATATTATATTTCTTACATATTATAATTACAATAATATGTAAGAAAAACCAACAGATTATGGAGGTGTCAAAAATGCCATATAAACCGACACTCCAAAAGATGGATGCAGATTTAATGATATTTGAGCATAAATTCACACAGAAGGAATTGAAAATACAAAATAAAAAGACAAAAAGCAATGAGTGAAATTCGAAGCCTTTTGTCGATTTCCGAGGGCAACTCCCTTTTTAAGCACTGAGTTTTTCACTCTTTTTTGTTATCCAATCCCCGACGCAATTTTAGAGCGTAGATAGTGAGCACCACGAAAACTACTGTAGAGGTGGCAGCGACCATCTTCGTCTCTTCTCCAATTGGAGATTCGAACAGCTCCGGGACCGTACTAATTATAGCTGCTCCAGCAAAACCCATTCCCAAGATTACTAACGCCAAAACCTTGTTCATAACATCACCTGCTTTCTTTTTGGAAATTTTCCATATCTCCCAAATTCTGATTCCAATTTAAATAATCCTTCTTTTTTCAGGATTTTTAAAATATTTAACAATACTTTTTAACATTTAACCTTCGTAAGATAACTATTACTAAATGTTATTCAAACTATAATTATCTTAACCACTCATGCAATATTCTGCCACGTTCATCATAATCTGGGTAAATTACACGGAACGTTGGAATTGCAAATTCACTATCCTTGTTATTCTTGTTTCCTTCCCAAAAGATGCCCAACCATTCTTCAAAATTCCGAACAACTTTTACGATAGATTTACTGTCTTGACCTATATAACCTATCCTATATTCGTTATTAGGGAGACCCTCTTCACAAATGAGTGCCCAATGATCATTTGAACTCTCTCCCCCATCGAACATCGTTAATGAGATAAGCCAGTCGGAATCTACGAGTTCATTCGTCTCTTCAATTAAAACTCTTGATGGAAGGTCATAAATTATTCGCTCAGAGTGACGTAAATATGAACAAGGGGAATCTTCACTGACGCCCCCTATAGGTTCCCACCCTAACAGCAAAATTCCGTTAGAAAAAGTCATGAGAAACTCTTTAAACGATGAAGGAAGTGGAATTCCGAGTGAGTCCTCAAATGAAGCAATTTCTGTTGCTGTTGCGACTCTGTAAAGCTCCTGTTCAGGATATGTTTGGTTAAATTCAAGTATGAAATCATGGATTTTCATATAATGACTCCTCTTATGTTAAATAAAACGACCATTTATCATCTTTATTTTCGTTTCACATTTCCTTATAAACAAAATATTTCATATCATAGATATTCGGGAAATTGGTTACATATCACTTATAGGTACTAAAATCTGTTTAGAATGGTTAACAAAGACAAGTGTTGATAATTCTTCAGAAACATCTTTATCAATGCTAACTACAAAATTCCTTGGACTACTGTCTGCCGTACAATTCCTATCTATCGGAGCAAAGTAAACTTTTAGTTCATGCTTTTCTGTATTGGTTAATAGATCACTAATGTCATAAGGGCAGCTACTTGATTCGAAGAGTCCTAAAAACAAAACATCCTTGTCCTCCATGTTCACGGCTACGATCTCTTCCTTTATCTGAAACTGTCTCCACATTTCTTGGTAGTCCTCTGTGTTATTGACTCTTACGACGACAAACTTCTGATTATCGTACTCTGTAGCAATTTGTTCAAAGGTATCCGGCAAACTTTTTTCAGTTATAACAAGACTCTGCTCTAAACTTCCTCTCTCTAGTTCTACTTTTTCATTACATCCAAACACCAATGAGATAGAAAGAATAAGTACAAATAATCCTGCTCTTTTCATAATCTCCCTCCTTCTATTAGAACAACATGGTTACCAGCCCGTTTCAACCCAATGAATTTCGCCTGTAAATGCATCAACATACTGAATATGTCCTTTTGTTGGAGAGGTCGGATAGTCCATTAAATAAACGAAGGATAACTTCTTTCGGTCCTTTATATCGCTTTCTAACGTTAGTTCTACGTCCACAAACTGTTGTGCGATTGCATTTGCCTCCTCTTCTGTAATGGTCGGCAATGGTAAGGTAGAAAACCTCTCTAATGGAATAATGGGATAGGTAATAGAATTGATTTGATTCGTTTTCGTATTAACTGAAATGGAAATTGCCTGAAAATCAAAGGTTATCTCGTCCAAAACATATACAAAGCGATACGTATCCGTTGAACCTCCCTCTACTTGTAACAATTGCTTTAAATAGGGATAGCGTTCAACATAATAGTGTTTATAATGCTCTCCTACTAAGTTTTTTACTATTTTGCATGCTCGTATAAAGCTATCTTCCTGTAAAGGCAAGTCTTCATCGCTTGATATATTCCATTGTTTTTCATTTTCCGTGTGCTCTGTTACTACTGGCTCCAATCTTCCGCCTTGTATGAAAGTCTCCAGCTGGTCAATATCCTCCACATCAGGTAAAGATTCAAAACCAGCATCTTTCAATGTTTCATCTTGACTCCATAAACGGACTTTTCCATCTGGATCGACCCCATAAATATCATAATTTTGCCTATATACGTATTGCCAATCCAGCTCAGGTGCAATTCCAAGCTTTAAAAGAGGCTGCTGCTTTAATATGGAGCTCGCTTCCTCCTTTGAGATAAGTTTTTCAGGATAATGAATGATAAAATCCTTCTCTGGAAGCGTAATACTTTCCACAAAGCCTGAATTGCTAATGGTAATATCCATACTGCTATTGTGAATCGGGATCTGATAAACCGGCTCCAACATTTTTAAGCTCACAATAAATTCATAGTCAGACTGTTTAATTGATTCTATGGTAAGATCCTCTTGCTGAAAAATCGTCTGTACTTTTTTCGTGATGTTTTCTGCTTCTAATTTTGTAATCTGTGCTTGTGTTTGTTCAGTGTCTGTATTAAAAAACACTGCAGAATAAAAATGTCCATGTTGGAAATACGCTTCGGCCAATAGATTTCCATCTACATCAAAATAAGATAGGACCCCATCCTCTTCTTGAAATGTTTCTACCGTGCTTGATACAAATGGTTCGATATACTGTAACATGGCTCTCCCCTTCACTGCTTTGGCATTGATTATTTAAACTTTAACACTCATTTATGGATAAAAAAAGGTTCGAAACCACAATTTAGGGACTGAATGGTAAATCCGATTTTTATGACAAATTTATAACTTTCCTCTAAGTGCTATTGACCTCAGACCATTTCAGTACTGTAATTTATGTATAAAACGCAAATTGTAATGAAGCAAAGGTGAATCACAAATGTACCCGGTATTCTAAGTTCCAGAGTGACTATTCATCTGTGCAATCTACGCTTCAAAGGTGGAATTGTTATGAACCGTTTATATAAGAAAAATGAGTTAATGTTTTCGTTAGTGTGGATTGCTGTATATGTTATTTTATTCAGCCTTTCGGATAACCTATCTATCCTTTTAGGAATCGAGAAAATTGTTACTGCTCCTGTGAGCATCCTCTTTGTTATCTTTCTTTGGTATTGGATTAAGAAACAGAATTTACTTGAGAAGTATGGTTTGTGTAGTTTCAAAGGGGATGTGAAAAAATACTTATACTTTATTCCACTTTTCTTGATTCTAACCTGTAATCTGTGGAATGGCGTCACGTTTAATCTATCTCCGGTTGAAACGACGCTATATATCTTAAGTATGTTTGGCGTGGGATTTATTGAGGAAGTGATATTTCGCGGTTTCCTATTTAAAGCTTTGGTCAAAGAAAATCTTAACCGAGCAATATTGATTTCAAGTATCACGTTTGGTATAGGTCATATTATCAACTTATTGAATGGTGCAGAGGTATTTTTAACTATATTACAAATCTGCTACGCAACTGCTATAGGATTTCTTTTTACGATTATTTTTTATAAGGGAAAAAGCCTGTTTCCTTGTATCCTTGTACATAGCTTATTTAATTCGTTAAGTGTCTTTTCCGTGGAAGGTTCATTGGTATTCAATACTGTCACAGCGATTGTATTGTCCGCTATTTCCATTGGATATGCATGGTACATAATAAAAAACGTAGAACCTGTTTATGAAAAATTGAATTAGTTTCATATGTAGAGCATATCTTCACATGGTTTTAATGAGTTCTTAAATATTTTATCGAGTTATGTCATAAGATGGATAATAGGAATTCGGTATTTGACTCGCTTTCTAGGGATTATTTGATCTTTGTGGGGTGGATGGGTGTCAAAATGAGAGTAGCCTACCTTCCCCTCTACGTTACCGCTCCAATAGCAACCTAAATTAATAGATAGAGAGGAAGAATTGTATTTGAAGAAAGTGGTGTGTCTACTGATTATGGCTCTTATACTGGTGACTGGTTGCAATAATGATCAAAAAGGAGCAGGAAATGCTGAATTGATTGATGTAATGATAGAAGTAGAGACACAACCGGTAAAGGTTCATGAAGAGGTCATGATCAAGGCAAAAATCACCCAAGGGAAAGAAATAGTGACAGATGCGACAGAGGTGAAGTTTGAGATCTGGAGAGATGGATACGAGGAACGTGAAACGGTGGAAGGAGAAATACATCCAGAGGAAGAGGTATATTTCATCCATAAAATATTTCATGAGCCTGGCCTTTATTATGTGATAGCTCATGTAACGGCAAGAAATATGCACAACATGCCGAAGCTAGAAGTGGAAGTACTGGAGTAATTAGAATGGTCCCCCACAAGGATCTGTTAGAAATCGGTTATAGTGCTTGATAGACAGTTTACAAAGTTCATGTGTGACAAAATAAATGGCGCTGAAAAAGCTATACCAATCTACTTTTCTATTTCTTTCTGAAAAACATTGATAGAAATAGATGTCCTTTCATAAGGTAGATTGCTTAGTCAGCGCCATTGGATTTAAAAATTGTCTCGATCTTTTGTGCAAAATCACTACTAGCCTTGTATTTTGTCCAACTAGTGCAACTAGCTAAATTAGTTCTCACTAATAATCATAAAAGATATTGATTGGATTGGTATAATCTTTTCTTTATCATTATTCATGGAAATAACGAGAGATTCCTTGTTAACATCCCTTAAGGTTCCTTGAACTTCTTCGTCCTCTATCTTTATCTTCACCTTTTTCCCCAAGTTAATTAATAAAAATATAGCGATGGTCAGTCTGAAAAATATTTCAATTAATTCTGGCGAAGAAGCAACCGTTTTTCCAAAATTAAAGGTTATTGCTCTTCGTAGGCAAGGGTCAATATCTAATAATGCTGGTTCATCAATAGGCTGTGCAAATCGATCGCGAGCTTTGATTAAAGCAACTCGCCTCAAAGGAATTAATAATTTTTCTTTATCTTTTCTTAAAAGAACGAAGTCTCGGCCTGAGAGATGTACATAACCTTTTAACCTCTCTCTCGCACTTTTCTTATTACCTTTTACTATGGTTGCGTTTCTCTTATTTTTACTAGCTTTCTTGCCTCTTCTTTTTTCCTTTTTCTTCAATTTCACTACCTTTTTTGTCCAGTAGCGCTTTTTCTTTTGTTTCTGTAGGACAGGCTTTTCCTCTGGTAATACTAGGTCAACGGTTGTCTCAAATTCTAATGGTGGTATTTGTTGTTTCTTACTTTCTTGATTTCCATCTTCTTCCCTCTCTAATATAACTTCAACGAATTGACCTAATAAGCCATCAAAAGCTCTCATTCTTCCCTCTTCTGGTCGTTCACTAGATAAAGCTAAATCCAATAGCAATTCATTCGTCCTATCGATTAACTCTTCAAGCTCTCGTGTCTGCTCCTCTGGAAGACACGATGTGGGGGAAGGGAATTTAGGGGTTTTGAGACGTGGAGGACAGCAACTTTCGGGGATACAAAAATCGTCTGGTGCACCTGGAGGAACAAATTCTGGACAACAAAAACCTTTGTCATCTTTCTTCTTATTCATTAAATCACCTCCTTTCAGAAGAAGAAATTCTTCCTCTCAGGTGTGTTCAGCTACAATCGGATTTAATACGCTGCTCCTAAACTGTTATTCTTGAATGATAATCCGAATCGTTTGCATGATTTCTTCCTTATCTACCGGCTCTTTTGAATTTGCCATATTAAACAGGCTGCGGATATTATTGTCCTGATCTATCAAATACATCGTCGTATTATGAGAAATAAAGTCGTCATTAACCTTTTTATATTTCATTTTTAATGAGTCAGCAATGTCTTTCGTTTCATCCAATTCTCCCCTCATAAATTTCCACCCATCCGGATTTGCTTCAAACAAATTAGCATACTCTCTTATAATCTCCTGACTATCATTTTCAGGATCTAGAGTGATTGCAAGAAGCTCTACCTCAGTCCCAAATAGTCCCTCTTTTTGAAGCTGATCCTGTAAATCTTTAAAATCAAACATGGTCATTGGACAAATATCAGGACAACGAGTATAGAAGAAAGTTAATAATTTTACTTTTTTATTCGTCAAATTATATGGCTCTCCAAAAACGGTATTCATTTCAAAAGCTTCTACCTTATCCAGCACCGGTATTTCCTTGCTTTCATTCCAGAAATAAAAAGTGAACATGAACCCTAGCAAAATGATGAATGTAACAACGTATTTTATTAACCGCTGTTTGAATTCCAAAGGATTACTCTCCTATCTGCTATTTGTACAAGCATTTTATGCAAGCCTTCCTTTACGTCGATATCAGCTAATTCATATAGGCCCTCACATTTGTCTGTCTATTACCTATCTCATGGATAGTGCATCCTATTCCTCTATTTTATTCACATCCGTATAAAAATTCTGTGTTTCTGTTCTTTTTTATAAAACTAGTTTCAAAAATACTTCCCCTCTATTTCTATTAAGCATAGTTACTTATTTATCATCGATAGGTATACTACATATTCCTATTGACTGGGACAGACATAAGATAATAGAAGCTAGGAAAGGAGGTGTAAGAATTGACAAGTTTTCAAAGCTGTCACTGTCATAGTCATGGAAAATCTCATCGCTATTCAAACAATTGTTATAACAAGAACCATTCAACTTGCTGTAGCAACAAATGCCATGCCAAGTGTATTTACGATAAGTTCTTCGAGTTAAGCCCCTATGATTGTTATCCCAGAAAGAAAGTTCGTTTGCTAACCCCATTAAAAAAACGAAGTAATGATGACTGTTTCAACAGCAATAGAATTCTACGAGTTAAAGGAGAAAGGTATATGAGTTTACACAATGATTGTCATTGTGATGATTGTAGAAAGCATCATCATAATGAATGCGATTGCCATAAGAAACATCACCGACATGATGACTGTAAATGTCGGAAAAACCATGACCATCACGATGATTGGAATGGTCATATGAACCGTCATCACCACGATGACTGTGGTTGTCATAATCATCATAACCATCATGATGATTGCGGTTGCCATAAACATCATCACCATGATGACTGCGGTTGCCATAAGCGCCATCACCACGATGACTGTGATTGTCATAAGCATCATCACAATTGTTATTGTGATGATCGTTTTTCCATTCGTTTAGGTGGTTTAACAAGTGGTATGTCCTTTAGGCTACGTCAATTATTAGATTGTGACGTTAAAATAATGGTTACAGATAATGAGAGGATCCAAGGTAGATTAGTGAATGTCGGAACAGATTTTGCAGAAGTATTGGTTAAAGAAGTACACAATAAAAAAAGGAAAAAAGACTGTAAATGTAAGATGCATTCCCGTATTGTTCCATTCGACTCCATAATGACTATCGAAAATCTACATTAATATTCTTATGGAGCTTTAAGATAGTAGATGTCTAACATGTCTACCGCAATACGCGTTTAAAAGAAAATGATGTTCATTTTAAAAATGAACATCATTTTTTATTAGTGATTTTCTAAGTTTTTATTTTGTATTACCGGCAAATAAGACTGCACTTTATCATGGACTCGTATAATTCCCCACATACCTTGCTCTATATCCCATCTTATATTCCCTGATCGATACATATAATCTCCCGGGTAATTTAATCTGCCTCCTGCACCGCCAATTAAATATAAATCTTCTGCTGCACCTGCTACAATATGACCAACATAGGAATCTGTGCGCGATTCTATTTCTCGAGGATCAAATTTCCACACGTGACCATGTAGATGAAATGTATGCGCTCTTCTTCGCTCTGAAGGATTGGTTAGGCGAATGACAACGGAATCGCCAGCATATGCTTCGAAAACAGGAGTCGCAGGGTCACCGAACACTTTCGAACTAAACAAATCACCTAACTTTGGTTTTTCTGTATAACGGTTGATCAATCTTTCTGACCGATAATTAAAACCTCTGGACCCATTATCATAAGTGTCGACATCATCATCTGGAGCTGCTTGAGGAATAGCACCTGCAAGAGGATCCACAATTAACTGTCCTCGTTTATCGACTAGTCGAACACCATCATGCAGGATAAGAACAAATTCTCTGGTATTACCTAAGAGAGGATTGCTTAAAACTATATTAGTGCCTGTTTTGACAGGTCCAAGAGTTTTTGGATCTAGGTAGGTTGAAAAGCGTGGTTCTGCAATGAAGGCGCCAAATGTGCCAAAGGAGCGGTGATTTCGTAAATCTGCCATATCCCACATTGCACATGTACCAACATTCTCACTAACATGCCAACGATAGGTGATTTTTTCTCCAGGACCAACCGTTTGATCCGGATTAAATCCTACAGTATCCCCACTAGAAGTTTTTACGTCATAATCAAGCAAACTTACATGCAAAGAGATCCTTAATGATGGTGGATAAAATGCTTGTTCCTTTACAGGCGGATAAGGATGTATGCCGTCCGGGAAAGGAAATAGCTCAAATTTCAGTCGACTAGTCAACGTAACTTCCACCAGGTCCCCGACATTCCCTCTTAATACGAGCGGTTCTGGATTTTTCTTCTTAGCGAGAATATCATCCACGTCTTCTTCGAGAGCAAAGACAATACCGTAAGGGTCATGGTCCCCGTAGGAATTATAAATAATAGGTGTCTGAAAGGCCACAACATTATACCTTCTAATTGGTACGTTAGCTGCTGCTTCAGGTGGAAATGTGCTTTGTGGGTTTGCAAGGGCAGGTGGTTTTCCTGTCACTTTAGGCAAAGGCTTCGTTCTAGGATGAGGCAATGGACGATCGGATAATGGAATCAACCCTTCTACCTGCTGGTCAAACGCTCGAATCAATCCCCATGTACCGTTCCAGACATCTTCTTCTGTTTCAAAAGCCCATAGGTAGTCTCCAGCAAGTGGAATATCCATCTCCAAGGTAAAAGACTCGGATATACCGATATGCTGTTGCGCTCTTAAGACTGTATCATTACTCGCGCGTTCTTGCTTCCACTTTAATCCATGAATGTTGAAGCTGTGTGACTCTTCATGAGCACCCTGTAGTAAACGTATTCGAATCGGATCTCCTTCATAGGCTTTTAAGATAGGTGTGACTGGGTCACCATTCACAAAAGAGCTAAAGGAATAAGCTGGATCACAATCTTTCCCAAGTCGGAATTGGAGCGGTTCATTCTTGTAATTGACTCCAAAAACCCCGGGGTCATCCTGCGAACCAGGAAATTGAGGCGGCTGGATTGGTTTTCCATCTTTATTGAACAATAACGTGAAATCTTGAACAAATAGAGAAAAATCCCGATAATCTGGAATAAGCGGGTTTTTGATTGTTACCTGCGTTCCTCTATCTGTTTCCTCACCTGTTTGTGAATCATAAGCTTTCGAGAACCGTGGTTGTATGACTCCCGCTCCAAATGCACCGTGCTGTTGATGAGAAACAGGAAAAAGGTGATCATGTAAGAAAAAGGCCTTTAACTCTGTGTCTGCATACCATTCATAGCGAATAGTCTCACCAGGTAAGACAGAGCTGTCATAATTCCAACCGACGTTCGCACCATCGGAAACAAGCACGTCAAATTTGACGAAATGAATATGGAACCCAGTCTCATATATTCTCGTCACGAGCTGGAATGCATCCCCGTCCATCACAGTAGGCAATCGATTGGTAAAGTTCAACCTAATACACGAACCAGCTGGAATATGCAGGACAAGTGGTTCCGGCTCTTTCTTTCCAGATAACACGTCTTCGATATCTTTATCAAGAACGTAAATTCTCCCTTTCGGGTCATTCCAGCCCTGTTTGTTATACACAATCGGAAGTTCGATAATGGAGCAATCAAATTCTACAACCACTGGGTTTCCAAGACAGGAATCAACAAAAACTGCACCTGGTCTTGCATTTGGAACAGCTGCATTTTTTTCAAGTACAGTCATATCTCGACCACCTACAATTCCTAGTGGTGGTCTAGGAGCTTTACATCCTACTTTTCCTGGGATGAAGTTAGGAAATCCAGGTCTCTCTTTTGTTGGCTTCGGTGGACATGGTCGACCAGGTAGAGGCTGAAGAGCAGCAATTGGAAGTCCATTTGGATAACATTGGCTACCATCCTGAAGCGTATCGAAAATACGATTGATTCCCCACATCCCTGCTTCGAAATGAGGATATAAGTGGCAGTGAATAACCACGTCACCAATTCCACCATGTAGGCTTCCAAGTCCGTATAATGGTTCGACGTTATAATGAGATTGCGGACTTATGGCCTGTGCATCCACAACCTCCGAATGCATATTGTTTGGGTCTCTCAACCACTGGTGTACATGATAGTGAAAGACATGCGTTTCCTTACTTGCACCATGGATCATTCTAATAACCGCAGGGTCCCCCCTATATCCTCGCAAAATAGGTGTGGCAGGATCCCCGAATACCCATGAATCATGATGAACCTCTTCTCCGTCACACTCTGGAGAGACAACGCCTTCTTCTATCAGTTTTAGACGATTTGTTAGCGGCTCATAGCGATAATTTACGCCATGAAAAGACTCTCCCTCCTGACCAGTAACAGGATTGAGCGGTCTGTTTCCAGTTAAATCATCCACTTCCATCTCATCATTGAAGAACCATGCATACTCCCTGAAAGAAGGTAGAAATGGGTGATGGATATCAGCAAACACACCACTATTTATATTTCCTCCGGTCACAGGATCCGTCCACCAAGAGCCTCTTCTCTCCACAAGTAATGCCCCAAATAGACCTTGTATGCTAGATCCCTCTTCTGTGCTAGAGACGTTGCCAAGGTCAGTAAAAAAATAGATCCCCTCTGTAGGTGTTTGGATTCGGTAAAGAATCGTTTCACCACAGGCAGCTAACGAGCTTGGATTATACCCCACATTCGCCCCGTCAGAGGATAAGACATTATAATCTGCTTCCTGAAAATGCATCCCTGCATCAAAGGGAAGTTGATTTTCAAAAAGAATTTCGACCGTATCTCCCGCATTAGCCCTGATAGTAAGGGGCTGCACTAGCTCGACTGGTGAGAACGGATTTTTTTTAATCAAATCTTTTACTTTTGATTCATTTTCCTTTAATACATACATTCTTCCATCCGGATTATGATCTCCAAAGTTATTGACCACAATGCGTACGGGAATAGCAACCACATGAAATCTCCTGTTCATTAACTCACTCCTCTCGCCGCCTTACTTCATATCGTTTAGCTCTGGAATTCTTGGTTCTCCAGGACGCTCGATATAAAACACCTCTATGTTGTCGACATGAATGTACCATATTCGATTTTCTAGCTGGGAAAATTGAGTTGTTTCCACGAACAGTTCAACTGAATCCTCCACAATAGAGAGAATCTCTCCGATAAACATAAACGGGTACGATGGAGTGAGTATAAACACTTTATGACCTATTCCATCCCTAAAGTGGTTAAGCAGTTCCACGTCATGGTTCGTATTAATAGCATGTTGTTCCGAATTAATTCGTTTCATTATATTGTTCCTCCTCCCTTAAGGGTCCTCGGTTATACCAGTGGAAACCTAATGTCACTATCGAAATTAGGTGTAAAGTGGGCAATCTTTTCTAAAGGAATGGATAATGGTGTTGGAAATCTATAGAAAGGCGCATTTAATATTTTTATCGTCACAGGGAACAATGTAATATGACCCCCTTCGACTTCCACTATCGGACCAACAAAAATCGGTCTAAATGTCTGACCCAGGAGGTTCAGCTGTGAAGCCTCTGTGACGATTAATATTTCTTCACCAATAAACCCAGCGAGTTCGTTAATAATAGTGACCTCCACGGTTTCTGAACTACTCTCATCATTGCTTTCTTCTATATTTTCGTCTTCTAAATGCTCATTTGGTCTCTCCAAAATTCCTCTCCTCCTATAAGCAATACATCATGAAATGAAACACCCAGTTCTCATTTGAAAAATTGGCGTATTTTTTCCTTCCCTAACAATGTCAGCAGACTAAAGAACCTTATACTATGAATGGTTGCTATCTGACCTAACTCAACCACTTGTTGCTCCTTTAATAGTGAAATGTGCAGTTTTCCTTCGGTGACAGTTACTATTTTTCCAAATTTCACTTCATTAGCTGTACGAACCTTTACCCAAGTGTTCCCCCAAGATTGTAGACTGGTGGCTAAAGATTCTTCGTAAAATTGCTGAATTAATACGTCTCTTTTCGACACTGTCTCCCCGAAGTTGTATAGCAGCTTATTTCTTAAATCGTTATCAAACAATAAATACTGATGACTGTTCGAAAAGTTTGGTATCCCCGTTGCAATATTAGCTGAATCAATAGAATGATAGGGCAACCAGATCCGCTCATTCAAATTGGTTATCATCACAAAATCACGCCCAACTGAGCTAACTTTGCCAAGCGTTTGTAAGGTATCAGCTCCACATTTCGAATAAATGACCACTTGCTGGTTCCGTTTCATATTTAAAAATCTTTTCAACAATAGTACTTTTTTTTTTCAGGTGCCGCTTCCGTAATTTTTAATAAATTTGCTTGTTTCATATAATCCATGAATATACGGATTTCTTCCGACGATCCGGTCCCTGGAGGTGAAGTCAATCCTTCATCTGTTACATAAATTTCCTCTTCCCTTCCCTTCTCGTTCCTTCTTTTTTCCATCAAAAGCGGAATGTAATCGTTCAACCTCATCCTTGTGTTTAAGAAAACCCCTCCTTGCACAGTACTTCACCATAATGTATGGGAGTAAAGGATTTATTATTCACAAAAAATTTCAAAATGAAGGTAAAAACTACAAGAATCTTCATATGTTAGAAGAGAGGTGAGGAGAATTGTCACAATGGGTCGGTATTTTTTTGTATGGTAATTTTATTGTTGCTTTTATCTCGTATATTTATCTTTTTCAGCATCGAAAACTAATCGGGTTCCACCTTGGTATGAATATTGCTATGGTTAGCGGAGGAGGGTTAGCTTTATTAACAGGAGTCTTATTAATAAACCGCTTTCCCTTGCATTACTTAGAGATTACGATTGCAGCTACATTAGTTGGCATGATTGTAGGAAGCTTGTTTGGTGGGATGTTCGATTATCAAACGCTGTTAACTGGATATATAAATGGTCTGTTAATGGGGATTATGGCTCCAATGGTCGGGGCTGCTGCTTCAGATAGCATCCTTTTTATATTATCTCTAGAATTATTTATAATCGGGTCATTTTTCATGTTGATGTTGTCTTCAAAATTTTCATAGCAAATGGGAGATGTTTCTTTTATGCAGGTTTTTTTGTTTGTTATTCTTCTGGCTAATAGTTTGATTGGATACTTAGGTTTTCGGTTTCTTAACAGGTCAAGAATCTTATTCAGTGATCGATTTGCATTTGTTGTAGCTTTAACAGGCAGTAGTATTCTAGGAATTGTCACCTCCCTTAATCTCTTTCTACTATTTCCTACTAACCTAGGAATGATGAGTGCAATAAACATGACACTTGGGATATTAATAGGAATGGCATTTGGGGCGATACTCAATACACAATCGTTAATAGCTGGATTCTTTAATGGAGGAGTTGCCGGAATGATGGGAACCATGATTGGAGCAGTAGCCTTGAACCCTGCACTTTGTGGCCTTCCACCATCTGCATTCACAGAACAAAGTATCCTATTAGTCCTCGGGTTTTTCAGTTTCTTCCTTTTGTCCCTAACATTCGGCTTACTATGTTTTGCATTAAGAATATAGAAAAGAAGCAGGATGGAATGGTCCAACTAAATCCTGCTCCTTTTCTCTTTAACATACATAATTTGCAAAGAAAATTGTTTTGAGTGGTTTCTTTTGTCTAGATGAACCTCCGTTCCCACAATATACTATATTGTTCCAATTATAAATAAAGTGTTTTTACATGAGGTGGTGAAATGATGAGCGGAAGTTTTGAACAATTGTTAAAAAATATTCCCGTGAACTATCCTATGGGAGTCGTTTTTTTAAACGGGATTGCAGTCGAAGTTGCTAACTTTTCTAACCTAAATACAGAAACAGGGTTAGCATACTTTGTGGATGCGGAAGGTCAGATCATAGTTTTAGACACCAACAAAATCGATGGTGTGGCATTCGGTGAAGCGGAAGTGGAAGAAGAAGGCTGCTGATACTGTAAAGTAGGTGGAGAAATAATCAGTTATATCATCTGATATTACTTGAAGATTTGTTAAGGTTTTTACCTGTTACCATACTCTTTGATTGAATTAGAAGGCCCTACAGCTCACTTCTTGTGTCTGCAGGGCCTTCTTTTTTATCTGGTAAGCCAGGGAGCATTTGTTCTCTTGCTACTTTAAGAAATAGATTTTCTATAGATGTTGTTAGAGAGTAAGTAAACTACATGTTAACTATCATATAAGCTTTGATAGATTTTTTGAAAAATTATTTAATTGTCATTATGTTTGTCTATGTATAAATACATAGCAGCAATATACTATATTATCCCTGCAGAGAAATTAGGGATAATCTTAGACAAGGTGGTGAGAATATGAGTCAAAATTTCGAGAAATTCTTTAAAAAAATTCCGGCTAACTACCCTTTAGGGGTTGTATTCTTGAATGGAATTGCTGTTGAAGTTGCAAGGTTTTCTAACCTAAACAATGACACAGGACTAGCTTTCTTTATAGATGCAGAAGGACTGATTACAGTCTTAGACATCAATAAAATTGATGGTGTAGCATTTGGTGAAGCTGAAGTAGAAGAAGAAGAAGTATAATTTTCTTAATTACACGTCTTGTGCTATAAGAAGGATCGTTAAGACTTTATAAAAGTGCAGGCAATACAAAGTGGCAACTGGTTGCAACTTTGATTAGAGTGATGGGCAAAGATGAATGACTCAGCTTTGGTAATTCTTAGTTTGAGATGAAACAATCATGCCCAAAAGAGATCTCTATCAAGTTGCAACTTTTCTTATAAGCACACGTTCACGACGCCCAATCAACTTTTAGAAATTCCATTGGAGCCACAGGCTTAAACAAATGTATTACTTACCATTCTTCCCCAAGCGTAATACCTTCAATAATTCGATAATCATATTTTTTTACTTTTTCATCCTCGAGAAATAGAGCAACCTTTTCTTGATTATTTACGCTTAAAAATGCGGTTACCCTCTCTTGCTTCCCATTTACGAAAATACTTTGAGCAGGATAATTGGAGGGTAAAATATTTAAAAATAAAGCAAAAGGGTATTGAATCAACTCATTCTCCACGGGTAGCTGCTCCGTTTTTCCGAGTTGCTGTTTCACTTCTTCAATGGTCTCAAAATTAGTGGTAAATTGCTTAGAAAGGATATGAACTTCGTTTTCAGCTTGTACAGGCATTTCACTGCTATTAGAATGGCATTGACTAAGATGTTTCTTAAATTCTTGGTTTATATTGTTTTGTAATAAAATAGATGAATCAACGATTACTTTTAACATTTGATGCTCTCGGACCATTCTCTTCATTTTATTCGCAAGCTTTTCTATGCTTTCTAATGGGAGACTTATTTCAGATTTGGTTTGACTAATTACCTCACTCAGATTTTGAACCCTTTCTTGTTGGCTATTTAATTGGTCCGTAAATAGACTTCTTTCCATTTCATGTTGATCTCTAAATAATTGTTGCTCATGCGTAAATTTATCTATTCGATGTGTAATACCGCTTTCCAATTGACTCATTTCTTCACTGAATTTTTGACTATTCCCCTTTAGATTATCCAGTTGAGTCTTTATGAAAGTATGGTCTGTTTTACTTAGACGGATCTGTTTAGACAAATTTCGGTTATATCTGGCCTGCTGATTGAGTTTAAAGAGCGCTTCTTTATGATTTTGATGCACTGTATCCTTTAATTGATGATGATTACAGATCACTTCTAGTATCTCATCATTTATTTTTTCAAAGTTACTCGCTAATTCATTTATTTGTTCTGTTATTCTTTTCTCGGTATCTAGCTTCTCATTTAGATAAAAGTAATCTTGATTCGAGCTAATGTTTATCCCATTCGCTAAATATGGCTTTGGGTAAGTACTTTGTTGGTCAAAAAAAGTAGACAAACTTCTTTCACCTCTCTTATTTATCCGTATTATATGATAGACGGATAGCAGGGGTGCATATAGGATGGTTATCGTAGGAGTTATTACATATTAAACGAGTTGGACAAAGATATCTCAGATGTATGTATTAATTCTCACCCCCTCTTTGTCCTGAAAAGAGTTATTTTGGGTCTTGGACGAATCATACTGAATCTCTTTGAACCAGACGAGGCTATCTTCTCCTAAGTCAGTTCTAACTGTTGTTAATAAAGTAGTGAGGAAGGATTTATTTTCTTCAAGCTCTTCCAGCTGATCTGCTGATAAATCATGTCCCTCTTTTTTTAATTCTTTCTGCCGAGAGTTTGACATGCTGCAACCCGTTAAGTAAATAAAGGAATTAATAATGGTAGAATAAGTAACCCAACTACAATCCATACGCTTAGCTGCTTGTCGATACGTTTTTCCAAAAGTTGTATTCGACCATCTAATCTGTCCGTAAGAAAACTAAGTGTTAATAGAACCAGCGCCAAAATGAATATTTTAAGCAACATGCTATCTGGTAGCTTAGGTTCTATAAAATAATAGAAGATACTAATTACAAACAAAGCAACAGATATTTGTATCAAGCGAAATATCCTCATACTATTCCCTATTCTTTTTGAAATTGCATCATTTTTAATAGTATGGAGGCTTAATGCCTTCTTCACTATATAAAAATGATGACTCGCGTTCTACGATGTAAGTTAGTATCCATGCTCTCTCACTTTTCTCGTTACCCCATGTTTCCGTAAAGATCACTTTATAGGTACCTTCATCGATTTCCTTGGCACTTGTCTCTCTTTTTACTTGATAGGAATACCCCTCAACTGTCCCTTTCCATTCACCTATCTCCTTTGGGAAATGGTCTATGTAGGTCCCCTCCCCGGAGGTTACATATTGAACGGCTTCCTCCATCGTTAAAGGAGACAATGGTTGAAAAGTTAATCCGTAATAGCCCCAGGAGATGAGAAGAGCAGCGATAGGAATCAGTAAAAACGCCTTGATACTTTTCTCTTCCTTTATTCTTTTCCTTAACCACTTATCGACAATTGCATAAATGACAGCAGCAACTAATCCAAGTAGACCAAATATGAATTCTTGAAAAAGGAGACCGTTCGCTAGCCCAAAAACACCAAGTATGATGACATACAGCCAATCCTGTTCCTTGGACAATTTTCTTTGCACCTTCTCAACACTAATAGATACGAGGTTTCCATATACGAGGATTATTCCCCCGATATACATATAAAAAAGCAGGAAGAACGCGATAAAATCAATCCATCGATAATGTGTCAACCTAGAAATATCCATCAGATATAAAAAAAGAATAGTAACGATTGTAGCTGAAAAGAAAGTAGCAATAAATTTCCTACAGATCAGACTGCCCATTTCTTCCTTCATTAGCTCATCTCTCCACATTTAAAATTCGCATAATTCTAACTATAAATGTAGCATAAAATGGTAAAAAATAGTATGATTGATGAAACTAATTTAACAGGGAGTTCAAATGAAGAAAAATAAAATAATCATGATCGGTATTGTTTCAGCAATAACCCTTCTAATTTTTAATCACTATATGGAAAATAGAGAAAAGGGGTTAGATGTACTAATTGACTATGATTTAACTGATTTTGAAGCTATAGTTTTGAATAATCAGTTCATCTCCCATGATAAAAAACATGCTGAACAAATGGTAGAATTTTTAAGTGGTTATCGAGTGAAAAAGATGAAGGACAGAGAATAGGATAGCAATGTGGCAGGTGAAAAAGGCTTTGACCTAACATTCATTAGTAAGGAGGAAAACCGAGTAATAGTGTATATCTATGAAAAGCGATTAATTTTTTTAAATGGAGGAGACTATTATCATATTCTAAATGGTCCGGTGGATACTACTTGGGTGGATGAGCTACTAAAAGAATTCGAGCCGATAATGGAAATAAAATAATAGTTGTATATGTTAGCAAAATGATTGAAGACACTACGATGGATTATGCTGTCTTGGATATGATAGCATCCATTCAATATCTTTTTTATGTAATTTTTACGACCTGTTATTTGGTGTAAACTTCCTATTTGACGTTAGTTATGAGACTTTCTCGTTATTTATGTCTTCGGTGTATCTGCTTGTATTCATTTTAGTTGTGAGCTTTAAAAAACTAGATATTAAACATGTTTAAGCTAAGGTAGGACAGAACAAATGAGAAGCACTAAAGTTTCTAAACTCTTGAAAAGAATCTTAAGTGTTTTCAACAACTAACTTTCATAAGACAAGTCATCTTCCTGTGTTTTCAACGTAGGTTCCTCCGATAAAATCATGCACTCCCCTTTTATCCTCTCGAAGCATAATCATGAATATACTGGCTATAGCCGACATTCCGAAAGTAATCAAAACAAGGAGATAATTACCCACTACTTCTCTCATGAACATATTGAACAAAGTCACGTCTTTACCGTCTTTCGCACGTTTTATTTTAATTTCACATATCCGCTTCCCTATTACATATCCTTTCCAAAGGACAGGTATGATGGTTAAGTAAGATATATAAATGACTCTCCAGCTATCATAACTCATAGGTTTTATTGGATAAATCAGATACACGCAGTATATAACGATTCCGCATAGTAAGTTTAAAAGAAAATAGTCTATGATATTCGCTTGTAATCTTATCAAGAAACCTGCTCGATTATTGATTACTTATTCCACCTTTCAACTAAGTAATAGATTCTTTTACTATACATACTTAGTGGGTGAAATATTCATGACGAAGATAAAATGTTTTTATTATTTGTAGTAGGCACTTAGATAGTAATTGAACCTATCATCTTAAAATGAAAAAAGATCACCCGATAAATGGGCAATCCCTTCTTTTATTCCTGTATTCTAACTAACTGCGCTTTTTCTACGTCATAACTTATTCCTTGGGCACTTGGATCCTTGTCATATTCTAATATGGCCATCATCTTTTCAGTCCCTTGGAAAGACGCCCAGTCCTCCTCATGAACGATTAAAAACATATCCGCATATGTTCTTCCTTCTCCGATGATAAGATTTCCCTCATAGTTAATTTTTATATCGACGCCTTCAGCAGTGATATCATTCTTCTGTTCCCTGGCAAAAAGTAATCCTTCTCCTTTAGTCACTTTCGGAAGGGATTCAATAGCTTTTGATTTCCCTTTCTCTTGGTTTGTTATTTCTCTAATTAATTTTTTATCAAGTAATGCTTGTGCTGTTTCGTCCGTAAGTATCATGATTTGTTTATTGCCATTTTCTAGAATCTTCATCTGATGCTGTTCTTCTTTTACTAACTCATCCTTCTCCTTATCTATTGTAGCTACAATTTCCTCTTCTTCTCCGTATAGTATTACCCCATTTGCTTTCGCCAACAAATTGCATCCACTGAGAGTAGTTATCGCGATTATGGTTACTAGGAAGCCCCAAATTGTTTTTTTCATTTATTATTTCCCCTTTCTTTGCTATGTGTTCATTATAGGGAAGTTATTGGAACCCAGCCCTCTCTTTAGATGACGTGTAGATGACATTTTTGCAACCTTGAAATAAATATTTCTGCATTTTTCAATTTACTGACATTTAATGGTATTCTTTTATCTAAGAAGAACATCTCGTACTCTAGACTCAAAGGAGCTTTTTTCATGAAGAAAAACATCATTTATCATTCCATCCTGATTATTTCAGAACCCTCTTATATGGACTTAAAAAATATGAATATAGAAAGTCCTTCTGTAAAGAGCCTGTGACAGCGTATTTATATCTCACAAGACCAGTAAGTGAATTTATAGGCATATTGGAATTAGGCAAAGCTCTTCATCCTGAAGATTTGAAAGCTTTATATGTGGAAAATCATCAAATAATGAATCGAATGGATCGCTGTATCGAAAACAAGGAACGAGCAATCATCCCAATTATAAGCTTCCAACTATTTCAGGACCCTATTTCTTTCACGAAAATTAAACAAATGGAATTCGATTTTAAAGTGCCTAGGTCTTTTACATATATCGACGGTAAAGAGATCCTAACTTTATTGGAAAGGCGAGAAACCTACGTAGAGGAATTTTGGCATCAACACGATAGTATTTATGAAGACAACATCGGTGTTATGTGCAGTGAAATGGAAAAGCAGGAGGAATTTATTCGTCTTGATAAAAGGTTTTTGAGTTCAAACAAAGCACATCTGATTAAATCAAGTTATGTTACTAAGTAAAATTGAATATTTCCTAGTAGGTATTAATAAGTTAAATAGAATTGAGCTTAGTAAGAGAAAGGTGGAAAATAATGTGACTGTCTGAAGTTCATCCCATCTTCTATCATCTTCGTATCCAACAGAAAAGGCTATTTCGATCTCTGCTCAACTTAAAAGACACATATAGGTTTGCGACTGAAAGAGCACCATCCATTACGTTCCCCCACTCTTGCAAGAAGCACCAGTCGCTATTAAGGAGGACATTAGGCAATAGCGATCCTGAGCTGCAGGAAAACAAGATAGTAAATCTTAAGATTGCGGCAAGTAAAATAGATGGCGTCATCATTAAGCCTGGTAAAATCTTTTCCTTTTGGAAGCTAGTCGGAAAGGCTACAAAGGGAAAAGGTTATATTGAAGGGATGCAGCTTTCCCAAGGGGAAGTAAAGACGGGAATTGGTGGAGGTATATGCCAGCTTGCGAATCTACTGTATTGGATGGTCCTACATACCCCTCTTGTCGTTACTGAAAGGCATCATCATAGCTTTGACCCCTTTCCTGACTCAGGTCGTACTCTGCCATTCGGTAGCGGAGCAAGCGTTTTTTATAACTACGTAGATTTACGATTTTATAATCCTACTACTACCTCTTTTCAAATAAAGATCTGGGTTACGGAAAAGCATTTAAAAGGAGTCATTTATTCCAATGAGCTAATCCCCTATTCCTTTCATATAGAGGAACGGAATCATCAGTTCGTAAAACAAGACGCGAAAAACTATCGTCAAAATGAAATATGGAGAAAAACGTTTGATAAAAGGACCGGAGATTTAACGAATGAAGAATTACTAATCCGTAACTTTTCGGAAGTGAAGTACCCTATACATGAGATTGTTGAAAGAGAAATTAGCTAGCAAGCTGAAGTTGTGACTAGGATGAGAATTTTTACAAAGGGAAAAGAAAATGAAAATTAGTAGAACAAACGACTTTGAATTAGTAGCTAAATTGAACAAATATGTTCGTGATTTACATATAATTCTTTTTCCGGAGTATATACAAAGACATTCATTCTAATGCTAATTTCATAAAAGAGGTGCGAATTGCACCTCTTATTTTTAATGCTCATGTAAATTTTTTATTTCATAATCGAACCGATTATCTTCTTAATGCTGTTACGTACTTTACAATTAAATCTTACAGCCAGGTGGAAATTTATCTAAAATTTATTTTAAAATTCCATCTAGCATTAAATTCACCTTTAATACATTGACGGTTTTTTCGCCAAATATCCCCAAAAATTTTACATCAGTACATGCTCGAATGATGTTTTTGACTTCTTCTATCGATATGTCATTATTTTCTGCTAGGCGTTCCACTTGGTACATAGCAGCGGCCACTGAAATTCCTGGATCTAGGCCACTGCCTGAACTTGTGACTAAATCTACTGGAATCGGTTCACCCACCTTTGTGGGATGCGCCTCTAGAATCAAATTTACACGTTTCGCTACTAAGGATTCAAATTCCTCACTTGCAGGGCTTAAATTTGCAGGATAAGCATACATCACCACATTTCCCTTTGCATCTTTATATGTGGCTGTATCCAGTTGCATTATTCTTCCCCACATGTAAGAATCCTCAGTAAATTGCTGACCTAGCAGTTCCGATCCATACACCTTCCCATCAACCTCTAGTAAACTACCATTCGCTTTTTCAGGATATACCATTTGCGCAAACGCAGTCATAAGCAATGGATAGATCCCTCCACAAATGATTGTAAATACGACAAAAATACCGATTGCTCTAGATACAGTTCCGTTAAACCGTTTCATTTTTAATACCCCTTTCTAAAAAAACTAGACTGTTAAATAAAAACTGCCAGTGACATATCGATTAATTTAATCAACAGGAATGGTGTAACAATCCCTCCAATGCCATAGATAAGTATATTTCTCGCTAACAACTTATTAGCTGCGACTTCTTTATACTTCACCCCTCTAAGCGCTAAGGGAATCAGTGCAATAATAATGACAGCATTATAAATAATCGCTGATAATATCGCACTTTCTGGAGTGTGTAATTGCATAATATTTAACTCATTTAATTGGGGATATAAGCCGACGAAAAGGGCAGGAATAATCGCGAAATATTTCGCTAAATCATTCGCAATCGAAAAAGTTGTTAAGCTTCCCCTTGTCATAAGTAGTTGCTTTCCTATACGCACAATTTCAATTAGCTTCGTTGGTGAAGAATCCAAATCCACCATATTACCAGCCTCTTTCGCAGCCTGTGTGCCCGTATTCATGGCAACAGCTACATCTGCTTGAGCAAGAGCTGGTGCATCATTCGTACCGTCACCTGTCATGGCTACTAGATGCCCGTTTCTTTGAAAATCTCTTATCATTTCGAGCTTTGCTTCAGGCGTTGCCTCTGCTAAAAAATCATCGACACCTGCCTCCGCTGCAATTGCGGCAGCAGTGAGAGGATTATCCCCTGTAATCATAATCGTTTTAATACCCATTTTACGAAGATCCGCAAATTTCTCTTGTACCCCTTGCTTCACAATATCCTTCAAATAAATTACACCTAATATTCGAAAATTTTGCGACACAACTAGCGGTGTCCCACCTATTTCAGCTATTCGCTTCACTGCATCCTCGCACGCCTTACTGTACGTACCACCATTTTGCTCTACATACTGCTTCATCACTTCAGCTGCACCTTTTCGGATTTCATGTCCTTCAAAATCCACACCACTCATGCGCGTTTTTGCACTAAATGGGATAAATTTCAAAGCAAGTTCCTTCATAGAACGACCCCGTATACCAAACTTCTCTTTTGAGAGAATGACAATACTTCGTCCTTCTGGTGTTTCATCAGCCAATGATGATAATTGTGCAGCATTTGCTAATTCTTCTGGTTTTACTTCATCAACAGCTATAAATTCTGTCGCCTGACGATTTCCAATTGTAATTGTTCCGGTTTTGTCGAGCATTAAAATATCTACATCACCTGCTGCTTCAATTGCCCTCCCACTCATCGCTAGAACATTCGCCTGATTTAATCTGCTCATACCTGCAATTCCGATGGCTGAAAGTAGTGCGCCTATTGTTGTTGGTGCTAAACATACAAGCAATGCAACAAGCGTTGTTACTGAAACAGGATTATTTTTCTCTGCTAAAATTGCAGAAAACGAAGAGAACGTATATAACGATAACGTTACTAAAATAAATATAATCGATAAGGCAACAAGTAACATTTGAAGTGCTAATTCATTTGGTGTTTTTTTCCGTTGTGCCCCTTCCACCATTGCAATCATTTTATCTAGAAAACTTTCTCCAGGAATACTTGTCACTTTAATAATCAGAGCATCTGAAATGACTGTTGTTCCTCCCGTCACAGCACTACGATCTCCACCGCTTTCTCGGATTACTGGAGCAGACTCACCAGTAATTGCACTTTCATCAACAGATGCGGCACCTTCAACAACTTCACCATCCGCTGGAATTTGTTCACCCATACGTACTAGAATAAAGTCACCCTTTTGTAACATCGCAGAGGGAACGATTTCTATCGTATTTAAATCATCGAGACTCTTTAGCTTATTTGCCGCTACATCCTTTTTGGCAGCTCTCAATGTATCCGCCTGCGCCTTCCCCTTTCCTTCCGCGATTGACTCTGCAAGGTTTGCAAATAGAACTGTAAACCATAAAATAAGTGCAATAGCCAACGTGTAACCAGAAGCTGCATCTTGAATACCAAATAACGAGAAAATCCATAGCAATGAAGTTAATATAGAACTAATATACACAAGTAGCATAACGGGATTTTGTGCTTGATATTTCGGATGAAACTTCATAAAGGAATCCTTTACAGCCCTCACAAGGATCTGTTTATTTAACCAGCCTTTATTTGTATCTTGTATCATTTAAACTACCTCCTAACTCCACATGATCAAAAACTCTGCAATTGGCCCCAGCGCTAAAGCTGGGAAGAAACTTAACGCACCTACTAACAGTACGACAAAAATCAGTAAGAAAATAAACAATCCGTCGCTCGTAGATAACGTGCCCGCGGTTGTAGCCATTCTTTTTTTCTGCGCTAAACTCCCCGCAATCGCTAATGTACAATAAATTGGAAGAAAGCGAGCAAAAACCATGGATAATCCTAAAATCACATTTATAAAAGGTGTATTAGCTACAAATCCTGCAAAAGCAGATCCATTATTCGCTCCTGCTGACGTAAATGTATACAACAGCTGTGAAAACCCATGAGGCCCCAAATCATTTGTACTATTCATGACTGCTGGCACAATGGCAGCAATACCGCCAGTCACTAAAATTGCTATAGGCGTGGCCAAGCAGCAAAGCACTGCCCATTTCATTTCAAACGGTTCAATTTTTTTCCCTAAATATTCTGGTGTACGACCTACCATAAGACCAGCTATAAATACGGTTAAAATAACAAATGACAGCATACCGTAAAGACCACTTCCAACACCGCCAAAAACAACCTCCCCCAACTGCATTAGTATCATGGGGATCATCCCTCCAAGCGGTGTATAGCTATCGTGCATAGCATTCACAGAGCCATTGGATGCCGCGGTTGTAAAAGATGTCCACGTAACAGAGGAAGCAATTCCAAATCTCGATTCCTTACCTTCCATATTGCCACCAGCCTGCTCATCCATCGAAACATTTACCAACCCATTTTGAGCTAGCTGTGGTGTAGCTGTTTGTTCTGCTATTGCCAAGCCAGCAATAGCAAGAACAAGTAAACTGAACATCGCTATAAATATTGCAGTTCCCTGCTTTTTATCTTGTATGCTATAACCGAATGTAAAGCATAGTGCAATCGGAATTAATAAGATTGAAATCAACTCTAGTAAATTTGAAAAAGCTGTTGGATTTTCAAATGGATGAGCTGAATTTACACCAAAAAAACCTCCCCCATTTGTACCTAGCTGTTTAATGGCAATTTGGCTAGCCGCTGGACCCATTGGTACAAATTGCTCTGTAATCACTTGTGCACCTTTTATGACTTCACCGTCGACCATCACTTTACCTGATTCCTCTTGAATCGTTACACCCTCAATAATTGTGCCATCATCATAGATGACAATCGGTTCTAGTAATTGTACTGATTGTGCAGGCTCAAAGTTTTGTACTACTCCCTGTGAAATTAAACCGACAGTTACTACTAAGCTGATAGGCAATAAAATATAGAGCGTTACTCGCGTCATATCAATCCAAAAGCTACCTATTTCCTTACTATTCACCCGCTTAAATCCACGAATTAAGGCAAAAAGGACTGCAATACCAGTAGAAGCCGAGACAAAGTTTTGAACCGTTAAGCCGACCATCTGCGTTAAATACGTAGCCTGTGCTTCCCCCGTATAAGATTGCCAATTCGTATTTGTTATAAAGCTGGTTGCTGTATTAAATGATAAATGCCAACTCATATTCGCAATTCCTTGCGGATTTCCAAATAAAACACCTTGAGTTACTAGTAAAGCGAATAAAAATAGAAAGCCTATACCACTAAAAATCAATACCGAAAACAAGTACTTCTTCCAATCCATTTCATCTGTTGATTTAATTTTTAAAAGGCTATAAATGCCTTTTTCAATCGGCATAACAATTGTTGAAATGATAACGCGCTCGCCATTCATAACCTTGCCGATATATTTGCCTAATGGAATTGCCAGCAGTATAACAATTAATAAATACAAACCGTATTGGAGCAAGCTACTCATCATCCTTGATCACCCCTTAGCAAAATAGCAACATAGTAAAGTAACAAAAGAATTGCGCCTATTCCAATGGCATTTACAATGAATTGCATCACCATTCCCCCTTTAACCTAACAATACAAAATACCAAATGAATACGGTGTTAGGAAAACAACGATTGGTATTAAGTTTGCATTAAGAACGGCGACTAAACAGAAATCTTTGATTGATAAGAATATCTTTATACGTTCTTAATACTACTTAGATAGATTCTTATTCTTCATTAACATCCATTACGCTATACTATGGATAAATCTAATTGGATAAATGAGGGGAAAAGATGCATTTCGAAAGAGAAAACCCTGATACAATTTTGCAACGAATGTATACCATAAAAAAAGAAAAGAACCATGGTCACCTTAAAATTTTCTTTGGTTATGCCGCTGGTGTAGGCAAAACTTATGCCATGTTGAAAACAGCTCATGAGATGAAGGCTCAAGGTGTGGATGTTGTTGTCGGGTATATTGAACCTCATACAAGGCCCGAGACGTCTGCCTTATTAGAAGGACTGGAAAGAATCCCAACACAAACGATTGGACATAAAGGTATGACCTTACAAGAATTTGATTTAGACGCCGCCTTGGCTAGAAAACCTCAGCTTTTATTAGTAGATGAACTTGCTCACAGCAATATCGAACCAGCACGGCATGTAAAAAGGTATCAAGATATTCAAGAACTTTTAAAGGCGGGCATCGATGTTTTTACTACAGTGAATGTCCAGCATATTGAAAGCTTAAATGACTTAGTCGCTTCTCTAACAGGTGTAATCGTACGTGAACGCATTCCAGATCATTTTTTCGATGATGCTGATCAAGTAACACTCGTTGATATTGAGCCAGCTGAGCTTTTAGAAAGGTTGAATGAGGGGAAAATTTATGAGGAGAAACAAGCTGAAAAGGCCGTACAGAGTTTTTTTCAATTAGAAAATTTAGTTGCATTACGTGAAGTTGCCTTGCGACGTACAGCTGACCGTGTACATTATATTGCAGAAAAATCGAAATCAACAATAAAAGATTATTTAAATGCTGGAGAGCACATTTTAGTTTGTCTATCCTCCTCTCCTTCTAACGAAAAAATTATCCGAACAGCAGCTCGAATGGCGCATGCATTTAACGGGCATTTTACTGCACTTTTTGTGGAAACACCTGAGTTTGATCAATGGAGAGAAGACAATAAAGCGAGATTAAAAAAACATATACGCTTAGCTGAACAACTCGGTGCTTTAGTTGAAAAAGTCAACGGTGCCGATATCGCATTCCAAATTACTGAATTTGCACGGTATACTGGTGTCACAAAAATTGTCATCGGTCGCACTAATACAAAGCGTTCTTTATTTCCTATTAAAAAGTCCTTCACGGAACAGTTAACAGAATTAGCACCAAATTTAGATATCCATATCATTCCGGACCAGCAAAAGGCGCACTATAAAATAAAGAAGGATTGGAATAAAAAAATTACTTTTTCACCGTCTGATTTAACAAAAGTAGCTGTAATATTGGCTATCACCACTGTCATAGGTTTTTTATTTAAACTATTAAACTTAAGCGAAACAAATATTATAAATCTTTATATACTAGGTGTTCTTGCTACTGCAATTGTAACGGCAAGTCTTTTTTGTAGTATTTTAATGGCCACGCTCGGTGTCCTGGCCTTTAATTTCTTTTTTATCTACCCAACATATTCACTAGCAACGTATGAACAGAGCTATCATGTGACATTCATCATTATGTTTATAACAGCTTTTACGATTGGAACATTAGCAAGTAAGCTCCGTAGACAAGCACATATTTCTGCTGAAACAGCATACCGAACAAAAATATTACTCGAAACAAATCAATTGCTTCAGCAATCCAACAATTCCGTTGCCATTTTAGATACAGCTGCACATCAAGTACGAAAACTATTAAATCGTGCAATTGTCTACTACCCTGTACTAGATAATGAGCTACAAAAATCTGTAGTTATCTCGAATAATCAAGCTATTCATACAGACTCACTTATTACCGAAAATGAACATGCAGTTGCTACTTGGGTATTTAATAACAGTAAACATGCTGGCGCATCAACAAATACATTAAGTAATGCTAAATGCTTATATTTAGCATTACGAACTAATTTAAATGTATATGGAGTTATGGGCATCTCATTAAAACAAGGCGATACACTGGATGCTTTTGAAAAAAATTTAGTTTTGTCCATGCTTGGAGAATGTGCATTAGCGCTTGAAAAAGAACATTTTATTCGGCAACGTGAAGAAGCTGTTTCACACGCAAGAAATGAGCAATTACGCGCCAATTTATTACGGGCCATCTCCCATGATCTACGTACGCCTTTGACAACGATTTCAGGAAATGCCAACATTCTTATATCAAATGGCACGCACATCGAAGAACATACAAAGATTCAGTTATACAAGGATATTTATGATGATGCAAAGTGGCTGATTCATTTAGTTGAAAACTTGCTTTCTATTACGCGAATTGAGGATGGGACAATGCAAATTCAGATGAAAGCGGAGCTAATAGAAGAAGTAATTGATGAAGCACTCAAGCATATCAACCGTAAAAGTAGCGAACATGTCATTAAGGTAGCAGATAATGAAAACCTTTTTATGGCAAAGCTCGATACTAGGCTAATTATTCAGGTCCTCATCAATTTAGTTGATAATGCCATTAAATACACACCGGCTGGGTCAGAAATTGTTATTTCAACTAAAAAGCAGGATGATTGGATTGTAGTAGAGGTTGCAGATAATGGACACGGCATTGACGACAGAGCAAAAGAGCATCTCTTTGACATGTTTTATTCAGCATC
The DNA here is from genome assembly GCF_056856695.1 of Psychrobacillus sp. Z16_25. Classification (NCBI taxonomy): domain Bacteria; kingdom Bacillati; phylum Bacillota; class Bacilli; order Caryophanales; family Bacillaceae; genus Psychrobacillus; species Psychrobacillus sp. Z16_25. Next base: position 168,050 of record NZ_JBXEOV010000002.1, on the reverse strand, counting down.
GCAAAGTATATCGGATAGTCGGAGAGGGATGGGTATTGGCCTAGCTTTATGTAAGTCCATTATCCTAGCACATGGCGGCACATTAACAGTCCATGACAATTTTCCAACTGGTGCCATATTCCAATTCACTCTACAATCACAGGAGGTGAACTTATGATAAAACCATTCATTTTAATTGTAGAAGATGAGGAAGCTATCAGAAATTTAATCACCACAACATTAGAAACACAACATTACCGATTTCATACAGCTGCAAATGGGAGACAAGCGATTTTAGAGGCTATTTCACATAATCCGGATATTGTCATTCTAGATTTAGGCTTACCCGATATAGACGGTATAGAAATTATAAAGAAAATACGTTCTTGGTCCTTGATGCCTATTATTGTTGTCAGTGCAAGAAGTACAGATCAGGACAAAATCGATGCGCTAGACGCAGGAGCTGATGATTATTTAACGAAACCTTTTTCTGTAGAGGAGCTACTTGCTCGATTACGTGTGGCCATTCGTCGAATTCACTTTAGCAACACAGAAAACGCACAACAAAATGCTAAATTTACAAATGGTGAGCTTACAATTGACTATGCAGCTGGCTGTGCTTATTTAGAAGCCAAAGAGCTGCATTTAACACCAATTGAGTATAAATTACTTGTCCTTCTTTCCAAAAATATAGGGAAAGTCTTAACTCATAATTACATTACAAAAGAAATTTGGGGAAGTGGATGGGAGAACAATGTAGCATCACTAAGAGTATTTATGGCAACACTTCGTAAAAAAATTGAGGTGAATCGCAATCAAAAATATATCCAGACACATATAGGTGTTGGATATCGGATGTTGAAAAATTAAAAACTTGGCATCTAAAAAGAAAAAACATCAACTATTGAGAAAATATAACCAAAAGCCGCTTTGAAAATGAAAAGCCTTTATCCGTTATTTTAGATTAAGGCTTTTTTATTAACTATCAAACTACCTCTTAAATTACCTACTAGTGCTTTGGGTTAGTGCCTTATTAAGATTTCCTTCAGAATTAATATTTATTTTTTTGTTCAAATTCTATTAATGTCCCTTTACTATTAATCATTGATAATTCACTGTTTAATTGATACCAAATGATAAACATAAACAACTTAGGAGATTAAAACTAAAACGATAATTAGCCCTATAAAATACTCTTCATATTTTCTCCCTTCCTATAGTTATAGGATAGAATATAAAAATATATGGAAGAAAAAATTTAATCATGGTGTTACTGCGGTTTCTTGCTAGCACGTTTCTCCATCAACTCAGCCATTTCCTTCGATTGCACGTTTTCTTCATTATATAAATGTTGAATAATAGATTGGTAGTCACTTTCATTGCGGTTTTGACTTAGCTTGTTGGCGGCCTGGATTTCTTTGATCTTTATTTTGAATCCGACAATCCCCTTAAGCTCTTTTTCCAGCAAATCAGGAGAAAGAGTCTCCCAAAGAATAGGATGGGCACGGTGTTTTTCGTATTTTTGTAGCAGCTTAATCAGATCCTGCTCCAGCTCCTCCTTTGTTAAAAGGCAAGCAGAACCATAAATATGAACTGCCTGATAGTTCCAAGTTGGTACGTTTTCATGGCCATACCACGCTGAAGAAATATAAGCATGTGGTCCCTGAAACATCACCAGTACCTCTTCATTATTTTCTAGCGTCCTCCACTGAGGGTTCCCATAAGCCACATGTCCAGTCAAAAAGGTATCTGCACCTTCTTGAACTAGCTGAAACGGAAGATGAGTCGCAATCGGCTTTCCTTTTCTTGTCGTAACTAACGTGCCAAATGAATGTTGCTGGATGAATGAACGAATTTCCTCCACATCTGACACCTTAAAGTATTTTGGTATGTACATATTACTCCTCCTCTATGAGCGATTTCTTCATGATTATATCTGTTTGCTCTACGTCACCCAAGAAATGAGACCCTTCTGCAACAAACCCCAGCCTCCTATAAAACGCAATCGCATTTTATTCTTTTCTAACACGACAAGCCAATTTGTTTATGTTTGCCTTTGCTATTTCCAATGCTTTTTGATAAAAAAGTTAATACGAAAACACCCATTAGATTAATAACCTAAGCTCTTAAAAAACCTCCTTCTGAGTTTATTATTTGTCCTGTAATCCATTGTGCCTCTTCACTGGCAAGGAATGATACTAACCTGGCTGCATCTTCAGGTAATCCAACTCTCCCTGACAAGAACTTACTTGTTAAATGAGTTTTTATTTCATCTGTCATCCATCCTGTATCCGTAGGACCTGGATTTATTGCGTTTACAGTAATGCCTAATGGTGCCAATTCCGCCGATAAAGAAAGTGTGAAAGCTGATATAGCTCCCTTTGTTGCAACATAGGCTAATTCTCCAGTCATAGGTCCGAGTGCTTGTCCTGATGTCATATTGATGATTCTTCCCATCGATTTATTTTGTAGCTTTAAGCGACGAGCAAATTCAACACTTAGAAGAAAAGTTGCTCTCATATTTACTGCATAATGATCATCAAGTGTTTTTGCATCTAATTTCATATATCCATCTTTGGTGGAGTGTGCCGCATTATTAACTAATATTGTCGGTATGCCCAATTGGTAAGTAACCATATCAAGTAGTTTAAATGGGGAGTTTGGTTCGGACAAGTCTATTTCTATGTTGCCACATCTAACTTTGTTTTCTCTTATTATTTCATCTTGGAAGTTTAATGCCCAATCATCCTTTGAACCCCAATGTGTAAAAAATATATCTGAACCTTCTTTTGCTAGCTTACGACAAATAGCCGCTCCAATTCCTTTATGATGGCTTACACCGGTGACTATTGCTATAGACCCATCTAATGTCATAATCTCTCCCCCTCATTTAACAAAACTTTTTTCGTTTCTCAATAAACAAACCGACTCATTTCTACAACACGGAATTCAATAAAAAGGTCGTTGATCATTTCTTGGATCAAAGCACCCGTTGGTTAAATAAGAAGGTGAATAAATTCTGTCTAGATCAGTATCCATTAGAAATTCAACCTCAATATCACTGTCAAAAGGTAATTGTTCAAAATTATGTAATCTACAAAATACATTAGGAAGGTCTTTTATATCATAGGTTAATTTCTTTGCTTGTAAATATTTTTGCTTTAGCTGTTGTTCGGAACATTTTTTACCTGTAAGTAGAACTTGATGATAATAACCGTCAATTTTAATAATCATAATATCACGACTAGTTGCTAATCAGTCTTATAGCTTAGATTTTTACTAAAGCACCTGATTGTTCATTATTTATTCAGTTTCTTCTTTTGGATTACGTCTGCCTATTAAAAAACCTGAAATAAGACCTGATAAAAACAAACTATATCCATTTGGGGAATAATCATTCGTAAAAACCCCCCATATAAGCCAGACCATCAAAGAAATGAATATAAAATAAAATAGACTTTTCACTATCCTACCTCCTCTATTTAATAGTTAATTTCTCCAACCCTCTTCGAATTTCCTTGTTTAACTAAACTGTTCCGTTACTATCATAAGAAGTTCAATATTATATTAACTGACCGCCTTTTTATTTTTCAGACAAAAATGAATTAACACCTTATGATATTAATTTAGGAGCTGATGCAATGTGGAAGATAAACTGATTTTTAAAAGCTATTCTAGGCTGCTATTAAGAGATTTAAAAGATGTAAAAGAGGCTCTTAAGGTAAAAGACTATGAGACAGCTGAGAAACTCATAAATGAGCTTATAAACGATACTCAAAAAGACGTAGAGAGTGGCAATTAAACTAACGATTTGGATATGATGCTCACTTTAATTAGCTTATTAGCCCGCTGTGGAGAACAGAAGTTACTCAATATCCCTTGGATAAAGTAGTATTGTCTCCACAGATGGTATCTTCTCTATCTATATACATTGCTTCATTATTCTAAATAGCCCACTATACAGGCTAATACTTACAGTCAGTCACTTGTTTAGTTTTCATTGAATAATGAATGTAATTCCTCTAAAATTTGCTCATTTTCTTTATAATAAAAATCATTTATTTGCGTAGTTGAAAAGGAAAGTGTTAGAACTTCCCCTTCAAATAGATTTACATTATATAAATAACCTTCCTTCCCATCTTGGTTTGTAGAAGGTTCAAATCTGATGTCTTTAACACTATCAAGCCAAGCATTTATTATTGATTTATCCGTTATTTCTTTTAACTCTCCATTACCGTGTCTAATCTCTATTTTGGATACTTCTAATAACTCTCCTGAGTATATTTCCTCAAAAGTCATAGGTTCATGCTTTGAGCACCCAACAATGGATAATATAAGCATCGTCGCTAATAATCCTAGGTAGAAATTTTTCAATTGAATTTCCCTTTGCTAAAATAGCCTGCTCCTTTACTTCAATAAGAATTTAACATAAAAAAGGCATTAATCTTTCTTTGATCAATGCCCCCTAGCTAAACAAGTCATACTCAATATCTTTCAACTATTTTGTTCTCTGTTCCATTTACAATTCTCTTTATATTTTGTCTGTGTAGAATGATTATTGATACGCTTATAAGTAAAGAAAGTAATATGATAACTTCGTCTTCAAATATAAGACTGTAAATAAATAATGATATACTAGCCAGCATTGAACTAAGTGATACATACATAGTAAATAGTAAAGTTAACACAAACACAACAAAACCAACAAAAACACCTAAAGGAGTCAAATACAAGAAAACTCCGGTAGCTGTAGCAACAGCCTTTCCACCTTTAAAACTAGCAAACACAGAAAATATATGCCCTAATATGGCTAATAAACCACATATAATGGGATTAACTGTAGAGCTAAGTATTAGGGGGAGAAAACAAACAAACGTACCTTTTAAAATATCAGCAACTGCAACAATTACTCCTGCTATTACCCCTAAAACTCTGTAAGCATTAGTTGCACCAAGATTACCACTACCATAATCACGAATATCCTTCTTATAAAACATTTTACCGACTAATAAAGCAAATGAAATGGAACCTATTAAATAACTTAAAATTAGAGTTAAAATATTCAAAGTAGTATTATCTCCTCATTTAGCTTGTTATCATAAGTATTTCTATTTATTGTACATTTGTTCATGCAATCCTCCCTGCATGAACCTCCCATTTACTTCATTAAGTAGTTCAACATAAAAGAGCATTAATCCTCCTTGGTTTGGATATCAGAAAAACTTTTATATTGTTATTTAGCAAATGGAATATTGCTTAATATACGATAGACATTCATAGCGCTTTGATTGGTGCTAGCATAATATTTTTCCTCGGTTAAACTATAGAAGATGATTTCCCCTTCATTTTCCCATAGCTTTACATGTAGTTGATTTCCATCCATAGCTTTAATTGTCATATCAAAAGAAGGCTCCTGGTAAGTAGGGATTGCTTCTAAAGGAGTTAACTGGCCTAGAAATGAATCTAATTCCTGATAGAATAATTCATCCTTAATTTGAGCTGCTGTTAAAGTAGAAGTAGAATACGCTTTGAATGAAGTGGATGAAACGGAATTTGCTACCCAGACTTCACTTACTTCAACTTCTATGCTTGTAGATGTTAGGTCCTTCTGGTCATTTCCAGTAGTAATTAGTAAGAAGATAGCAATGATAGCGCTTAATATAGCGATGCCTCCAGCTAAAGGACGATGTATCTTTTGGGTATTTTTCTTTGCCTGTAGGACGTTTACTAGTGTTTTTTGTTTCTGCTCCACTGGACGTTGTACTTGTTTAAGTGTATCAAAATAGGAATCAAGCTCATCAAAACGACTCATTCCAGCTCTCCTCCTTTCTCTCTAACGCATCCTTTAGTTTTTTTAACCCTCTAGCTGTCATCGACTTCACTTTATCCTCTGACCAACTTAGAATTTGAGCTGTTTCTTTTACAGAGAGCTCATTAATTTTCCGTAAGATAAGTACTTCGCGATATTCTTTCTTGAGGGAAAGCAGATACATATACAACTGCTCCCTTTCCTCGGTATGTGTCACTACGTCTATTACTGATTGCTCTGATCCTTTTATTAGCTGGAGCAGTCTACTTGGATCAAAGAAGCTTACAAGTTTCTTTCGCTTCAAGTGATCCAATGTCGTATTTCTAGCTATTTGGTATACCCATGTATGGATACTAGATTGAAATTGAAAAGTATCTAAGTTTCTATGCACCTTTATAAAGGTTTCCTGAGTTAAGTCTTCGGCTGTATGTACATTGTGGACCATATAAAATATATATCTGAATACATGATCAGAGTGTAGCCGATAAATTTCTGTAATATCAAGCTTTGAAGCGTCGTCCATCCTGCACCCCCTTATCTATTAGACGATTGAACAAGGAAAAGGTGCTATATTACGAATGGAATAATTTTTTTCAATGAAAATTACAACATTAGCTTTCATTTTTACAACATTGTAGGGCCTTTTTACAACATTACCTGCTATTTTTACAACATTATCTTCTGGAAGAGCTTGCTCGAAGGAAAATTACAACATAAGCCTTCATTTTTACAACATTAAGTGAATTTTTTACAACATTACCCGCTATTTTTACAACATTATCTCCTAGAAGAGCTTGCTCGAATAAAAATTATGACAGTTACTATCTTTTGTTGGTTCGCATCTATGACTGGGCGGATAATTTTTACCCTTTTCTTATTCAGAGAAGCTTATAGTAGGAATACATTCACTAAGGCATTTCCGCTTTCATTCTACTTGTTTAAATGTTTTGTCCACTCACACAAGGGTATTGGTTTCTTGAAACCACATATCAGTGAAAGGAATGATCTACATGGATAAAAAGCCTGAAAACATTCCTGCTCAAATGCAGGAGAGACAACCAGGATTTGAAAGGGAGATGGAGCCTAGACCAGACTTTGCTCAAAACTTTGCGGGAAAGCTTCGTTTACCTAATAAGGTAGCTCTTATCACTGGTGGGGATAGTGGAATTGGACGAGCAGTTGCTCTTGCATATGCCAAGGAAGGCGCGGATGTGGCTATTTCCTACTTAGATGAGCATGAGGATGCGGAGAAAACGAAGAAACTTGTAGAAAATGAAGGCAAACGCTGTCTTTTAATTCCAGGAGATATTGGAGAAGAGTCTTTCTGTAAGGAAATAATTGAGAAAGTAATTGCTGAATTTGGCAAGCTTGATATATTGGTCAATAATGCTGGCGAGCAGCATACACAGGATTCTATTAAGGATATTACAACGGAGCAGCTGGAGAGAACGTTCAAAACGAACTTTTTCAGTATGTTTCATTTAACCAAGGCTGCACTCGACCACTTAAAGCCTGGTAGTGCAATTATCAACACTACCTCTATTACTGCGTTTCAGGGTGCGCCATCCCTAATCGACTACGCTTCCACAAAAGGTGCGATTCTTACCTTTACTCGATCTCTAGCAGGCTCGCTTGCAAAGCAGAAGATTCGAGTGAATGCGGTGGCGCCAGGTCCAATTTGGACTCCTCTTATTCCAGCTTCCTTTACCGCTGAAGAAGTAGAAGGCTTTGGGAAGGAAGGCGAATTTGCAACGCCACTGGGTAGACCGGGTCAGCCGAGCGACCTTGCACCTGGATACGTATACCTTGCATCCGATGAGTCCTCTTTTGTCACAGGACAGGTGCTTCATATTAACGGTGGTACACCGTTTTAACACTGAAAAGGCCCTCATTGTAGGGTCTTTTTTAAGTGCAAAGTAACTTGTATTAGTTGAAAGTCATCTGAACAATATATTTTGCCTTTATTTAAAATTAATAAAATATTAATAAGATGTCTAAATGAGTTGTACTATAAACAATGGATTATCATTGCCGAATTAGTCAGTATTCGGAAAACTATTATAGGAGTGTCCTAAAGTGAAAAAGATATGGAACTATTTAATCATCCCTTTATTATCAATTCTCCTTTTGGTTGGTTGTACCGACTCGGAGGAAACATCCCATATAGATGTAGAAACAGAAAATGAAACTCAAGAACTCACGACAGAAACACAAACACAGGAAGAAACACAAGAAGAAACGACAGAGGAAACAAATAAAACCAATGAAAAAGTAGAGACTAGCACGATAGTTGAGGAAAAACCGGCAGTAGAAGAAACAAAACCTGAGGCAACTGACTCATTGTTCGCAGGATACAAACTTATTGAAGTGGATGGTGGCGATAAGTCTGGATATCGCCAACCTAACGTAGTTGTAGATATTGGTTTTGGAGACCGAGAATATTGGGCTTTTACAAATGAATATGGACAGCTCGTGCGTGTGGTTGCAGAGGAAATCATTCTACAAAATGACGATAACGAACCTGTAACATCTTCTGGCAGATACTATAGTGATGAAGCAAAAGTACCTGGTGTGGAAAGAGCAGATTTAGATGAAGGACATATCATTGCGGATTCTCTTGGAGGGGTTTCGAATGCTTATAACATTACCCCACAGGAAAGTACGCTTAACCGACATGGTGATCAAGCTTATATGGAGGATGCGATTCGAAAAGCTGGTGGTGCCACAAATTTTGAGGCAATCATCACTTATCCTAATACGAAAACGCAGATTCCTTCCAGTTATCAGTATACCTATACCATCAGAGGTAACAAAGTCGTTGATAAATTTAACAATGTAAACCCGGATAAAGTGAACGCTGACCTTGGTTTAACAGGTAGTAAGCCTTCCCCTTCCACTACCACTACGCCTAGCTCCAACAAGACAGGTGATATTTCTAGTGTAGATACAAATGGTAATGGCCAGGTGACAATAAAAGAAGCAAAAGCAGCAGGATATAGTATGCCGATAACGAGAGACCACTGGTTATACCCGTATATGGATGACCGAGACAATGATGGTTTGGTAGGCGAATAAGCTTAAAAATAGAATATACGCAAATAGACCAGCAAATTGTATGCTAATTTGTTGGTCTTTTTTATTGATATATGAACTTTAATTTTACTATAAAATGTATGGCAATTTACGTACTTACAGTATTTGTTTTCTACTTAGTTATCCAAAGAACTCATTCTTTATCATACTTCTATAACACCTTGCAAAACTTGATCACTTATTTCTCCCCCAGCTACCCAATCTTGAAAGTTAATATCTAAGACTTGATTACTTTTAGCAATAGTAGTAAGAATTCTTGAATCCTTATGTGTGTAAGAAAATGTATGGAGAGTTCCAAACATATTTCTATAGTCTGTAAAAAATAAAGGAGAATTTATACTTCTAAACTCCTCGAACATTTGTCGATGTGTATAATTTTTATCCTTAAGACCCAGTAGGTAATGATTCCGTTGGATTGAACCTTCAATTGATATTCTATTCTTTTGTTTAAGCAAATCATCTTGAAAATGATTAACACAAGTCATAAATGATTGACCGTTTCTAACCATAATCTTTTCTGGAGTAGCTTGTACCTCAGCAATATTTCCCTCTTTATCTCCGAGCGAGAAATTATAACAAGCGGAATGTGGTATTTCTTTCAGCATATAAATTGCTTCATCAATGGAAGAACACTTATCCAGAACCATTCTAATAGCTGTCCAAGGAGAAATCCCTTTTGTATACCCATCATTACTTACAAAGTGGAGTCCTACCACTAACCCTTCTTGATTAACACCATCGTGCCGCCCTAAGATTTGAAGATTATATCCTGCTGAGGCAAAAGCTGTTTCAGATTGAACTAGACTAAAAACACCATCATATAAAGCAGGTGAGAAATCGTAATTTCTAACGTAATAATCTTTCGTGATTAATGCCGAGCAGCCCATAGCCTCCGTCTTTGGCACATCATAGCCACTAAATAAAGAAGCTGCCCTGCTAAGTGGTATCTTCAATCCTTGAGATAAACCATCAAGCTCTTCAAGTAAATGAGGTGCAAAGTAAGAAAAAATGGCTTTCATATTTTTATAGTCAATTTCTGATTTTGTTATTAACTCTAAGGTTTTTACAATAGGTTTATTTTTAATATAGTTTCCCATCTTTAACCCAATATCAAAAGAGTGATCCCTTAATTGAATGACACTTACTGAAAAAGTCGACATATCTTTGCCCCCAGTTTTATCTACTCTTTACGTAAAAACAATTACATTATGTAACTCGTCACAATGTTCTTGCCAATTACTTCAACAAAAAGGGTTGTAAATCCTTCAAAGCAACAAATGCTCTAAAAATAAAAGAGGCAAATAGCCAACATAGCAATTTGGTCCACAAACCCAATAACATTTCGTTTTTAAGAGTCAATTAACCGTTTACATAATCGTCCCAATTGTAATCCTCAATCTTATAGAAGTCACCTTCATCATCTCTCTCATATGCACATAATGGCTGTTCTTGGATAAATTCCAAAACGGAATCGTCCATGTTTAATATTACTCCAACAGATACAACTTGAAAGTTTTCAGATTCACTGAGAAAATCATCATCTTCATACCCACTCAATATAGACCATCCTGAATCGCCTTCGCCCTGTGGATAATCCCTTAGCATAAAGTTGAATTCTCTGTTTTCAAGTACATCTTGGCTAACTGTAACTAAGGTATTAAAATAAAAATCCCATTCAGCTGAATTCGGGTCGTGATATTCTGTATCACAAATGTTTTCCAAACCGAATGTAATCTCATCCCCTACCTTTAACGGCAAACGATAAGGTTCATTGTCCAGTTTCCCTATATAGCTCTTTCCTTTTATGTATGTGATTTTAACCCACATTCTTTCTCCTCTGAATCCATCATCTTCTGTATCTTCAGTTACGAAGATTAACTTTACCAAATCGCCAACTTTTAATTGATTCAACGCTTCTGAACTGGGAACATAAAACGTATATGGCGATTCTTTATTTAAGTCGTAAACATTATCTATATACCAAGACATACTTTTTCTCTCCTTGACGTTGTAAAATTAAGGTTATGTATTGTTTTTTCAAAAGTAATAGTTATAGAGGTTAAAAGAATTTCTTCACAGTCTTGTAACCTCGTACTCAATGGAGAGTGTATGTTTGTCACCCTATTTTTACTATTTTAGCACCTATTTCGAAGTATGTCTGCTGAACAGCAGCCTTCTGTTCATTAAGATATGATTAACAACATTAATACATCTACCAAAGGGTTAAAAATACTTAGTTATCAATAAATGAAAGAAATCCAATTCGGTTGTGAATTGGATTTTCATGTATGCTGCTATTTTCTTGTTTGTACTCTTCCACAGAACCCTACTAATTAGAGGGCCTTTTCTTATTGTTTATAGCAAGTGCAATGGCCGTAAAGCCAATGACAATGATAACGGTAAGGCATGTGCCATATGTGCCTCTGCTATGTAGCTCTTTGTGTAGACAGCAATTAAAGATAAACCAGAGATGATAAAGGTAGCGATAAGCAGATAATCCACTACTAGATTCCTATTTATTTTCAACTCTTCTTTCCCATCCATTTTTAAAGCTTTTACTTTCAAGTTTTATTTCTCATCCACAAAATCGAACCTTTGGAAAACTATCGGATAGTCTCCTATAGCAGAGGTTTTCATTACTTTTTCCGTTACTCTCTCTAAATCCTTTTGAACCGAAAGAAAATACTCCTCATCTCCTACAAATTGTATGAGCAATTCCTTGTCCGACGTTATTTTCACATCGATTCCAATATAAATATTGTGCAGTGCTTCTTTTAAATGAGAGATAGCCTCTGCTTCTTTCGAAACACCTGGTGTATCTTCCAAAAACATCTGGGGGGCTTTCCCATACATATACAGACAGAATAAGGTGAGAAACAGAAGGCCTCCAATTTTTGCATTGCTTGTTATGCTAGTTCCTCCTCCAAGCTATTACACTTGTCGCTGAAAATAAACCTCCTCATACGGCTGCACAATGACAAAGCCTTCCCCTTCAAAACGCATTTGAATAGACTCCCCACTTCCTCTACCCACAAAGGTTTTGAAGCTGACATCTGTTTGGAAATCCGGCTGTAAGCTTCCTGACCATGCAATCGTTGCGTTTGGATCGGTGATTACCGGCTTGCCAGGTGTCACACGTAAAGTAAGCGGATCATAATGCGAGGTAATTGCTATCAAACCTGTTCCCTCACATCTCACATTAAACAATCCCCCAGCCATCATGCCTGCAACCCTTCGCATTAGCTTAATGTTATGGTTAATAGAAGGCTCGAATGCCAACAGGTCGTTTCCATTCACAAAAATAGACTCATCTTGTAAATGAAGAATGATTACTTTCTTCCCGCTATCGGCAAGATATAGCTTGCCGTTCCCAGTGGCTTTCATGAGGGAAGCGCCTTCTCCAGTTAAAGCCTTTTTAAACATAGCACCTACACCTTGCTCTAAGATGCCCTCTCGCACAAACTTAATGCCACCCTGATAAGCGACCATCGAGCCTGCCTTTGCCCAAACCTGTCCTTCAAGGTTCACCTCTAGCATACGGTCTGTCTCCAGCTCAAAAAAGCCTTGTCCTTTATCCACCTGCTCCGTTTTACGTAAAAATTCCGATACCGAATATCGATTCATTTTAAACACCCCTTCCTTACTAACATATACGAACTGATTGTACTCTATGTTTCATAACTTAGAAAATTTAGCAAAGCCTCTTTTTTTTATGAAAAGGTTCGCTCCATTAATATCTAAGCAACACTCGTTTATTTGTATAGCTCAGATAATGGAATGACGTCATAATTCTTTAATTGGTCGATAGGCACTTCTTTTCCATCTAGTGAATGATACTCCATTTGACCCTCTCGATGACAATAATAAACGTATTTGATGTTAGGTTCATTGTTAAAAATAACAGTTTCCCAATACTTTGGAAGTCCTGCAAAGTGATATTTACTTTCAATCAACCTAATGTCAGATTCACTGTAGCCCTTTTCTTCCAGACGAGTCCATACCTTCTCTAAACACTTCTGCTTCTTTTCTTGAACGTATAGAAAGGGTGTGAAAGTTAACAAGATAAACGCTAAGATAGATGCTCCTTGTAGATGCTTTTTAGTAATCATATTCACTCTCCGTTAGGATTTATTGGAGTATCGCACCGTGGGTAGGAATTTATTTTTCATCAACTCTTTCGAACTCTTTTTTATTATTTATAGCTCTTCAAGAGGCACCTTATGACTCGGAGATGGATATGCTTGATCCATCCTCTCTATGTCTTCTTGGGAAAGTGAGATCCTTAGAGCCTCAGCATTGGCCACTACATGCTCTGCATTACTGGATTGAGGGATTGCAATTACTTTTCCACTACGTATCGTCCATGCAAGCAATAGCTGAAAGATGCTGCATTGGTGATGATTCGCTATGTCCTGTAAGACTTTATTATGTCGGAAGCCTGCATGAAGTGTATCTCCCTGTCCTAGTGGTGTGTATGCCATCATCGGCATTTGCTTCTCGTTCATCCATGGCTGAAGGTCATATTCCGTTCCACGGCTGCCCAAATTATAAAGCACCTGGTTCGTAGCACAGTTGTCTGTAAAAGCCGTCAATTCTTCCATATCAGAAACATCAAAATTCGAAACACCCCATGCTTTGATCTTCCCTTCCTCCTTTAGCTGCTCGAAGGCATCTACCGTCTTCTTAAGCGGTATCTCTCCTCGCCAGTGGAGTAGGTACATATCGACATAATCGGTTTGAAGTCTCTTCAGACTGTTTTCTAGACTAGTGCGAACATTTTGATGCCCTGCATTCCACGGATACACCTTGGTGACAATTGCCAACTCCTCTCGTGTATAAGATTTTATCGCTTCTCCTACAAGAAGCTCCGCAAGCCCCTCGCCATACATCTCAGCTGTATCAATAAGTGTTAACCCATGCTCGATGCCAGAGCGAAGAGCTTTTATTTCTTCTGCTCTCTTACTGCTGTTGTCTCCCATATGCCAGGTTCCCATTCCAATAGCCGGCACCTTTTGTAGACCGAAAGGGATTAATGTCATTGTTTAACCTCCTTCAAACTAGTAAATCGTCTTGCTCCTTCTTTCCATTAGTACAGTATCCTGCCACTTTCCGTCTCGCTTTCCGATTTTCTCTCTTACTCCTACAACACGGAAACCAACTTTCTTATGTAAAGAAATACTTGCCTCATTTTGGGTGGAGATAGAGGATTGTAATGTCCAATACCCCGCTTTCTCACTTTCCATGATTAAATTTTTCATGAGAATTGTAGCAACACCTTTACCCTTAGCTTCCCCGCTCACATAAACACTTACCTCTCCTACTCCTTTATAAACCTGCCTACTAGACACTGGAGAGATCGTAACCCAACCGATAACCATCTCCTGCTCCTCGGCCACAAAACGCAATGTAGGATGGTGCCCATTATCCCAGACTTCGATGGATGGTACTTCTGTTTCAAAAGTAGCTACCCCGGTCTGGAGTCCTTCCTTATATATTCGTAAGACGCTTTGTAAATCTTTCTCCTCCATTTGACGAATAATCATTCTACCAGTCCCCTATATATCTTCGGAATATTTTTAATTTATTTCTTTATTATACAAAAATATCGTAACGGAAAAAGGACTTTATTCGTCTAGTTCTATACCGAGAGTAATTTTTCCAGACAAACTAGTGAATTGGAGGAGAAACCATGAAGCAATCTTATCTGTTATTACCGTTCTTATTTCTTCTTGTGGCATGTGAGGAGTCTACACACAAAGAGGAAGCCAGTACGTCAGAGGTTTGGGTGGAGAATAAAGAAAGTAAAGCAGTTGCCGAGTTAAAGAGCTCTAACGAGAAGACAGTGGTACAAGATTCCCCTAAATACCTCGCTAAAAACATAGAGAGTTTATCGCTTGAGGATGCCGATACGGCATATGCATTATGTATGGCTGCACTGACTGACTATTACAAAGCTATCTGGAATGGCATAGGGAGCGATTTATCGTCTTACATTCAAAACGAAAATCTTAAAAGGTATACGGAGAAGAAGATTCAATATCAAATGGAACTGTTTCAAGATTATACAGATGACCCAGTCGAAAGCGTAGTAGAAAATCGAGAAGTGAAATGGGAGGTGGAATTTAACGAAGATGAAGATGGTAGCTTCCTCTATTTGCATGTGCCTGTGGAAGTAAAAAAACAGCTCGGTAGTAGAGGCGAAGCAACTGAATTTCTTGTACGCAACGTAAACGGGAAACTAGTCATCACGGATTGGTACACTGACGGTAAGGACAGCTATGACTTCTTAGTGCGTGGTGAAAATATCACTGTGAACGATCCTGACATATGGAATAATGGTGACTGGGTGCAAAAGCTAGAGAAAAGACAAAGAGAATTCTCAGGTTCCACTAGGTAAATAAAAGCAGAAAAAGACCAAGAAGACTTGGTCCTTACATATAGCTTGGAGGTAGCATCCCACCGTCGTCCTTCAACACACTTGGAGGAGTGTTATGCAGCTCTGGTGGAGCGGGCTTCAGCTTCGGCTTACCAGCGAATGGTAGTGGATATTCAACATAATTGAATACTCCCTCTCCGTCCATGCTTGGTCCGGATGCCCATCTTCCCTCTGCACTTTCGTTTCCTTGAGAATAGTTGAACAGTGTATAGGAAACCTCTCTCTTTTCCAAACTTTTCGGGAAAGTACTTGGAACAACAACATTCTCCTTAGCCTCTAGCTCTTTAATAGCTGCAATCCATTGGTTTTGATGCATCGTATCTCGTGCAATCAGCCAGGACAGCATATCTTTCACGCCACGGTCATCTGTCATTTCATATAAGCGACAAACCTGTAATCTCCCTTGTGATTCAGCGTTTAAGTTTGCACGGAAATCAGCTAGCAGGTTCCCACTTGCAACGATATAGCCTGCATTCCATCTATTCCCTACACTATCTGCAGGCATGGCACCAAGTCCAGACACAATCGCGTGCTGTGGGTTCATCCCTCCTAATATTGCTGCCATTACAGGATCCTTTGCAGCCTTTTCAACAGCTTCCACTGGAGCCCCATCAAGCAGTCTTGCAATCATCGTACACAACATCTCAATATGCGAAAGTTCTTCTGTTCCTGTATCCATTAGTAAATCCTTGTATTTCCCGTCTCCTCTTACATTCCAACCTTGAAACAAATATTGTAAAGCCACAGAGATTTCTCCGAACTGTCCCCCAAGTACCTCCTGTAGCTTGTTAGCAAAAAACGGATCTGGCCTTTCTGGCTTTGCATGATACTGCAATTCCTTTACGTGATAAAACATATGGTACCTCCATTTCCTTGTCTAGTTACTTTCCTAGACTATGATAGGCCATTATCTTCCGTTACCATCTGTTCAAATTTTATCTAAGCAATCTTCTATGTTACCCTTATAAAAAATATCAGCTAGGTCATACTGAAAATAGAATTCGAAGGAGGAAAATCAAGATGAGTCTTAGTAAATCTACTGTTTCCGTTATCCCACTTGGTGGGGTCAACGAAATAGGTAAAAATATGTATGTCATACAATCAGATGATGATATTGTCATTGTCGATTGCGGTGCCATGTTTCCAGATGAGTCATTACCGGGGATTGATTTAATTATCCCAGATATCACTTATTTGAAGGAAAATAAAGAGAAGATTCGTGCCATGATTATCACCCATGGGCATGAGGACCATATTGGTGCCATTCCTTATTTTCTGAAACAGTTAAATGTTCCGGTCTATGCTACCAACCTTACCCTTGGCTTAATAGAAATTAAGCTGAAGGAGCACGGCTTATTACGGGACACCAAGCTTTTGATGATTGATGAAGATTCTGTACTGAGATTAGGTACAATTCGGACTACTTTCTTTAAGGTGAACCATAGTATACCCGATTGCTTAGGTGTCGCATTCCATACGGTGCATGGAACAATTGTCCATACGGGAGATTTTAAATTCGATTGGACACCAGTTGATATGGAATATCCAAACATTCATAAAATGGCTCAATTAGGAGACAGCGGCGTACTACTTTTACTTTCTGAGAGTACCAATGCTGAGCGACCTGGGTCTACCCCTTCAGAAGCGAAAATTACAGACCATCTGGAAGAGGCATTCCGAAAAGCCACTGGCAAGATATTTGTCACAACGTTTGCCTCAAACGTGGACAGGGTACAACAGGTTATAAACGCTTCTATTAAAACAAATAGAAAGGTTGCTTTACTAGGTCGTAGTATGGTGAATGTGGTAACCGTCGCTACAGATAGAGGCTATCTAAAAATGCCAGAGGGTATGCTTATCGAGAGGCATGAAGTGCAAAACCTTCCTCCTGAGGAGGTCACTATTTTATGTACGGGTGGACAAGGAGAGCCAATGGCAGCATTATCAAGACTGGCGACCTCCAGCTTCCGTGATATAGAGGTCCACCAGGGTGATACCGTTATTTTTGCAGCCGGTCCTATTCCAGGAAACGAAAAAAGCATCTCACGTATCGTAGACAATCTGTTTAAACTAGGTGCGAATGTGATCTACGGTTCCGGTAGTATTACGGGTATGCATGTATCCGGACATGGTTATCAAGAGGATTTAAAGCTGATGCTTGCACTTATGAAGCCCAAGTATTTTATTCCAATCCATGGAGAATACCGTATGCTCCACATTCATAGAGAGATGGCACAGGCGCTTGGTGTAAAGAAGCAAAACATCTTTCTCCTGAAAAATGGAGACGCAGTAGATATCCTGGGTGAAAATGAAGTATTGCAGACTCGTTCTGTCGATGCCGGAGATGTGTATGTGGATGGGCTTGGTATTGGGGATGTTGGTGAAATCATCTTACGAGACCGTAAGCAGCTCGCTTCAGACGGGATGATTGTCATTATTATGACCATCAGCAAAGCAAATGGCCAGCTTGTGAATTCTCCAGACACCATTTCCCGGGGGCTGACATATGGCGCAGACTCGGAGGAATTGATACAAGCGGTAAATAAAGAAGTTACTGGCGCTGTGAATAAAGCGAGTCAAAATAATCTCAATCAGCGAGTGCTCAAACAAAATGTGAAAAAATCTGTAGAAAAGCTGTTATACTCAAGAACCAAACGAAAACCAATGATATTGCCAATTATCATTGAGATATAGTAAAGGGATGAGTCAAAATGGAAGGTAATTATGAAGAAGAATTAGTGAAAGCAGGCTTTAAAAAATACGTTGGAGACGAAGTAGATATTTATTTCCATCCTACCAAATGTACCCATGCTGCTAATTGTATCAAATATTTACCCTCCACATTTAACGTGAACAGAAAGCCATGGATTCTACCAAACGGATCACGACGAGAGGACAACAAACGAGTAGTGAAAACATGTCCATCCGGGGCCTTGAAGTTTATAGAAAAATGACCAGAATAAGAACAAGGCAAAGTCGTAAATCGGCTTTGCCTTTTTATATGGCTCTATACCTTAGTGAACTTTAATTCCCCCTACCTCCTCTTTCTGTATAATTTTGTGAAAAATCTATATCTTCCATATTTATAAATTAGTACAATAAAAAGGAATACATACTCAAAAAAGGAAGAGATAACATGCTAAATAATACAGAATTAGAAGCAATACATAGATTACAATTGCTTTGTGAAGAAACAGACGGAATTCAATTGAAATTAAACTGGGATTCTTTAAGAGCAAGAGAGGAACGACTTGATTTATTTCATTATGAAGATGACGTTCTTGTGGGGTTCTTAGGTCTATATCCATACGCATCAACTGTAGAGGTATGTGGGATGGTGAGTCCTACCCATCGGAGAAAGAAAGTGTTCTCTCGTTTGTTTGAGGAGGCAATGAAGCGTATTAAAGAAAAAAACTATGAAAAAATACTATTGAATTCTCCAGCTAGTTCCATAGGGGGCAAAGGTTTTCTCTCTAACATAGGAGCAGTTTATGCCTTTTCTGAATCTCAGATGATATGGCAGCCTAAGGAGCTTTCCGTTGATAGTAATTTTCAGCTGAGACCGACCACTAATGATGACTATGAAATTCGGGTTCGCTTATTTGTAGAAGGCTTTGGTTTACCTGAAGAGGATGTCAAGGAGCTAGAAAAAGATGTGAAAGATATAGAAAACGTTGATCAGTTGATGGTTGTGACGGAGGATGGCCCCATAGGCTATTTACGTGTAAAGCGAGAAAACCAAGAGGCTTGGATCTCAGGTTTTTCTATCCTGCCGGAGCACCGAGGAAAAGGAATTGGCGGAAGCGTTTTACGACACGTTGTAAAAGAAAATGCAGAGAAAGGATACTCTGTTCATCTAGAGGTAGAAACGAAAAATGAGCATGCATTAAAGCTCTATGAGTCTACTGGATTCTATGTTGTCCACGCACAGGATTATTATAGCTATAAGGTAGGATGACCTCCCCCTCCCATATACATTGAATAATCCTTAAGGAGGCTTTTCATTGAGTAAACAAGCATTTGTTATCACTTCTTATGAGCCGCAATATGCGGAGCAAATAGTGTCCATGTGGAGAGACAGCAAGGAAAAGGCGATTGGTCAAAAAGAAAAGCATAGCTTGGATAGCCATATCTATTTTTTAGATCATATATTACCAAAACAATTTGAGATCTACCTTGCGTTCATAGAGGATAAAGTAGTTGGAATGATTGCTTTTAATTCGAAAGAAATAAACCAGCTATACATCCACGTGGAATATCAGGGTTATGGCATTGGTCGTGCCTTGCTTCAGAAAGCAAAGGAACGATCAAGTGGTAGGCTGACACTACGTACATTTGAGATTAATACGAACGCTCAACGATTTTATGAGAAGAATGGATTTACTGTGGTTGGTAAGGGATATGCAAATGAAGAGAACTTAACCGACCTGGAGTATGAATGGCTGCGTGAATAGTTTTTTGTACCATTTATTATTTTGAAGGGTGATTTAAATATGAAGCGAAATCTATTGTTGTTAGGAATTGTTCTTTTAATAAGTCTAACAGCCTGTTCATCTAACGAACAAACTGTTTTGGAAGACGAGGCTATCTTTTATGGTGAAGGAGAATTTTGGAATGTAAGTTATATTTACGATCCTGAATTGTATGAGGAGAAAAAAGTTAATTGGGTTGAAATGGAATCTAAAGATGTCCAATTATCGCCCAAAGATCTAAGTAATATAGACATTGAATTTCAAGGTAGAGATGGAGTCCTCCTTGGTAATGCAGCTGATATGATTACCAAACTCGACGATAATGTCCTTTCCTTTTTAATCGGTACTGCTAATTTGGAAACTTATAAAGAGGATACATATACAATCACGATAACATTCAATGAAAAGCAGGATGTCATTAAATTAAAGTTTTTGGATTAGCGTTTATTGGAGAGAAAAGATATAAAAAATGAGCTAGGAACAGTTTCCCAGCTCATTTTTGGACATATTGTACAGCGACCTTGAAGAATGATTCGTTTGATTACTTGTATGCCCATCCATTCAATTTTGGTGTCCCTTGCGTTCCAACTTCATATCCCTCTCGATTTTTTTAGTTTACTTTTAATCCATTTCGATTGTGCTCGTGCCGATTTTACAAGGCTTGGTTTATTTTCTTCCTTCCTTCCAGCTACTGGAGACACACCCTTTTCTTATATTTTGAGAAACAGACAAATTGTAAAATATACAAAGTTAGGAAAGAAGAAATCTTTTAATATACATGAGGTGATAAAAATGAAACAATTCACTAATATCTTTGTTGCTTTGATTCTGGGAGTATCCATCATTGTCTCTAGTTTTATTATTCGTGATACTTTTTCACATAAAGGAAGCGAAGAAATTCACTCGCAACCAACCTCTCATACAATATCTGATGTTATGACCCTAGCTCAACTGTCCGAATATCTACAGATAAGCGAAAAATCAATACAGAATATTATAAATGAGGATTCATTAACGAAAGCAAGCATGAGCTCTTATGATACGTATCGATTTATCCCCTACATCAGACTAGATAATCAAACACTCTTTTTAAAAGCTGAGATTGATGAATGGTTAAAGTATGAAAGTATCCACAACTAATTGTTATAACTTGATCTGAATAAAAACAAACGAGGAGACAATAAAGCTCATGCAAATTATGTCTCCTTTCCTATTCTGATAGATATGTATCATAGGTAGTTGCTATAAAAACTAAAATAATATTTTTTCTGTTCTTAATCTTTTTATAAATTTGTCTAAAGCTTCACTTTCATTAATAAATTTCTTAATAGAACCAGAAACCACACTAGCTCTTTCATCAGTTACATAAACAATCCATTCATTACCATCAGCTTTGATTCCTACTTCATTTTCTCTTAATGGATGTTCATCAAACCAATTGAAACGTGTTAGCATCTCGTTCTTAATTATTTCCTTTGCTTCAGCAAGTGTCATTTGTTTATTCACCTTTAATGTTTATTTAATCTTTTAAGCGTTCCAAAAAGCATATTTCTAAGCATACAAAGAGTAGCTATTATTTTAGCTCCCCTTTTTTACTATCATATAGATGCCTCCAAAAGTAATAATAACAATAAAGTATCGTCGGCAAGAGTGCAATACTAACAGAAGTCATTGCTAGTTCAATATAAAAGAAATTGATGGAAAATGACGGCTTATTCGCTTCAATAATATCCAGAATTGGATTAATCCCAAACGCAGCTAAAATTAAGATAAAAGCTAGTTCCATACCTGTATCTCGTACCACTTTTAACGCTTTTGGTAATTGAATTTCTTTTCCTTTGTATATAAATATAAATTCTAGAACAAAGAAATTATATAATTTTTTTTGAATTAGAAAACCCAATACGCCAATTAAAATGAACATAAATAAATGAATAATGGCCGTTTTAGTAAAGACATCTAACAGCAAATAAAAAGCTACAATTGTACTAAGTGATAAGAAAACAAAAAGTATATGTCGCAACGAGAATGCCTCCTAAAAAGCCTCTAATATATAGGTTTCCGTGTTCTCTTCCCCAAACTGATTGTCTTTCTTCTATATAAAAGGTGACTAATCCTTTTAAAGACAAGTCACCCATACTTACTTTCAGTAACAGAACATAACTATAGTACTTTCTTAAACTATTTCATCCATTCGTCAGCCAGCATGCCATATACGACATGATCCACGTAGTGATCATATAGCCATTCGGATTGTCTGATACGGCCTTCCTCTGTGAAGCCTAGTCTTTCAGGGATGGCACGACTTTTCTTATTCTCTACAGCCGCTCTAATTTCGACCCTGTTTAGTTTAAGCTCTTTTAAGGCGTAATCCACGAACGCTTTTACTGCCTTTGTCATTAGACCTAACCCTACAAAGTCATTTCCTAGCCAGTAGCCAATACTAGTGGATTTGTTGCTCCAGTTGATTGCATGGAAGCCGATTACTCCGGCAATTTTCCCATCATACCAAATCGCACACTGAATGCCATTGTTATTGGCAAACTGCTGCATGGTTGATTTAATAAAGTTTTCTGTGTCCTCAACCGTCTTTGTATAGTCTATAAACGGTAGCCATTCACGAAGAGTTTCCTTCGAATTAATCGTTAGCTGATAAAGTTCTTCGGCATCTCTCGGATCTAACAGCTTTAAATAGGTCTTGTCATCTAATGGATATGTAAACATACTATTTCCCCCTTTTGAATAGTGTATCGGGGCATTCGTCAGAAAACAAGCACAATTTAAGTTTACATAATATTATTATGTGTAATCAATTTATTGAATGGATTATTATCAATGACTTGTTGGATCTCTTTATTCTCTACATGGGTGTAAATCTGAGTGGTAGATACACTTGTATGGCCAAGAATATGCTGAAGGCTACGGATATCCGCTCCACTACGGTACATAAGCGTTGCGCTCGTATGTCTTAGCTTATGGGGAGTAATTTTTTGCTTCCCTAACCCAGATTCTTCATTGATTTTCTTAATAATTCTTGCCACTGCTTGTCGGGTAAGTCTTGTTCCCTTCTGTGATAAGAAAAGTGCATCCTGCTCACCGTTACCTGGCTTTCTTTCCTTTTCTATGTACGCTTGTAGGGCTTCCTTACATGCTTGGTTTAAGAATACTGTTCGCTCCTTGTCTCCTTTACCGGTAACATGGAGAACGTTGTCTTGAATTGAATCCATATTTAGGCTGCATAACTCGGTTACACGTAAGCCTAGATTCAGAAACAGCATGACCATGCAATAATTGCGATGATAATGACTGTTTTGCTTGATGCCTGTCAGGAATACTTCCGCTTCCTTCAAATCTAAATAGACTGGCTTTCTCTTTCCGATTTTTGGTGACTCTAATTCTTCAGCGGGATTGTAATCCAGTAGCCTTCTCTTTCCCTTTAAATATTTAAAGAACGACTTTAATGTCGCTGCTTTTCTTGCTCTGGATGCCGCGCTATTTTTTCTTTGTACCTCACAGAACTCTAAAAATAGATAAATATCCTCTAGGGTCACCTTTCTTATCCATTCAATATCTATCTCACTTATATCCATCTTATTTGAAACTTCTATATCCTCTTCTATTCCTTTTAGAAAACGGAAAAATAATAGCAAATCGTATTCATATTCCTTCCTTGTGCGCAAGGATTTCCCTTTGATCGTCGTTAAATAGACCAAGAAATCCTTTAAAATACGCGGTGTCTTAGATGTCATTTTCACCCTCCTATGAGGTAATTTTCATACTATCTATTATAGTTCCCAAATATGTATTTGGGAACGTTTTTTATTTGTATAAAAAAAATCCCCTGATTAAGAGGATAATTAAGTGGACATATATGCTTTGATAGTAGCAAAATCTTTATCGATTCCATCCCTTACCTGATAAACAGTAGAAAAAACGTTCTTTAGTTGATCCGTTTCTTCGTCCGTTAAAGACTTCCCTTCCCCTACCTTATATACAATAGAGTTAATCCAGCCTATCCGTTGTCTAAAGTACGGGATCTTTTGCATATATCGATCTGCTATCTCAGGGTTAAAGAGCCTTCCCATATTGACAATTCCATTGTTCACATGATCCTCTGCATATAAAGTAGAGGCAACCAAAGGGATATAGTCCCTAGCTGTCTTAGCGTCAGTAATTTGTTTTTTATAATCATCTGTAAAACCACGTATCTTGTCCGTTAATCCGATAAGGTAATCTTTATATTCCTCGGACAAAGATTTATTTACTTGAAAATAAGTACCTATTTCTCCCAGGTCGTTTAGCAGAAGCTTTAAGGATTCCAGTTTTTCATCCTTTATTTCTCCGTTCCCAAGCATGGTGTTAACTTTTTCGCTTACATATAATCTTTGTAAGTAGCTATAAAGTAAAACATAACCGTTGTATTGCAGCTGTACACTCATACTATCACCCCTTAGTACAATGTACATAACTGTTCCCTATAATATGCTTCTTCAAACAGAATTCGTCCTAGGGGAATTTACTCATTTTCATGAAGAAATTGTTGAAACCATTTCGTACATTGATTAGCTTGATGCCAATCGGATTTATCATCTAACCCCCAGCAAGCATACAGGGTACTCATTACAAAGCCGGTAAGTAGCAGTCTTTCTCTATCAAGGTTCAGCTCCTCCACTAAAATATCGACTCTTCTTTTCAGTACTTCTCTTGGAGAGGATTGATGAAGCAGCTCATTGACCAGAAAGGATATCAAATCAAAATAGCTGTCACCGATAACGCCCTTTGGATCAATGACTGTCCAACCATACTTATCAGAATAAAGGATGTTTTGGTGATGTAGGTCTCCGTGCAGAAGGTGTAAATCACCTGTGTGATAAAGGATGTCATGAGCTAGCATTTTTGCCTGCTCTACCTGCTCATTTGGAAGCGGTCCGTTATTCTCAGGATATGTTAGTAAGTAACGGTCTAATGCATGAAACCAATCCTGGATAAGCGGAAAATCCTGATTGGATTGCATTGGCCTTCTTATTTTTTTCCATACCTTTGCAAACTCTTTTACAGCCACCTCCTCCTCTAAATCGAGAAGCATGTTCCCTGGTTCTATCCTCTCCAGTAGAAACGCACCATTCAATGCATCTTCCTTTATTACCTGGACACAGCTGGTCCCATCATAAAATTGTAACGTCCTGCATTCATTCGCAAAATCAAAGTTAGGCACCCCAAGCTTCAGAATGAGTGGCCTGTTTCCCTGGTCCCTAACACGTAATACATAATTATAGGAGAGGTTTTCTACCGGCCCTTCGGATACCAGCTTCCATTTATGTATATAGTAGTTCACCGTCTCATTTAGTCCTTCTAACCATTTGGCACCTTCGTCCCCAAATGCACCTATGATTTTCTCCTCAAAGTCCTTTTTCGTTCCCAACAAACCTCCCCCCCTTCGATTTGCTTAAAGTATTCTTAATAGTATAATAATAACAAAAGGGGTGAGTAGTGATGAAGAAGAATTTTGTGATTTTGTTTCTGTTCTTATTTGTTGCATCAATCATGGGAGGAATGTCCCTCCAAAATGTGTTTTCGATTTCTACTGTTGTCGGCTATGGGGCTGGTATAGTTTTTTTGTCAATCGCTATAACCTTAGCGATAAGGAATACAAGTTATTCGAAAGCTTAGGGTAACAATGTACACGGTAAGCAAAAACGCTCAATAGTTTAAATTGAGCGTTTTCTGTTTAATTTGCTATTCTTCTCATCTTCAACTAAAGCCTATATTAGTTGAAGATGATCTTTATTCTAACCAGTGTAGGTTCTTATTGCTTAATTATTTGTTCATTGATAAGACGTTCTTTATCATCCAAATTAAAAAGACCTGGGTCCCAGCTTGGAAGAACTCCATAACTTCCAATAATTTTACCTTCTAATTCTAATATGAATGCTTTCAAATGTTTTCCTTCGATATCCTTTTCTTTTAACTCGTATGAATACTCTGTAACTTCCTCACCTAAATACTCGCTCAAAAATGTTATCCCACTCGCTTCATAATTACTAAGCACTTCATCAGGCATATCTAATATATAAGTTTCAACTTCGGTTGACTCTTTAATATTCCATTCTTTGTTTGATAAATATACTTCGTGCTGTTCATTATGAGCTTCTTGACTACAAGCGGCAGTAAATAATACGACAATAAATAGTAAAAACAATCTCACTTTCATAACAATACCTCATCGCTTATAAGTGTGATTTACTGGACACCGATTTTAAAGCTAAATAAAGTTATTCATCACGTTTTCTAACGGAAGATTCAGTTAGAAAACAAAGCTCTCATTTCTTCCGGGACAAGTTTAACGTTTACGATTTTGTCTTCTGATTGATCTTCTAGAAGAGGTGCAAATTCAACCAGCAACATTTCTCCGTTGTCCATGGTGATTAGTTCGAAGTCTTTAAAATTTGCTCCAGCTGTCGAGATTTCTTTGAATTGATCAAACTCATCTTTTGAAATTGTATCCTCTGTACCATCATAGAATAGCTTCTGAAATGCCTCGTAATTTCGACTATCAATTTGATACTTCATAAAGAAAGCAGTATTCATTGGTGAATCTGTTTTCACTTGCTCCTTATCACTACAACCAACTAACAGTAATAGGGTAAATATTAATATAAGTACTAAATGCTTCTTCAATTGCTTTCCCCCTCTATATCTACCCATTCACTTCTACGTATAAATTATTTCATATCTTGATTATCATATTAACATATTTATCCATATTATTCATTGGGATTCTAAGAGCAAAAATTTTCAATCTACATTAATTCATACTATGCTTTATTGTTATCAGACACTAAAGTTGTTCTGATATAATAAAGACTTACATACAAACTCATTTCACAAAGGAGGAAAGAGGATAATGAACATAGAAGTCGATAGTATTATCTTCGATTTAGACGGCACCTTATGGGATTCCATCGACACCGTATTATTTGCTTGGAATAAGAGTATTAATAAGTTTCCTGAACTGAAGAGAAAATTAACTCGCACAGATTTGGAAGGAACCATGGGACTACAATTACCTGACATAAGTAAAAAGCTGTTTCCTTCTTTGGATGATGATTTGAGAGATAAATTGCTTGAGGATTGGAATAACGAGGAGCAATTTTACCTTAAACAACAAGGCGGTCAGCTTTATGACAATCTAGAAGATGTGTTAAAAGAGCTTTCAAAGAAATACAAGCTATTTATCGTTAGTAACTGCCAAGAGGGATACATAGAATCATTTTATCACTATCATCACTTGGACAAATACTTCTTAGATTTTGAAAATCCGGGCAGAACAGGTCTATCTAAAGGAGAAAATATTAATCTGATAATTAAAAGGAATAAATTGAAGAACCCTATATATGTAGGAGATACAGAAGGTGATTTAAAGGCAGCTAGATATGCAGGAATACCTTTTGTTTATGCAAGGTATGGATTCAGCGAGGCACCAGAGTATGATTTTGTGATAGATGAGTTGAAGGATCTGCTGATACATTTTTCTTAAATACTTGGGGATATTCTTGCAAGGGCTTTTTATTATGTTTTTGGCTCTGTTAAATTTAAATGTTGTTTTTAATAGTGGTTATAAACATTGGTTATAATGCTCTAAAGAACACTGTGCTTAGTGACATTTGTTATTACTGATATTAGTTATAACAAAATTACATAAAAAGAGGCTGGGACAGAACCGAATTTTTAAATGAAAAAGAATGGTACAAAACAATTATTTATGAATTGTTACACGTTCTTTTTACAAGATTCTTATCAAGATTTATTTTTTGAAGGTAGCACCAATGGTTCGGAACAGCGCCGGTGACTCCTGCGGTAACGCACGAGGGAGAGACTACAGGCTCGAGCCGTGCCCGCGGAAAGCACCCGGCGCAGTGAAGAACCTCACGACTTAAAATAAAGAGGCACTTACGATTTCATCAAATATAAAGTCTGAAGTGCTGTTCTATTGTTTTGTCCCAGGCTCTTTTAAGTATGTATTTTAAATCCCATTATCTAATGATATTTAAATATATTCTATATTATTTTAATCAGTAAAGTCGTCCACCAATTCGTTCTTGATAAAATTCATTCACATATAAAAGAATAATAATAGGAAGTTCTTTCCCAATGTCCTCAACTAGTCGAATTTCAATAACATCCTCTGTCCCTTTCAAATTCGAATTAGTTTGACTGAATTCGATAGAGCCAATTATTTTTTGATGTTTTTTAATATGAACAGTTGTTTGATAAGATGAATATAGTTCAAATTCGCCCTTGGACCATTTGAAATATTTGTCTCCTAAATGTTTTGAATAATCAATATTAAATTTTGAGTTCTCATCATTTCTAATAATTACACGCTCACGTTTAGAGTTTTTCATATATTGGTAAAGAACTTTGTCATCATTGTGAATAAAATAGACAGAAGGTAATTTAACACGAAGATTAAAATTTATAGCCTTTTTAAGTATAGAATCGTGACTTTTTAAATGCCAAATCCGTTCATTAGATGAATTTGATACATACAATTCTTTCTTCAAAGGACCTTCTTTAACAAAAATTTTATATTGTGGCACAACGCACCTCTTTTCTAAACGCCTATAAACGATGTATCCAATGTTTTAAACGTGAATGAAGTCCGTTCACGTTTAAAATATGATATAAACCTATAATAACATATCTACCATCACCATGTTTTTAAACTCAAAGTAAAGCACATGTGATTCTAATCATCAAATAGAATCATATGTGCTCTTCATTCACTTTGTCTATACCTTATTTTACCGTAATACTTCCATTATCGGTTTCGATTGTTACCTTACTCTTCCCTTTTCCAAAAACAGTGTGCTTATTGGAATGTCCATACACTCTTATTTTTCCATTGTCCGTATCTGCTTCAATTGTTGCGTTTGTAGGCTCTTCTTCGGTTTCAATCAATATTCTTCCATTATCGGTTTTTAGATTGATATCATGATTGAGGATTTTTGTATGGAGCTCGATACGACCATTATTCGTCATAGCCTCAATGTCTCCATCAACATGTTCCAAATGAATACGGCCATTATGTGTATTTGCATAAACTTTACTTTCTACTTCTTTGAAATAAATCCGCCCATTGTTTGTTTGAAAATGAATTTCCTCCGCCTCTATGTCTTCTACACTCAATGCTCCATTTTCACTTTCCGCCAGTATTTTTTTATAAGTCTTCTCAGGTACATATACATCTAGCTTATTGCTAAAAGGAGTAAAATTAATTCCGATATTGAACCATTTTCTATCCGTCAGCTCCACTTGAAGTGTATCTTTCCGAACATCAGCGGTGAACTTATACCTTGATTTACTCCTCATTTTCCCTTCAAATTTTACAGTTGTAGTAGAATCTGAGGTTGGGTATATATTGACCGATGCATTCTCCACCAATATTTCGATATTCTCAAAATTGTCCGTTAGGGTTATTTCATCTTCAGCATCCACCACACTATCTCTTATGCTAAAAAATATATTTAGCCCTGCGCCAAGTACCAAAATTCCTACTGCCAGGATGATGACCTTTCTCATATTCATCCTCATCCTCCCCTTTCTATTCTTAAGTCCATTATATGTAAATAAAGGAATAATTAAATCGACCGCTAGCGTGATTTACACTACGTCTCTAGACCTAGTTTTTCACAAGACTTCTGCCTAGGCTACTTGTTATCTCGTTTAACCTCTCTGTATATTCTGTCAGCTGCTCCTTCTTTTCTACCTTTATGTACATTGGCTCACCAAAAATGATGGTTGCTTTCTTTACTTTCCAAAATTCTTTTAATGTTTTTGGTCCCTCGTAATAGGCAGGAACGATCGGCTGCCTTGCAAGATTCGCAATAGTCACTGCACCTCTTTTCAACGGTGTACCCTCTGAAGCCCTAGTGCCATTTGGAAATATTCCAACTACCTCTCCATTCTTTAAAAGCTTTACTGGTATCTTAATACTGCTTGGAGAAGGATTTGACCGATCTACAGGGAAGGCATTAATTTTGTGTAAGAAATAGCCGATGAGCTTGTTTTTAAAAAGCTCCTTCTTTGCCATGAAGTGTACCGGTCGTGGTAGCACAATCCCCAATATGACAATCTCTAGCCATCCAGTATGTGGGCAGGTGACCAAATATCCTTGCTCCTTCGGTAAGAGATGCTCATTCTTTACTTCTACGTTTCCAATCGAACGAATAATAAGCTTTGCTAAATTTTTTGTGAATGTATACATGTTTTATTCCCCTATGATTCTCAATTTAGTATCTAGTGCTAATTGTAAACAGATATTTTGGGAAATACTAGGTCCAATTCATCTGGTTTTTGTATACCATTTAGGAATGAGCCGTTGGAAATGCTCAAACTGCTCCAATGTAAATTTGGTATACTGTTGGAACTTGTCCTTCTGCTCCAATGCTCCAATATGACCCCAAACTTCAGCAGAAACGATATGGATGGCTGCATATAGTCGGTGTAGTTCCCAAAATTCTATTGGGATAGGCTGATAATGATGATAGCCGTCTACTATTCCGCAAGCGAAATCTCGACTTTGCTGTACCGTAAAATATTCTAGCTTATAAAATTCGTTGATCGGATCCCCATAGGTTATTTTTTGAAGATCGATTAATCCGGAAAATTCCATACCATTAATCAGCACATTACCTGGATGAAAATCATAATGCTGTATAGCACTTGGACGATTGGCGAGTAACGAAATATTTTCATCAATAAAAGGCAGGACGCTTTGATAGCTAGGGTTATCGCTTACTATGGATTCAAAGCTGAGTTTGAGTCTATGGTATCTTTCTGTCCATCTTTTATCCCAAGCAGGATAATCGGAAGGAGCAGCTATACTATGCATATTTTTTAATGTCTCACCGACCTGGCCACCAATTCGATATTGATCTGCAGCCGCCAATTTGGGTAAAGCCACTTCCGCGTTTTCACCAGATAGATAGTCAAGAATCATATAATTATTCCCTGCTACTTCTCCTACCTCATAGACAAAGGGAATACGAGGATCCATCTCATGCACTTCATTGATGAGATTAGCCTGCTGTTTAATTGTTTCTAAGCTGTTTGGCGTTATCCGAACGAGATAAGTATCATCGACTATCCATTTTTCATCGTTCGAATAGCCCGTTTCAATTTTTTTATAGTTGCTTTTCCCTTGAAGCATTGGTATATGTATATTCAACCTCGCTCCCCCTTATCTATAATCACTATTCTATCTTCCATAGAAAACGGCAGTATGATTTCCCGAAAGAAAACTACTGCCTTTTACCTTTTAAATTTATAATTTTCTATCTAGACTTTTAATAGCCAACATCGAATGATCTTGTATGATACCAGTATCTATAAAACCAAATGACTCGTATAATGCTTTAGCTATGACATTACTTGTGTGATAAAAGAGGGTGACATAGTCCGCTTCCCCATTCGGCTTAGCTTCTATTTCTATCAGCATTTTTTCAAAAGCAAGTTTGCCATATCCTTTCCCCTGAAAACGCTTATCTATCATCATATGCCAAATAAAATAGCTCTTCTTCCCATAAAAAGCTTCCTTTTCAAATGATTCATGATCCAAAGTGTCATAGATATACATCAAAAATCCAATCGCCACTTCATCAGCATAAACCCCATAAGGAGTCGCTGGTATATCGTCTCCGTTTAACATATGAGCATCTGCAAAGCTTTTGAGATTAGTCGTTGTTATAAAGTCTTCCTGGTTTTCATCCACTTCAAGTGCTATTACTTCGTCTATGTTATCCCCTGTTATTTTCCGTAATTCAATCATGTTCTTCTCCTCTTCTAAATCAAGCTCTACTAATCCCAAACATTATCAAGCTTATCGGCATAAAAATGGATGGCTTTGTGATACTTATGTATTTCCTCGTCGTTAGAGGTTGTGGCTATCGTCTTTAATAGAATTTCCATCGCCATGTCTGCTTTTTCTAAATTATAGTAGGTCATCGCCAAAAAGATAGGGATGACTTTATTGTTTGGAAACTCATGAATGCCTCGTTGAAGCACCTGCTGTGATTCCTCGTATCTACCTAAAGTTCGATAAGTGCTTCCAAGGCCAACCAGTGCCCCCTCTAGCTCATTCCTCGGTAATCCAAGCTCTATTGCCCGTTCATAATAAGGGACAGCGCTTGCCTCTTCCCCAAGCACGTCAAAGCTCCAGGCACATTGATAATGTATAGAGGCATTGGTAGGCTCCTTAGCAGCCAATTGTACAAGCAGCTTGTTCGAGCCTGCTAAATCTCCTTCTGCTCGTAAAGAGAGTGCCTTATTAAGCTCAAGATCTTCCTTTCGGATGAAAGCGGAAACTTGATGAACCACTTGCAATCCAACCGATTTATACAAATGAATAGCAGCAGATTCCTCCGCACCGACAGATAACCTCACAGTATGCTGGCCCGATTGATAAAGAAAATAGAGTGCATGCTCGAGAAGCTGTCTACCAATCCCCTTTTTTCGGTAATCCGGATGAACCGCTATATACTCGACGTGTCCTTCTCCATGTAACGAATCCGACTCGACATAAACATAACCCATCAGCTTTTGCCCATCGGTTAATATAAATAACTTATGTTGCGGGTCATCTAGTCTTTCCAGAATCATCTTTGCAGAATAGTAAGTCCTTGGGAATTCGGTATCGTGGAGATCAACAAAAGCTTGCTTTACTTGTTCTTGATACTCCTCGATGCCATTTGAATACGATTGTAGAAAAGTATGTATCTTTGTCTCTAATATGAGGCTGTCTCCTTTCCAAGAAGCACCAATCTTTTGAGCAAATTCAATGGCAGCACGGTTCTCTATATTAATGAAAAATTGGTATGTATGGATTTCCGGTTTTCTTAGCTCCTCCCACATGTCTCTCGCAATCTCTTGATAGATGTATGCTTCATCTACAAAAGGTCCCCATACTTCGGCTATTCCATCGTATTCATCGAATCCAAGAAAGCCAATAATTCGGTCGCTCTTCTTTCTGACAGCTATACTGTTACCGGAAAAATCCTCTTGTAAACTAGAAAGAATCTCCTCCTCATTCTCTCCACAAAAGCCAATGTGAGAGGTGGAAGAACTATTCATCTTGGCAATAAACCTAGATAACTCCTCTGCATTATATTTCTCTATCATCCCATGTCCCCCTTGCTACAAAACAATTACTTCTAGTATAAATCAAACGATGTCAAAATACTTTAAAAATTGTCATTTATATATAACTAATGGAATAAGCTCTATAAAATAAGAAATCCCATCCATTTCTGGACGGGGTTGTATAATATTATTTTGAATGATCCACGACGAACATTACTTAAGCGAAAGGTTTTTCAATAGAGGTTGGTCTTGGCACCTCGTCTTCAAAGGCTACCTTATCAAAAAAGGTTGGTCTTGGTACCTCGTCTTCAAAGACTACTAAATCGTAAGCGGTCGGTCTTGGTACCTCGTCCTCAAAGACTACTAAATCAAAAGAAGTTGGTCTTGGTACCTCGTCCTCAAAGACTACTAAATCAAAAGAAGTCGGTCTTGGTACCTCGTCCTCAAAGACTACTAAATCAAAAGAAGTCGGTCTTGGCACTTCGTCCTCAAAGCCTACTAGATCGTAAGCTGTTGGTCTTGGAACCTCATCCTCAAAGCTTATTAGATCAAAAGAAGTCGGTCTCGGTACCTCGTCTTCAAAGCCCACTAAATCAAGAGAGGTTGGTCTTGGAACCTCATCTTCAAAAGATAGCATAGAGGAAGAGCCAAAGCTAAATGTTAAAAAAACAGCCGAAGTTGTCAGAAAGAATGTTTTTTTCATTTATAAATCCTCCCATTTCATAATTGATTTTTGTTTAAATAAAATCTCATTTGCTTTTTGATAACACAAGTTTGCAGCCTTGAACTTATTTTTATTAAAATAAAAATTTGCCAAGAGAATGGAGTATTTTTGTATATGCCTATCGTCGTGGACAGATTCAAAATAAGAAATACCTTTTTTTAACCATTGTTCTAGTTGCTCAGACTGAAGATGCAATTCCTTATATATATGAAAATGATAGGTGTATTTCATGGTTTCATGTGGCCCATCATTATGTATACTACGAATACTTTCTAAGCCTGTCTCACACCAATGAAGGACCATTTCTGAATTCCCTTGTTTGGAGTATTCTTTGATAATGGAAAAAATGGTTATGAGATAGCCAATTGAGTTAGGATTGTTTTCCTTGTATTCAAGGCTTTCTTTAAAAAATTCTATGGCCTTTATCGGATCACGTTGAATGGAATATAGAGCTCCTAAATTTTGATAAATCATCCCATTATATTGGGGAAGCTTATAGTCAGCAGCCAATTTTTTAGCAAGGTTATAATATTTTTCCGATTCTCTGTAATTTTTCATATTCTTATAGGAGACACCCATCACAATATAGCTGTCGATTGCCCGCTCAAACAATAAGTGATCTTTATAAAAATTCTGAGATTTCGTCGCATAATGTATGGCGTTAAAATATTCCTGCTGTTTAAAATAGGCAAGACTTAATACATTGTAAAAGTCTGCAAGCTCCCATTCCTCATAATAAGAATGGTTCATGATACTCAAAGCCTTTTCTAGCTTTTGAAGGGATTGCTCGTATTCACCGTTAATATGATGATAAATCCCAAGGTTCAAATACATGATAAATTTTTGTTTATCATCGAATTCCTCTTCCATCTTTACGAGCACCTTATAATAGGGCTGTAAGGTGACGACCTCTTCATCCAAAATTAGAATTAACCGAAACATGTATAAATTATAGCTGTAAAAGTTTTTTAGATTGGAAAAGTTTATTTTTCTAATAGAATATTGTTCGAGCGTTTCTTTAATGTTCGAGCGGTCGCGTTTAATGATGGCATCCCTGTAATGACTATATAGGCTTTCAATTAACTTATACTCATCCTCTGCAGAGATGGTTTCAAGCTTGATTTGTAGTTTTTTTAGCAATGGCTTGACTACTTCCTCACTTGGAACTGTAAAATTATTTTCAATTTTACTTAAATAAGACGTTGAGCATATTCCTTCAGCTAATGTTGTTTGTTTTATATTTTGGTTAATCCGCTCCTGCCTGATGATAAGTCCTATGCTACTCATGAAAGCCGCCTCCTATGAAAGTAATATTTATTTATAGAATCTTCTATGAATATAACATATTTCCTTCAATTTTAATTCTCCCTTCTGAACCAAAAGAATTATGAAATAGAACGAAAACACGGTTTTATCGACCATTTGTAAAATTAGTTCACTGCATGCAGGAAAGTTTTCCTCAAAACCTACTGATATCTTCAAATTCGACATTCAATTTCACAACTTAATGTGTTTTCTTTTTATGTATATATTTAGTAATATTTGGTTAATAACTCTTGGTATTTTACTTTTATTTGAAATTTCTGGGTAAGTTGTAAATTTAATAACTTTTTGTCCTTTATATAATAAACCTACTTTTATTCAAGCTATCACATAGCATGTTCACCGGACACAATTTATTGACAGCATATGGTGAAAGGAGTGATCAAAATGAGTAGTGATAAGCAAAGAATAATTGATGAATTTTTAAGTTATCCAGATAACCAAAAGCTCTATGATGATTATTTGGATAGCCACTCTGACGACTTAAAAGAGAAATTGGACAAAGAGTTTAAAAAGTTCTATCAAAATATCCGCATCCTTTCTTACGTAATAAAGATGCTTCATTACGAAAGCAAGAGGCTAGATAAAAAAGAACGAGATTACAGAAGAAAAAATGACTTGACCTTTGACCTATATTCTGAAAACTTTCAAATACCCTATGCCGATTTAATCAATGAGACCGACGATATAAGTGAAGTAATAACCTCTGAAAAATTGTTCCTCTGCATTCAAAATCTCTCCCAGAGACAGAAAGATATATTATCCCTTGTTTATATAAAACAGTTAACTGATAAAGAAATTGCAACAGAGCTTCAGATTTCTCAACAGGCCGTCTCTAAGTCGCGGAAGAAAATTCTAGAAATCATTCGAAAGGAGCTTTTATATGATTGATGCTAGCAATATTGTCCAGCTAATCGGTAATTTTGGTTTTCCTATTGTGATTACGATTTACCTGTTACATCGCTTTGAAAACAAATTAGAATCGCTCCGAAGCTCTGTCCATGATTTATCCGAATCCATCAGCCAAGCGACGCCTAAGAAGAAAGGAGGAAAAGCGAATGGATGACAAGGATATCCTAAAAGTGATCAGTCAGCTGGAACCAAAGCTAAAAAGCGTACTGCTTCAAACGAGTTACGAGCATAGAGAGGATTTAGAGCAGGAGCTAAAGGCACGAATCATTCATATTATTAAAAAGAAATTTACAAAAGATGTACCTGGATTCTTTGATATGAAAGGATAGGATAGGCAATCATACCATTATTGATTCATAATCCATAAAAGCTGTGGCGGCCTAACTGAACTTCGTCACAGCTTTTAGCTATGAATACGATCTAACGATATGGACAACTAAATCATTGACAAACGCAACTAAATGAAGCGAAAGTGCAACTAAGCTATGCATAACCGCCACTAAATCAAACCTCTGCGCAACTATGCTCTCCCAATTCGCAAGTAAATAGCTAAGAACCGCAAGTATTACCATTTTCACGGAAAAAATAAACTACTCACTTTGTCCCCCACTGTCTACTTCTCCTATCCCCCTTCCCCAATACACCATAAGACACGATTACCAAGCTTTCTTCCAACCAATCACATCACATTATTAGTAGCTTTATAGAAATATTGGTAAGATGTTTATATAAATCTAAAAGGAGTTGTTTATATCTATGTCTAAACAGATAGAACTAGGTAAAAGCGGTTTGTATGTCAATCCGATAGGTCTTGGTACAAATGCAGTTGGTGGACACAACCTTTTTCCAAATCTCGATAACGAAAATGGGAAGAATATCGTTCGAACAGCTATTGAACATGGTATAAACTTTTTAGATACTGCGTACATCTATGGACCCGAAACATCGGAACAGTTAATAGGTGAGGTTTTAAAGGAATCAGGTAATCGTGGGGACATTATTTTAGCAACAAAAGGTGCCCATAAGCTAGTAGACGGCAAAATAGAAGTTGATAATTCTCCTGCTTTCTTAAGGAAAACAGTGGAGGATAGTCTTAGAAGGCTCCAAACGGACTATATAGACTTGTTTTATATTCATTTTCCAGATGAAGCCACTCCAAAGGATGAAGCTGTAGGGGCTCTGCAACGATTAAAAGAAGAAGGAAAAATTCGTGCGATAGGTGTTTCTAACTTCTCTTTAGACCAGCTGAAGGAAGGAAACAAGGATGGCTATATCGATGTGCTTCAATCAGGCTATAACTTATTTAAACGTGAGGCCGAGGCTGATTTACTTCCTTACGTAAAAGAGCACCAAATATCCTTTATTCCCTACTTCCCTTTAGCTTCAGGTCTGCTAACCGGAAAATTTACAAAGGATAGCACATTTACCGATGGGAGAGCTAAAAACCCACTATTCCAAGGAGAGAACTTCATACAAAATCTGCAAAAGGTTGATCAATTAAAGGAATTAGCTGCTGAAAAATCAGTTGGTGTCGCTAATATTGTACTAGCATGGTATTTAACACGTGATACGATTGATGCGGTTATTCCTGGAGCGAAGAAGCCACAACAAGTACTCGATAATTTAAAAACGACAGAAGTTACATTAACAGAATCTGAAGTAGCTTTCATCGATGATATTTTTCAATAAGCAAGGACGGTGCATGTATGAATATGTTTGTAAAAACCAAAGAACAAGAGGAATTAATGGAGCTTTTGTCTCCATTAATCCCTCTCTTTCAGCATAGAGAGCCCCACTTGGATAAACTCGGCTCCTTCCCTTTTGCAGATTTTGAGGATCTGCGAAATATCCAATACCATACGCTGACCTTACCAAAAGAACACGGTGGTCAAGGGCTAGGCTTATACGAATATATCTTAGCGCAAGAGGCAATATCAACTGGTAGTGGCTCCACTGGTTTATCAATCGGATGGCATAATGGAATCATTCTGGAGTATGCCGAGAATAAGCATTGGAACCCACAAATCGCTTCCTGGCTTCTACAAGAAATAAAAAATGGAGCAATTATAAACAGCGCTGCGACGGAAGAAAATGCAGGCAGTCCGACAAGAGGTGCCCTACCTAGAACAACAGTAAGAAAAAATGGAGATAAACTTGTTATTAATGGAGAAAAGACCTACACCTCGGCTGCTCCTGTGTTAGATTACATATTGGTCACTGCCACAAACGAAGACGATGAGGTTGTCATCGTGATTGTCCCAAAAGATGCAAAGGGAGTCACGATCATCGAAACCTGGGATATGCTTGCGATGAGAGGAACTGCTAGCCATACCTTACTTTTAGAGGACGTAACCGTTCCTTCCTCCTATATCCTAAAAAAGTTAACAGGAAACGAGTCAATATCGAAAGGCTGGATGCTGCATATACCAGCATGTTATTTAGGGATCGCAACAGCTGCTAGTAATTGTGCTGTGAAGTTTGCCGCTTCCTATGTGCCTTCCTCTTTAGGGAAGCCAATCATAGTAACTCCTAATATCCAAGGAATAATCGGAGAAATGGAGCTAGAACTACAAACTGCACGCCACATGCTTTATGGTACCGTCGAACGCTATGAGCAAGCGGCAGATAAAAGGAAAATGGGTGAAGCGCTAGATATTACGAAGATTGCGGTCACTAATGCTGCTATTCGAGTGGTTGATTTAGCAATGAAGATTGTTGGCTCTAGAGGACTTTCTGCCTCCCACCCTATGCATCGTTACTATTTAAATGTTCGAGCAGGCCTATACAATCCGCCTATGGAGGATATGGTTAAAGCAAGACTGACAAAAGAGCTAATAGATAGCTTACAGGAAGACTAGTCTCTTCAAAAATGAAAAGGCTCCCTCTCTTTGTGAGAAGGAGTCTTTTTTAGCGCCACATATAAGGAGTTTCCTGATACACATAATAATTGAGCCAGTTCGAAAATAAAAGATGGGTATGTGCCCTCCAAGTGTTCATTGGTTTATTGTGAGGGTTATTGTTAGGAAAATAGTATTTTGGCATATCAATCGCTAGTCCCTTGGCAAGATCTCGGTTATACTCATCGGCTAAAGTGTTTGCATCATATTCTAAGTGGCCAGTCATGAAAACTTGTTTTTTATCATCAGAAACTATCAAGAATACTCCCGCTTCCTCGGAAGATGAAATTACCTTTAACCTTTTCTCCTTTTGAATGCTCTCCAGCTCTATGGTAGTATAGCGGGAGACTGGTGCATGAAAGCAATCATTAAATCCTCTTACCAGTTCATCTGTCCCCATTAGTATCTGGTGCGTAAAGACTCCGGAGCATTTTGCAATCAATGATTGTTTATTGATACCAAAATGGTGATAAAGAGCTGCCTGCGCCCCCCAGCAAATATGTAAGGTAGATGTCACATTCTTCGTGGTCCAATCCAGTATCTCTTGCATCTCCTGCCAATAATCCACTTCCTCAAAGGCAAGCTGCTCGACCGGTGCTCCAGTAATAATCATCCCATCAAATTTTTTGTATTTTATTTCAGAAAACGTATGGTAAAAGCTATTTAAATGAGATTTACTTACATTTTTTGAAACATGGGTGGCAGTCCTTAAAAAGGTAGTATCGACTTGCAAAGGGGTGTTCCCGAGCAATCTAAGCAACTGGAGCTCTGTCTTTTCCTTTTCAGGCATCAGATTCAAAATAAGAATAGAAAGCGGCCGAATGTCCTGAGCAAGAGACCTTTCTTTCTCCATCACAAAAATATTCTCTCCCCTTAACGTCTGTATAGCCGGCAAACCTCTTGGTATATTAATAGGCAAAGTAATCCCCCCTAATGATGAACTCTAACGACCAAAGCACAAGCAAAACCTGCTTTAGAAGTTTAACGCCCTCCCCAAAAACTATACTTGTACTTAGTGAAATCCATTTTATGCGATAGATGTTCTTGGAAGAACTCTCTATACTCCTCCGTAATAGTAAATGTTCCAATAACGGGATGCTCACTGGATAAATGAAATACTTTTTGAAATTTATCCAGAGGGATATCTACTAGCTCCTCTTCTCCCACTATAAATTTTTCATTGAGTAGGCTCCATTGCATAAATCTAATTATCTGTTCTTCATCGATATAATAAGGTGAGTTCATTGGTTCAGGAAACAGTCTATTATGGAGACCGAATGCAACTGCTGACGAGCAATGAATTGAAGATCCAATATACATATAGTAATCCCAACCAAAATGGATAAAAAACATATCTTTGTGGTACAACTGGCAATCCAATAGCCTTCTTAAAACCATCTTACATATCAACGGGATTTCCTCTAGAGTAACAAGCATATCCTCTTTTAAATCTAATTGGTCGAATGAAGACTCATATAAACTAGATTCCTTATCCAACCATGTAGTAGAGAGCTGCAAAATCCTCAATGTGGCTAAACCACTTTCCTCTAAGAATTTTAGGGCAGTATGGATATAGGCTTCTTCCACTTGAAGGTATTCACTTAATGTAAACTCTTTTCCATTGAACGTTTTACCGATCTCTGAAGGACAAGTCCACTCATCTATTAAAGTGTAATGACCATACTTGTCTCGATTTACTGGATTGTATTTGGTTACTCGCCACTGGTATTTGATAGAATCAGGCAATTTATTTCTCCTTCGTAAGAAATGATGATTTTATGCATTTTACCATAGTTCCAGTAGTAAATGTTGGTCTTTGACACATTTCGTGGGAATATTTAAAAAATGGTTTGGAGGTCTCCAAACCATTTTTCATACGTCTATTCTACTGAATCTACGTAAAATTCTGCTGCTCCCCTATTCGTCCACTTTGGAGCTCTACCCTTACCTGTGTCGTCATCCCACTTCTGAATAAGCTTTTGCTGAAACAACATACTCACATTGTCAGTTGTACGGATGCAATCAGGGCTTTTTATACTCCCTGAAGCATAATAAGGAATATAATCAGGAGAAGTGTCCGCTTCCTTCATTTCTTGAAAGTAAGGCCAATATTGATGTGTTTTATTGTAACGGTGCTCGTATTCCTTACAGGAGGCTAATCCATATTGTATTAAAAAAGCGGGAAAATCCTTATAATGCTTCGAAACTGGATGATTTGCATAGCCGGACTTCTTTCCCAATGCAATATCAAGTAGTATTTTGCATTCCATTACCTGCTTTACAAGTCTCCGATCATCGAGACTTTGCACGGACTTTTCAATGTCTTCTTCATATGGCAAAAAAATATTCATTTTTTGTTCCCTCAGTTTTAATATTTGTTTTGTACTTTCAATAAGTGTAAAGATAAAAATTAATAAAAGCTTTTTCCGTAGTTTTTCTAAGTTTGTTCTAAATTAAACACGGTAAGTCCTAGGTAGAGTTAACAATGATTTATATTTATAAGATTTAGTTTACATAATATTATTATCTTATCTTAATTTAGCAGATAGAAGTCAAATCCGAGTGTCCAATAACATTATAGTTGGTAACTCCCAAATTCAATAATAGCCAAGAAATACGGTTGATACAAAAAAATTTAACTTACATTATAGTTGGTAACCCATCTAATCATATTTTAAGGTATTTACATTATTGTTAGTAACTCTAATGTATTCTTTAATGTTACGATTTACCATGCAAGTACATATTGATTATTTCGGTAGGTGTTAATTCAACATTTACTATAACTTCTATCTTTTTAAAAATATATCCTATTTACCAATCTTAAATAAATAGGATTAAAATAATTAAATATCGGTAGTTCTAATTCAAAAGTGAGTAGGTTAAATCCTCCATTTATTATTTTCCTATTTTCTTAAAAAACAAAGTTAGAGTATTCAGAGTAATCTATTTCATCTTTAAATGGACGCATATCAATCATTTTTTTTAATAAACGATTATCTTTTCTAGCATCCCTTCTTCTACTAAGTTGGTTGTTTTCATTAATTGCTGTGAGAATTTTTTTAAATTGTTCCTTAGTATATATTTTTCCATAAGGAATTATATAATCCCGGAAATTAAGATCTCCATCAATAAAACTACAACTCTCTTTAAAACTTATTATAAGGAGGTCTAAAAATTCCTTTGTTACTCCTTGTTCTTCGGAGAGATTAAACAATAGTTCAGTTTCACGAGCTCTCAAACGTATCATAAAACTTGCATTTTCTATTCTAGTTTTTATTTTTCCTAAATGTTCTAGTAAGGAGTCTGATAAAAAAACACTATTAGCAAATAAGTTAAAGTCTTCTCTTACTTTATTGTGTACGATCACTTTAACCGTTTCATCCAGATGTATATATGTAGCAGGGTATTGTGACCAAAAATTGAGCATTATATTAAGAATCTTAGGATTTTCTAAATTAATATCGCTATAATAATTCTTTTCACTCTGGATTAATGACACAAAGGATGTTCGTTCTTTATTAAACAAAACTAACAAGGCTTTATAAATAATAGTTCTGTGTTCATTAGTTTGAGCATCTTCTAATTTAAAGGAAAATTTCCAGAGATCCCTAAATAACTTCTGTTCTGTAGGCTTGTTAATATTACGTAAATACTTGCTGGTTAAATATCTCTCCAAATCAATTTGCATTACTATTTGTCCGTCAATCGAAACCAAATCTGTTAGAAAAGTACTTATGATTTTATTGGAAAGTAAAGGTGACTTGCAAAGTAGTCCATCTAACATATTTGCTATGTTTGCACGGACTGTCTCCTTATTTGGTTTTACCAACATATCTAGCTCATCTAGAACAGGATGTGCAGAAAGGTGACGATTATCTCTGAGATATGCTAAATTAAGTTTATCTTGAGGTTCCAGTAAATTTGTTCTTGTGCTTACTTCGTCTATCAGTGTTTTTTCCCATTTAGGATTTGTCGGATTTTGTCCTTTTTCCTCTTTAATTTTCGTTAAAATTGATACAGCGGTGGTATCAAAATAGCGATCCGATAATTCTTGGAGTTTATAAATAAGGTCACAAATGACTACAGAATATAACATTACTACTGCTGAGCGATAGTTTCCATTATGATAGGAGCTCAATACTTCATTAAAATATTCTTTAGTCTTATGATGATAGATTCTTTCAGATTTATATTCTATTGAATCTTGATAATACATAAAATTATCTCCATTTCTAAAATTAAAAGTCTATTTTATTTCATACTCCTTTGATTATAATAAATATAAAATTAAAAGCAGTGCCAGTTTATACATATACGGTTTTTCCTTTGATATAATGACCTCACTTACTTATGGTACAGTTCATCACAAGTAAACCTAAGCAACTTATTAGAAATATTTTGGCAACATCAAGATTTCTAATATATAGATATATTAACATAAATACCCAATAAAAATACCTCCCAAAACTAGAGAGGTAATTTTAATAGTCTTTATTATAAATCAAAATTCTTCAAATCTCTTTAAGATCTTATTATCCAGATTGTTATCCAAAAAGTGAAAGAATGAGATTTTTAATCTATACTTTGAATTTGCTCATCTGCCCATCTAAGCCACTTAAGAAGTGCCAGTCCCGTTCGATTCTTAGAATTATCCTTCCAAACTTTATTCAACAAATCACTAACCATAACACCTACGGTCTTTGCGTCAGGTAACTCTCCATTTTCTTGCTTATAGTCTTTAATTAATCCTATTGTTTCAGTTTCTTTTACTCTTATAGCTATATCCATTTTATAATCATCTAACATATCATTAACTACAAAATTGTCTTCATGTTTATAGATCAATCCCAAGGATTTCGCAACAGTAATAGCATTTCTTAATCCTCTTATAGTCAATTGCTTTTCAGAACTATTTCCACTTTTTATACAATCAATTAATTCTAGAACTCTTTCCGCAGGTGCAGATGCTAAAAATGGATGTATTCTTGCGTTTACTCTGATTTTTCCTTGTGAAGTTAATAGTTGAGAAACACTAAGTGTCTGAGTCTGACCAATCAAATTATTTTTTAGATTTGCCCCTTCAACCTTAATTATTTGTAGATTAAGAAACCAATTTAATATTTTTGATTTATAACTAGCTACAGTTTTATCAGAAAAATCGCTATCTTTATAAATGTCGCCAACAACTTTATCGAAAATTTGAACATCTATCGTAAATTCTTCACCATACATATCTATCAAATATTGATAAACTATATGATTTTTAAAGAAATATAATAATGTAGACATTGCTTCAGAGTCATTTGCCTGAGAAAATTTTATTTTGTCATTAAATCTAGATGCATTTCCTATAACTACCATATCTCTAATTATATTATCTGTAGCCTTTATTCCTATTGAAAGAGAATTTGCTATTTCTTGAACACTAATTTCTGGATTAGCGATAAGCAACTCTAATACATCTTTATATCTATTAAAGTTTGTTTGCGGCATATAGGTCATTGAAATTTTCGGTACAGATCCACTTAGTACATAATCTCTAAATATATCCCAATATAAAATTAATTTGTGACCCTTTCGGATAATTAATCGCTTATTTAATAATGAATGTAATGTTTCAGCACCAAAGTCTTGATCTATTTTGAACATATCAATTGGTGATTCAGATGCAATTTTTTTCAAACAAGCTAATTCAGAAGTAGATAATTCACTTAAATCCTTTTCAAACAATTTCTCAATATCTAATCCCTTACCCACTATTTCACTTTGATCT
The DNA here is from genome assembly GCF_056856695.1 of Psychrobacillus sp. Z16_25. Classification (NCBI taxonomy): domain Bacteria; kingdom Bacillati; phylum Bacillota; class Bacilli; order Caryophanales; family Bacillaceae; genus Psychrobacillus; species Psychrobacillus sp. Z16_25. Next base: position 123,489 of record NZ_JBXEOV010000002.1, on the reverse strand, counting down.
ATACCTTCTTTTATCATTGAAAATACATGAATGCATAGTTTCTTAAGTAACCAAGGGTATCCCTGACAGTGATCAATCAAATATTTCTTTAAGTTCGGATTTAATTTTTCTCCAATCTCTCTTGAAAATATATTAAGTGCTTTTTGCATTTCTTTATTTGAAAATATTGTTAATGGGAATTCTCTTCTCTTATCAGATAAACTTTGCCACATGAAATACGCAGGATGTTCTGTCGGAGTTGAACCGTCAGTTTTCCACGCAAATCCTAAGATTAAATTTTCCTTTGCAGCATCAATCGCTAGAGCTAACTCCCTGATTCTATTGAACAGTTCAGACAACTCAACTTTAGAGAAAATCTCTTCAAACTGATCGAAAAATAAAACTATGGTTTTATCTTTTTCTTTCAATTCTTTTAGAGCTTTCTTAAAAGCATCTCCACTTAAAGGATTTATGGTATTATTTACCAAAAAATCATCTTTTGTATCTGTAATAAAACCCTTTTTAACAGCTATTTTAAAAGCATTTAATAATGCAAATTCACTATATCTTTCTGAAATAGCAGTTCGAACATCTACAGCGTGAATGAAGTATCTATTTTTAAAGTGTTTTGTTTGAGATTTGGAGACCATCTTCAATAATAAGGAACTTTTCCCCCAGCCAGATGGAGATTTTATCGCTACTAATCGAGTACTGGTATTTTCATTTATTACTGATTCAAAAAACCCAAAGGTATCTTTTATTAGTTCTTCTCTTCCAACAAAATCTTTTGGTCTTGAAGGTCTGTAGTCAGCCCACTGATCCCCGCCTGTTACTGTTGAAATATTTTGTATTTCATCATTTATTTCTTTTAGGACATCTTTATTTCGAGGATTATTCTTATGCTTTTTATTTAATATTTCTAAACCAGATATCGATGATTGTAATTGCATTATGTTTGTAAGAGTTTTAATATCTTCAATCAACTCTCCTGTTTGTGCATCATACAAAAGTGCCCCAAATGGAACACCTGCTGAAACATGCATAATTTAAAAAGCCCAAATTCTTCCAAACTCAGTTATTAATAAAGATTCTTCTGCTGAATATGTTAAATCAACTTTTTTACTTATGTTTTTAGGATTAAGTATCTTTCCAGAACTAACTAAGACATCTATTAAATTCTCTGACTCATAAACATTTAACTTTCGTCTTTCATCAGGTAATTTTTTTGTCCATTCATCCCACAGGCCTTTAGCATCCTTCCCTAATGGACCTGTTGTAAATAGCCATCCTGAACTGACTCCCTTCATATATACATTACCTAATAGTTTTGTTAATACATCTGCCGATAGATTACTGTTGTGTGCTTTACATTCTATAAATATTTCCTCATTTGAGATTTTACTTTTGGCTAATAAGTCAACTTCCATTCCTGTTATTCTAATTTCTTCGACAACGTCGTATTGTAATATATTTAAAACTTCTGAGCTTAACTTTTCTAATAATCTTCCCTTAACAGTAGTTGACGATGTGTCGGCTACAATTACTTCTAAACTGTATGTCATCATCTAGAACCTCACTTATTTCGAATAAAAAATATTCTTACTATACATAGATAATAACATATGATTATAACATTTTTCCTTGTTTTTAAAAATTACCATCACCTTTTAAGCAAACTACTTTTTAGCAGCTTAGCAGTTAATTTCAAGACTTAAGAAGATGAAACGGGAACCATATTACTAAAGGGTTCGGTTGATGGGGAGAAAAGTGAAATTAACAACGTAAATCACAGGTTAATCAACATATATTCAATAATGAAATAGTCATATAAAAAATAAGAAAAGCGCTCAGAAATTTGAGCGCATTTTAGCATATTATTCAACTATCCTTATTGAACTAAAGCCCCCGATCGTATTATAAGGTCAGCCAGAGAAATCTGGTTGACTATTTTTTATTCAATTTATAGATTGATAGTAGCCGGGGTAGAACGGACGCCCCCGTGGGACTTGATCCCGACAACTAAACTGTTCGCCCTCTACTTGTTAACACATGATTAGGCTGGTTGGGACATGGTGATCCCGTATAACAAGCGAAGATATGAATGACAAGGTAGATAGAGTTACTACGTTTAGGAGGAGATAGTTTATGAATCCAGTTGTTGGTCTGGATGTCGCAAAAGGTGAAAGTCAGGTTCAAATGTTCTTGGATAAAAAAATGCCCTATAAAAGCAGTGTGAAGGTTGAACATACGGTGGAGGGTCTAGAAGAGTTACACGCTTATTTACTAGATTTAGAACGTCAGACAGGGATGAAACCACCAGTTGTATTGGAATCAACGGGTCACTATCATGCGCCTGTTGTTCAGTTCTTAGAAGGCAAAGAGTACATTGTCATTATCGTTAATCCGTTAGTATCTTATCGAGCTAAAAGCTCTAACTTACGAAAGACAAAAACTGATGTAATAGATGCCTATCATTTAGGCGAGCTGTATTACAAAGAGGATTTAGAGCCTCAGAAAAAGCGTGGGGTTCAGTTACTAAACCTTCGGCATTTGACAAGGCAACATGAAAATATGACAGGTATTATGGTTCAAACAAAGCTTCAATTTCAAGCCATCTTAGATCAAGTATTCCCTCTGTACAAAGGAGTTTTTGGTGATTTATACGCCGAGGTTTCCTTAAAGACCTTACAGGCCTACCCTACCTCTGAATCCATCCTAGAATCAGGTGTAGAAGAGATTGCACAATTTATTGATGCGCACTGTAAGGCACGTTCGTCTAAATGGGCGATTGAAAAAGCCGAAGCATTAATCCAAGCTGCAGAACGTAATCCATTTAGATCAACGCTTTATCAAAGCCTTTTAATTAGTTTAAATATGTATATTGATTTACTTCAAGCGTACCACCAACAGCTTTCTACGTTGGAGCGTGAGATTGATGAGTTAGCGGCACAACTTGAAGAATATGAATTACTCCAATCAATTCCCGGTGTAGGAGAAAAAATCGCAGCCACGATTATCTCAGAAATCGGAGAGATTGATCGGTTTAATCATCCAAAAAAGTTAGTCGCCTTTGCGGGACTGGATCCAAGTGTGTTTGAATCTGGTCGTTTTAAAGGCACGAAAAATCATATCACGAAACGAGGCTCTGCAAGGCTTCGCCATATGCTTTTTACAGCAGTTCGCTGTTCCATTCGAGATAGCCGTAAAAAGAAAACAACGGATGAAACCATTGCGCGAAATAAGCGATTAAGAGACTTCTACGATTTAAAACGTGAAGAGGGCAAACCTTATAAAGTAGCCATTATCGCATGTGCTAATAAGCTTTTACACTGGATTTATGCGATGTTAAAAACAAAAACACCGTTCCAAGAAACGCTTTAGTAACAACTTTTTCAAATAAAACAAAAACCTTCCAAATTAGATTCGGAGGGTTATTTGCGTTGCGCATTTTTAGTATAGCATGAAGTAATTTTTATTTTAAAAGATTTTTATTGACAATCTATTAGCTGGTTTAGTTCAATAAGAATGAATTGATTTTAGCTCTCTGCCTACAAAATTAGAAGAGACAGGTTGTAGTTCCATTTCCCTCGACCAAACTGAAAGTTGACCGATATGATGAATTTCGTGTGCAATAATATGGTGAATTATATCATTCACAGCGTATTTTGTTTCATCCCAAGGAACAAAGACGCTCTGTTCCCTTAAATCAGAGGTGTTTCTCAAAAATTCGGCTATTTCATTCCGTAATTTATCTGAAAGAGTTTTAACCTTTTCAAGTGTATTATAGTCTTCAAACTGAAATACTACATCCTCTTTCCCTTGAATACCTCGAACCCAACTATATTCCACATCGATTACATGGAAAAGTGTAAATAAAATATTTCCTACTCCGCCAATACGGTCTTTTAACAACTCTTTAATTGTTAATTGATTACACCAATCAAACCATTCATCTCTTACTTGCCAGTTATATTCAAAGAATTTTATTATTTTGAACACCCCTAATTTAGCTTAATACAATATCTTTCGCTGTAAAGTAATTATTTCCTTCTTCAACTTACCTGCCCCATTTCTACAATAAGGAATTCAACAAAAAAGAGCATTAATCCTCCTTGGATCAACGCCCCTGTTACTTTAAGTGAATTAAATCACAAATAGTTATAAATAAAATTATTGTTATTTGGAATTAATGGTTTCATGGATTTTTTCCATTACCCTCGATAAAGCTAAAATTGAATTTGTTGTTTCAAATTCCCCAACATCTAAGGAGTGGTTTGCGTTATGGATAACATCAATCTTTAAATTAATTTCACTTAATTGGTCAATTTGATTTGAATTGTAATGAGCGTCTTCATCTCCGATAACTATAATTCCTTGATGTTTACTATTCAAAATAGAATCAAAAATCGCATCCAACTTAAATAAAGGAGTGAGCAAAATCATTTTCGACTTTAAAAATTTCTCTTTTCCCATTATGTCATTCGCAATAGGAATTGTACCGAGTGATTTGCCTAAAAAAATCGACTCCTTGTATTGACCGTTATTAAGTACATCTGATATTACAGGGTTAATATCATCCGTCATTGTTTGTGATATTTCTTTAAGAGACTTATTCAATAAATTTTCTCCATAAGAATAATGGATATGGACAATATCAATTTTATTTTGAAGCATTGCCATAGTTGCATAATAAAACAGGGGTTTATCGTAATTGTAACCTGAACCAGAAAACATAAAGCAAATTGTTTTGGACCCTGTTTCAATATGTGTATAACTAATTGATTTATTATTTATTTCTATTTCTTTTTTATTTCCTTTCATCATTTCCACCCCATCTCACTAAATTTTTAATCCTTATTGAACAATCCTGCTCTGTTAGTTTAAGAACAGCATTTCATTACCTTCGATATTTCAACATAGATTCCTTATATTCTTATAAATTTTTTCATTCTAATATTCATAGTGAGGATTGCCCTTGTTTGGTCTCTCCGTTATAAAAAGCCTTGCAATTACATTTTTAACGGGTTCGGATTTGGAGTACAAAATTAAAAATAATCATTTAAAAAGAGGTGCATTTAGCACCTCTTTTGCATTAATTTTAACAATCTAATTAGCATACGAATCGGTTAATTTTGATACTATTTGATATCTCTAATTAGAATTGATGGTTTCTTGGATTTTTTCCATTGCCCTTGATAAGGCTAAAATTGAATTTGTTGTTTCAAATTCGACAACATCTAAGGAATGATTTGCATTATGTATAACGTCAATCCTTAAATTCAATTCACTTAATTGGTCAATTTGAGTTGAATTGTAATGAGGGTCTTTATCTCCGATAACTATAATTCCTTGATGTTGACTATTCATAATAGAGTCAAAAATTGCATCAAACTTAAATAAAGGGGTGAGCAAAAACATTTTCGACTTTAAAAATTCATCTCTCTTCATTAGTTCATTCGCAATAGGAATTGTACCGAGTGATTTGCCTAAAAAAATCGTCTCATTGTATTGACCGTTTTTAAGTATATCTAAAATTACAGGGTTAATATCATCCATCATTGTTTGGGATATTTCTTCAAGAGACTTATTAAATAAATTTTCTTCATATGAATAATGGACATGAACAATATCAATGTTATTTTGAAGCATTGCCATTGTAGCATAATAAAATAGGGGTTTATCGTAATTGTAACCTGAACCCGAAAACATAAAGCAAATCGTTTTGGACCCCTTTTCAATATGTGTATAACTAATTGATTTATTGTTTATTTTTATCTCTTTTTTATTTCCTTTCATCATTTTCCCCTCCAAATTCTTTTTTTATAAAAGGTTCAAATCATATGCGATTTGAACCTAAAATGATATGTTATTTAAGTTTTTGTACTCCTAATCCGAACCCGTTATTACATTTTTGCAAGGCTTTTTTGTATTTAGACCGTTTATACAGTCTGCTGCATTTTTTCCTTTGCCCAGTCATATGGACCCTCAAAAGTAGTTAGCTTTCCTTCTTGGAGCCAAGCAGTTCTAGGAAATAGCTTATTCAAGAAATACCGATCATGAGAGACAGCGAGTATGGTACCTTGGAAGTCGTCCAATGCCTCTTCTAGTACCTCTCTAGATTCAATATCCAAATGGTTCGTTGGCTCATCCAGTATCAATAGGTTGATGTCCTGATGCATCAGTTGTGCTAAGCGAAGGCGCATCCTTTCTCCTCCACTTAAATCTTGGAACCTTTTGAATACATCAGGTCCATAGAACATAAACTTGGCCAGTATATGCCGTGCATCTCCCTCTGTGACCTCTACCTCGTCACGAAATACATCGAGCACACGCTTCTTTGGATTTTGAATGTCTACATGCTGGGAAAGAAACCCTAGTCTAACATTGCTACCTAGCATAGCAGTTCCCTCTGTAATCGGCAGTTGTCCTTGAAGTATTTGCAGGATTGTAGATTTACCAGTTCCGTTTCTCCCTACAATAGCTAATCTGTCCTTCCAATAGACATGAAGAGAAGCGACATTCAATATAGGCTGCTCTCCATAGGAAAAGCTGGCATCTATCATCTTCACAACTTCCTTACCACTGCGGGGTGCTGCCTCGAAGGTTAAGGCCATTTTTTGGGGATCAATCAAAGGCTTCCGAACCTTGACCATTCGCTCTATCGCTCTTTCCATATTTCTGGCTTGGCGATGAAGACCTTCATTAGGAGGTACCGCTTCATTTGCCCATTGCTTAAGACGTTTAATCGCTTCCTGCATTTTCTTAATTTTTTTCTGTTGCTCTTCGTATTCCTGAAATTCCCTTAATAGTTTTTCTTCCTTTTCTTTTACAAAGGAAGAATAATCACCATGATAGACGGTGATCTCTCCGTCCTCTAAATCAGCAATTTTTGTCACAACTTCATCCAAGAAATAACGATCATGTGATACTAGGAGGATTGTTCCGTCATAGTCACGCAAATATTTCTCTAGCCACTCCACTGCCAGTACATCTAGATGGTTCGTTGGTTCATCGAGCAACAAAAGATCTGGTTTCGTAAGTAGCATCTTTCCAAGCATAATTTTTGTTTGCTCGCCACCGCTTAGCTGGACGAATTCTTGCTCCACAAAATCCGACAGTTCTAAGCCATTTATTATTTTCTCTATTTCGCTTTCGATTACATATCCACCTTCATTTGCAAATTGCTCTTGGAGGTTTCCATATTTGTTTAGGAGTTTTTCAAGCTCTGATGGATTAGCCATCGCCATCTTTTGTTCCAGCTGCTTCATTTGAAGTTCAATCATTTGAATTTCTTCGAAAGCACCCTTCAAAATGTCTAGACCTGTTACATCCGTATCGTAATTAGGAATTTGAGCCACATATCCAATTTTCGTACCCTTTTTAAAATGAATACTCCCACTATCCACATTTTCGATACCGGCAATTAATTTAAATAGCGTACTTTTGCCAGTTCCATTTCTTCCGACCAAACCAATTCTATCCCCACTCTTTGCTGCAAGAGACAAGTTTTCAAAGATAGTGTTTCCACCTAGCATTTTACTTATATTATTTATTGAACATATCATTTGTATCGCTTCCTTTTCCTAGCTGGAAGCATTTTTCTGCATACAAAAAGACTGCCTGGTAAGCAAGCGGTCTTCACACGTGTAGAAAAGATGGCTTATCAGCTGTTTTTAATGATGATTTATTTGCTTAAAAAAGGGCAGACAGGTCCCGTTGACAGCAAAATCATGCATAATCGCACAATTAATAGAAATAAATTCCAATATGAAACTATGCGATATAACAGCTTTCTTCATCCTTCTACACCTCCGATCCTAAAAAGTACTTACATCATATCACATTTCTTTTTGTGTGACAATTCCGATTTTATTGATAACCGTCAAAAGTCGGATCGTTTGTATGCTTTTCACGATTGCCTATATCATTTTCCCTGTTTACTTCTTCGTTGCCCCCCACATTGTCAGCATCCTTCCCATTCAGCTGTATTTCCTCGTTTGGTGGTTGGTTGGAGTTCCTATCTACTCCACACGCTGTAATGAACAAACAAACAGTTATCATAAGCATTAGCAGTTGCTTCATTTTAATCACCTCTTGTGTTAGGTTGCGAAGGATAAGGATATTTATCCATAAAAAAGGTCCGTCTGAAAAGACATTTTGAGACGGACCCTTTGCGACGAGGATGGTGGCATTTTGATGCGACCACCGCAGGAGCAATGCAACGTAGCAGATATCTTTAAAAAAAGGAAGGGGATGTCCCATAAGAAAAAACTTATGAGACATCCCCTTATTCCTCGATATCAAAATAAATTTCACCCTCGGCCTGTAGCTCTTCCCCGTTTTCAAAATAAACGGTAGTACGAAGTATAAGCTTCACGAACTCATCCTCACCCTCAGGAAGCCAGCGCTCATCTGGCATTATTTCAAACGGCATCATTTGTGTGTCCTTAGATGCTACTCCGCCTACAAGCTCGAAGGAATGCTTGGAAACAACCTTTTGCTCTCCTTCTGTCATTTTAAAAACTTCCAGCTTAATCGTATCGATACTATCCGACTCATGGGCTCCTTCAATATATATGGTTCCAGAGAGATTAATTCCATGCTCGATGAACGGATGGTCCACCGTGGTTTCTATCGTCATTTCCCCTACTTCGATACGAGATTTAAATTTATTGGCCATGCTTCTCAATCCACCTTGTGATTTGTATACTCATAATGATTTTCTATAACAGGCTCAAATTTGTTATAACGTCTTTTAAATAACATATACAAATGTGTAACAATTACCTTTAATATGGCGTATCCTGGAATCCCTAAAATTACACCAGGTACTCCGAACAGTGCCCCTGAGGTAATAAGCACAAAAATGATAGTAATAGGGTGTATATGTAGGGATTTCCCCATGATTTGTGGGGAGATAAACTTCCCTTCGATTAATTGCACAATGGTCCAGACAATCGCCAAGCTTACAAGCATTAGAGGCGAGGAAACAAGTGCAATGATTGCAGCAGGCGTTATGGCAATCACAGGTCCCAAATAAGGAACCACACTTGTCACCATCGCAATAACCCCTAACAGTAAAGCATAATCCATTCCAATAATCGTGAATCCGATGTAAATCATCAATCCAATACACATGGAAACAAGAATCTGTCCTTGAATATATGAACTGATTTGACGATCGATACTTCCAAATACCTCAGATAAGTCATTTCTCATTCTAGGAGGGAAAAGCTTAATTACGTAAGCAGGTAGCTTTTCTCCGTCCTTTAACAAATAAAAGACGATAAACGGAACTGTTACAATCGCCAGAACAAAGCTTGCCAAGAACCCAACTAACGAGGAAATACCTGATGCGATACCAGTGAATGTATCTTGGAAAAATCCTCCCAGCTCTCTAGGGAGATCATTCAATATAGTTGTAACGTCACTTTCAACTTGTAAATAATACTCACTAATGAAAGAGGTTCTTAAAAAACTATCTAATAAATTGATAAGCTGAACAAAATAGTTCGGAAGCTCTTCTGTCAGCTTAAAGAACTGACTCTTCAGAAATGGGAAAACAAGGAAAACTAATAGAGTGATTAAGCCTGCTAGAGCGATGAAAATAATGAGAATACCCCATACTCTGCGAATCTTTATTTTCTCTAGCAGTTTGAGTAAAGGTCTGAGCAAATAATAAAGGATGACCGCCAATATACCAGGCAAAATAACATTCCCTAGGAATACGGTTAGCGGAACGAAAATAAAAGATATTTCATCATATACCCATATAACTAGCCCTATTAGTAATAAAAGAAACAATGTAAATACAGTATTCTTACCGCCTAGAAATTTTATGTATCTAGTTGAAAAAAAAGACGATTTCTCTGGTTCCAAGTTCTCTTACTTCCTTTCCTGTTACTTTTCTATTTTAAACTAGGAAGAAGAAAGATAACTTTCTTCCTCCTTAGAAAATAGCCTATTTATCTAAAAAATCATGTAAAGCAGCACTGTTTTTTTCTTTATCGATTACCATAACAGAACCAGCATGACTATAGTTTTTGAAGCTGTAACTGCCTTCTATTGGTAAGGTCAGTTTATCCATCTCGACCTTCCCGCTAACAGCAACGTCTAGCACTCTCTTTATTTTATCAGTTCTTGTCATATCTGTTTCAATAAATCCCTCGGTAGCTCCTACGAATTTTGGAACGTTCTTTAAATTCTTCATGGAAAGCAACTCGTCTTTTAGAGCCTCTAATACGATTTGTTGTCTCCCAACACGACCAAAATCACCTTGCTGGTCAGCTCTAAATCGAGCATATCCTAATAATTCCTTCCCAGATAAATGATGTATCCCTTTTTTTAAGGTCACTCCAATATGCTCTGACATATCCTGTTCAACTTCTATTTCTACTCCATTGGGTGCAAGGATATCTACCATCGACTCAAAATTTTGGAAATCGATTAAGGCATAGTGATGAATTTCTATATCAAACATACCTCTTAAGGTGTCTGCAAGTAAATCTGCTCCATCAAGATAATATGCGGTATTTAGCTTATATGATTGGTAGCCTGGAATCTCTGCATATATATCACGCATAAAAGACACCATTTTTATATCGTTTTCTTGTTTATCCCACGAAACTAACATCATTGTATCCGTTCGGGACTTTTCTTCCCCTCTGGAATCAACTCCCAGTACGAGGATATTCTCTCTTTCTCCCTTCTCCCATTCATCCCCGTTAAAGCTAGCGACCTCTTTTTCTTGATCGCTCGCAAGCTTATACCCACTGGAATATTGAATGAAGGAATACACGCCAGCAAGGACGAGTGATAGGAGAATAATTGTTGTGATAACTCTGCCGACTCTAAGCTTTTTTTTCGGCTTATGTCTTTTTTGTCTTAGTTGTTCTTCTTCCATTGCTTCTCAACTCTCCTTTAATTATATAATAACGCATTTAAGCCAAATTTGTTTCAAAATCTATTTAACTAGTGGTAAAATCATTTTACTATATTAGGGGGAATGAAAATGTTTGAAAAAGCAACATTTGCTGGTGGCTGTTTTTGGTGCATGGTAAAACCATTCGATTCTTGGGATGGGATACATAAAGTGACATCGGGATATATGGGTGGACATATAGAAAATCCAACGTATGAGGATGTAAAAAAAGGGACATCTGGACATTTAGAGGTGGTGGAGATTCAATTTGACCCTGCTGTATTTCCATATGAACAATTGCTAGAGGTTTATTGGCAGCAGATTGATCCTACCGATGCATACGGGCAGTTTCATGATAGAGGAGAAAGCTATACAACCGCAATCTTTGTCCATTCCGAGGAGCAGCGTCAAATAGCTGAAAAGTCTAAGGCCGATCTTGCAGCAAGTGGAAAATTTTCAAAGCCTATCGTGACAGTTATCCGTGATGCTGAAACGTTTTATGTAGCGGAGGATTACCATCAGGATTACTATAAAAAAGAAGAAGCACATTATAAGGAAGACCGTAAAAATTCAGGCCGTGATGAATTTATTGAAAAGCATTGGGGCCAATAGTCAAGGAAAAGACAGGCTGTTAGCTTGTCTTTTTTTTGTTTGTACACTTTACAGTAAAGGTGCTAAACAAAAAAAGAACGACTAAGTTGCGTTTAAATTCATCCCACTTTGACGACAATGAAACAAATCGTCTTAGCGAGGTGTGACATGAATTTCCCGGATATACATACAAACTTTTGGGATGCAGTATTAGCTGTCCCAAGCGTGATGATTCTCACGCAAATTATCAAATTGTTTTTTCCAATCAAACGTGTATACGTACCAACTGTGGCACTTGTACTGGGCTTATTGATATCAATTTTTATCAGTCATCCCCATCATCTGTTCGCCGGGATTTTTATGGGCTGGTTTTATGGGTATGCCGCCATTGGGAATTATGCTGCGTTAAAAACCTCTATATTGTACTATAGGAAAAAGCATTTAAAATGATTACCCGAGTATTTAATTAGGCATTTAATGAGGTGTTTTAAACTATTCACCTATAAAATAAAACATCTGCGAAAATATTACATATAATAATGGGTTTTGAATTGTAGCTGCTTCCGCTATCTCTAATTTACATATTCGTCTTTTTGAAAATGAAAGCTGTATAGTTGCTACTGCTTTTCCATTCTCATAAAAAAGAACAAGCCGATTCTCATTAATTGTCGTTTTCATTTGAAGATTAACCCCTTCTATTTTGTAAGTAGGAGTAATAGCATCCATTCCTTCCGTTTCAGCATAAAATGTTTCTTTATTTATTGTTAGAATGGATTTAGAGCGCTTAGAAAAATAATGCTTCTTATGAGAGTTCGCTATCACATTTCCCGACGAGTCTATTCCTTCAAAATTACAAAACAATCGAAACTCACCAATCCACGCATCTAAGATTTCTTGAAATATGGATTTATACTTTCTATAAGTTTTATAAGTCACTTGATTTTCCTCATTGAATATATGAATATGTTCCTTGCTCCCTTTTACAGCAGGTAGCTGATACGTGTATGTATGCATGATAAAATCCCTTTCCACCATTTAACGATGATAAAATCTATGTACGTTCCATAACCCTGAAAGTTTCATACGACAGGATAATAGGCAACTTATTACCCCTGCTTTTTCCGAACATGCTCTGTCCCTTTAGAGTTAAGAGTTTTCTTAAACCCTTCTGTAACAACGATTGATAGCTTTTATGTTGTCTACATGGTATAATAATATCATTGTGAATTTTAGGAGGTAAACCCATGATAGCTGTAAGTAACGTAAGTCTTCGTTTTGGAGATCGCAAACTTTTCGAAGATGTAAATATAAAATTTACCCCTGGTAACTGTTATGGATTGATCGGTGCAAATGGTGCTGGTAAGTCAACATTTATCAAGATTTTATCAGGAGAGCTTGAGCCTCAAGAAGGAAACGTTATTATGAATCCAAATGAGCGTCTTGCCATCTTGAAACAGAACCATTTTGAATACGAAGAATATCCAGTTTTAGAAACTGTCATCATGGGACATAAGCGCTTATATGAAGTGATGAACGAGAAAAATGCCATCTATATGAAAGAGGATTTTTCTGATGAGGATGGTATGCGTGCAGCTGAGCTTGAAGGTGAATTCGCTGACTTAAACGGATGGGAAGCAGAATCTGAGGCTGCTATTCTGTTACAAGGACTTGGAATTCCGGATAGCATGCATCAAATGAAAATGTCTGAGCTTACAGGTTCTGAAAAAGTAAAGGTCCTTCTAGCTCAAGCGTTATTCGGTAAACCAGACGTATTACTACTGGATGAGCCTACCAACCATCTAGATATCAAAGCAATTCAATGGTTAGAGGATTTCCTTATTAACTTTGAAAATACTGTTATTGTCGTATCCCATGACCGTCACTTCTTAAACAAAGTATGTACGCATATTGCGGATTTAGATTTCGGTAAAATTCAAGTCTATGTTGGGAACTATGATTTCTGGTATGAGTCTAGCCAACTTGCATTGAAATTGACTCAAGACCAAAACAGTAAAAAAGAAGAGAAAATTAAAGAGCTACAGGCCTTTATTGCTCGATTCAGTGCAAACGCATCGAAATCCAAGCAGGCTACTTCTCGTAAAAAAATGCTCGACAAGATTCAATTAGATGATATCCGTCCTTCTTCTCGTAAGTACCCTTACGTAAATTTTTCAATGAAGCGGGAAATCGGTAACGATGTGCTTCAAGTACAAGATTTAGGTTATTCAATAGAAGATAAAAAATTATTCTCTGGTATGAACTTTACTATGAATAAAGATGATAAAATCATTCTTTTAGGCGATGAGCTAGCAAAATCAGCTCTTTTACGTATTCTTGCAGAAGAGGAAGAGCCACAAGAAGGATCAATCCGTTGGGGTGTGACAACTTCAAGAGCATACTTCCCATTAGATAATGCGAAGTATTTCTCTGGTACAGAGAACTCACTAGTAGACTGGTTACGCCAATACTCACCTGACGATGAAAGTGAAACTTTCTTACGCGGATTCCTTGGTCGTATGCTATTCTCTGGTGAAGAAGTGAAGAAAAAGCCTTCTGTTTTATCTGGAGGAGAAAAAGTTCGTTGTATGCTATCTAAAATGATGCTTTCTGAATCGAATGTATTATTGCTAGATGATCCTACGAACCACTTAGACCTTGAATCTATTCAAGCACTTAACAACGGCTTAATCGCATTCAAAGGCGCTATGGTCTTCACATCTCATGACCATCAGTTCATCCAAACAATCGCAAACCGTGTGATTGAAATTAAAGAAGATGGTTCTATTCTAGACAAACAGTTAACATACGATGAATTCCTAGAGTGGAAAGAGCAACAAAACTTAGCGTAAAACATATAAAGCTATCAAGACCTTGTCTTGATAGCTTTTTTATATGGCTGATATCTAGCTTCTGCGCTGTTATATATATTGGAGCAAGTAAAAAAAGCGATGATTTTTCAACGAAATGGAAATACTTGCAATTCTACTAGGTTTACTTGCAGTCTCTTTCTAATTACTTGCACTTTCTCATATTTTACTTGCGGTAGCCACCTTCATACTTGCGTTTGTCAACAGCAATAAGTTTCTTACACCTGTTTAACTTATAGCTAGACTAACTGTACTGTCTTTTCATGCAATATCCATAATAAAAAGACCTAAGTATCCCTCAGGTCTTTGGGTTGCCATTATTTTTTTGTTTTTTTAATAAATCTCCCTAGCAGTGAACGAGCTGGCAGTTTTCCAAGCAGGGTATCCCCGGTCTCCGATACTTTTTTCAATGTATTGAGGAGCTTGTCCTCTCCTGCCCAATGCTCTTCGATTACTTCGGGAGTAAACTTATTGAGCAGCATATTAATAACAAAAGAAGCTACTATCAAATCGTCGATAAACCCACCAGGTCCAACCAACCCTTCTGGTAACACATCAATGGGAGTAATAAAATATAAAATAGCACTTCCGATTAACGTCTTACTCTTACTATCAATTCGATCATCCAGCATTGACTTAATCAATAAGTGAAAAAAATCTGGTGCGAATAATAGATAGGGTGTAAACTTTCCTGCCTTCGTTGATTTAGATTCAACGTAATTTGTAATTCTTGCGCGAAGTTTTGTATAAAAATCCTGTTGCTCCTTATAGGAAGGTAACTCTTTCTTTAATTCCAACGTAACTCCCCCTCTCTTTTCTTTCACTATACCAGATTTACATCCGAATGCGCTATTACGGGGGAATTCCTTATTTTTCAATTTTATTTAGGGTGAGATAATCTCTCAGAGCATGCTGAAGTGTTCCATATGTTTTCGTCTCTTCATTGAACTTTACTCCCAAGCGAATCATATTTCGGACTACCTCTGGACGTAAGCCAGTGATGACTGTATTGCAGCCCATCATGGAAGTACCATAAATAGTTTTCATTAGATGCTCAATCACTTCAGGCTCCATTTCTGCGATACCAGACAAATCAATGATTAATGTTTGAATATGAAGTCTACCAATTTCTATTAACACTTTTTCTTCAATAATGGTGGTTCTAAAAGTATCTACTGTTCCGATTAACGGCAGGATACAGATAGATTGAGTAATTGGAATAATTGGTACTGACAAGTTTTCTACTACTTCCCGCTGGGACATAATAAGTGCATCTTTATATGTAGAATAATTGATAAAAAATTCATTTAAGAAATAATCTATGTTGTTATTAAGCTGTTTTTCAATATCGAATAGCTGCTCAATCGTTAAATCATGGCTATTTTTTTGATATCTTTGAAGGAGATTCCATAAGGTTCGTCTAATAGCCTGAACCCATTCTAACTTAAATGATAAGGTTAAGGAATATGTTGCCCAGGCAATTCCCTCTTGTTTAGCAAAAGCTTTCAATTCATCCTCTTTATTACCATCTAAGATATAACCTACCAATCTATGGGCGTTGTTAATTAAATCTATATCACCCACTCGTAATATATCATTAATTTTATCACGAACATTGACAGCTTGATCAAGCAAGGCATTCTCAAAATCCTGTTTAGAGTAAATAAAATAATCCTTCACTTTTGAATCAATTACTTTGTCAATCATTGACAGTTCCCCCTAGTCATATAATCCTTTTAACTATATACCCCAGTTATCGACAAATAAACATAAAAACATGAATAATTTCACGAATTTCTAGCAAATATATTAAAATAATAAAAGATTTCAGGATATCTACTCTTTTATTTCCTACCATTTAGAAAAAAGAAGCTCATCTCTTTGATGAGCTTCTAAGTATTTTTATAGTTTTACTACATTTGCAGCTTGAGGTCCGCGGTTACCTTCAACCACTTCAAACTCTACGCTTTGTCCTTCTTCTAATGATTTGAAGCCTTCACCTTGAATTGCAGAGAAGTGTACGAATACGTCGTTTTCACCTTCTACTTCGATGAATCCAAATCCTTTTTCAGCGTTGAACCATTTTACTGTACCTTGTTTCATACAATTACCTCCAAAAATAAAATTAATCAATATGTGAAAATGAAAAATTCACATATTCCATGAAGTACCGACATCACATCATCGATCACTACATGGGATATGTGAATAGCAAATGCGGTTCTTTTCACTATAAAACGTTATTTAAATTATAGCATTTGGATAGAAATAGTCAATAAATATTTATATAATTCTAAATCGTTTATTAGAAATTCTTCCAAATAACTCCATGGTAAATTTGTAAATCATCTTCGCAGTCTTTACAATAGCACTGTTCTTTGATATTCCAGAAAGCCCAATATCTTTGTTCCTTCTGTTTTTCTTTTTCGAAGGGAAATTTGCTACGTAATTTTTTTAAAAGAGTACATAGATAATCTTCAGCCTCCGCTTCGTCCTCGAATGCCGCGCGCTCAATAATATGCTCTTCCCAGCCTTCAAATTGCCACCAAGGCTCATAATCCGCTTTCATATAAATAATTTCGTACATTATATCGCCTCTAAACATTTTTATTAATACATATTTTACCCATTTCTCAAAGATTGTCTACTTTAATGACTCGTCGAGACAATTTAAATTGAAAAACATGTCAGGATACGTTAAGTTATAATAGTAACAAGTCGCTACTCGAATTTCCGAGTTATTTACACCAAACAACTGAAACCTTCTAACCAGTGATTCGTATAATGTAATGTATATTTAAGGAGGTTACCGAATATGACACAAATTTTACTTACTATTGTACGTCATATGATCAATTTTCCAATCATGATTACATCGTGGTTCCTATTTTTCTTCCCTCTAGATTTAGGATTTGGGATAAGCTCTCTGTTATCGATTGCTGTCTATCCTTTATCTAATTTTACAATAAAAAAAATACAACATACTTCGATTAGGAGAAAACATCAGCTTACTCCCTCTGAGTATTATCATATTCAAGCGCAAATTAAGGAAGCAAACGAGAAGGTTCGTTCCCTTAATAGTCAGTATTTAAAGGTCCGTTCTATCAGTGCTTTTAAACAATTATTCGATCTCAGCAGGCTTGCAAAGCGAATAATTGCACTGGTGAAGGCGAATCCTAAAAAGTTCTATCAAGCGGAGAATTTCTTCTATGCTCATTTAGATTCTGCCGTAGAGCTGACAACGAAATACACATTTTTAGTTAGTCAGCCTACGAAGGATAAAAATATGAAAATCGCCCTACAAGATACCAGAGAAACACTGGAATCTTTAAATACTGTATTAGAGGATGATTTAAAGCAGGTCTTAGCTTCTGATATCGAAAATTTGAAGATGGAGCTAGATTTCGCCAAGCTTTCTGTTTCTAAAAAAGAACCTCTATACTTAAAAGGAGATACAGACCATGAACGAAAAGAATACAAGTGATGATTTATTAATGAATGAACTGCTCTCCAACCCTTTTCAGATGGAAGCAGCTCCTCAAATGGAACAAAAGCATGCACAGTCTACACCTGTTATGCTTATTGATCGTCTATCAGATGCTGAAAAAGAAAAAGCTAAACAATTGGCTGCCCAAATACCTGCTGGAAATTATGAAGCGATTCTTACCTATGGAGCAAATGCACAAACAGAGCTTACCCGCTTCTCTCACCAAATGCTTGACCATGTTCAGAAAAAGGATATTGGTCCTGTAGGAGACATACTAGGAGAGCTTATGAACAAGCTTTCTGAAATTAACCCAGAGGAGCTTTCCCAAGAAAAAAAATCAGGGATAAAAAAATTATTTAAGCGAGTGAGCCGCTCTGTCCAAGAGCTGATGACTAAATACCAAAAGCTCAGCACTCAGATAGACCGAATTGGTATTCAATTAGAGCATTCTAAGAGAGGGCTTGTGGAAGACGTTCAAATGCTTGATAAGTTATATGAACAAAACAAAACGTATTTTCAAGCACTGAACGTGTATATTGCTGCCGCAGAATTAAAAAGAGATGAAATTCTGAACGTTACGATACCTGAGCTTAAAAGAAAAGCAGAACAGTCCAACGATCAAATGGCTTATCAGGAAGTAAACGATATGGCCCAGTTTGTCGATCGTTTAGAAAAGAGAATGTACGACTTACAGCTTTCTAGACAAATTACGATTCAAAGTGCACCTCAGATTCGTATGATTCAACAAACAAACCAAACACTTGCGGAGAAAATCCAGTCATCTATCATGACATCGATTCCGCTTTGGAAAAACCAAATTGCGATTGCATTAACGCTCAACCGTCAACAGAAGGCTGTAGAAGCACAAAAGCAAGTTACTAAAACAACGAATGACTTGCTGTTAAAAAATTCAGAAATGCTGAAGGTAAATAGCATCGAAACAGCAAAAGAAAACGAAAAAGGAATCGTGGAGATCGATACCTTGAAAAAGACACAAGAAAACCTTTTACAAACAATCGAGGAAACAATGCGTATACAAGCGGATGGTCGTGTAAAACGAAAAGCAGCCGAACAAGAAATTGCCCGTATGGAAGAAGAACTAAAACAGCGATTATTAATGATTGCGGAGCAATCAAAAAACAGATAAACCGAATAGCTGGTCTCTCCTCCTCCCTTACAAGGATAAAAGGGCGAGACACATCTAAAAGAACCCATTTCCTCTACGAAATTGGGTTCTTTTTTGATGATGAACAATTGCATCATGAATGTTCCTTATATATAGCTTTATTCTATTTTCCACTTGACGTTAAAATAACCTCTCACATCATCACCCGTAAGAATAATTTTATAGACCTCAGGTTTACTGGCAACATATTGATTTTCATTTGTATTTATTCCTATCCAACCAATTCTCCTATTATTTTCATCCGTCATATGGAAACCTATACCACCGCCATTACGATTATCATAATCCATTCTATATACCAAAGTTTCTCCTGCCTCTAGGTGAATAGGGATTTCGTGGTGTCCGTTGAAGTAGTCAAAAGTGGCTTCAAAGGAAGTAGAGCTTCTCACTTCCTCCCAACCTTTTTTCTCTGTAAAGTTAATATTAATCAAGACTAAAAGAAAGATAGGAATTATAAAAGAAAAGATGTATCTAAATCGTTTAGAACGAAGGGAAATGGAAGAACCAAGGTAAATAATCAATGACATAACAGATCCCCAAATAGCTAACCATATAAAAATTATATAGATTAGTATGGGTACAAAAAATACAAATCCAACGATTATATATAGTAGAATTTTTAGGGTTTTACTTTTAATTGCTAATTTATTTATGAATAAGTCAATAAAAATAGTGAAAAAACTTAAAGCGATAGCCCAAATAAAAAATTTAGAAATATCTGCAACAATTTCATACATATCTAATCCTAGTAAAAGCACTCCGTAAATAAAAATCATAAATAATAAAAACCCAGCCCCTGCTAGCTTAGATAATAAATATGGAAACGCTTTTATAAGATATTGCTTCGTTTCAACCATCCATCCCCCTCCCCTTTACTACCAATTATATACAATTATACCGTAGTACCATCTTTTACATAATAAGTATTTAAAATCTATTGCTGCTTTCCTTCCTCCCACAGAATCGCACGATAGTATGCAGTTATCGCGCGATAGAAAGTCATCTCCGCACGATAAGGGTCTGGAATCGCACGATAGAAAGTCATTTCCACACGATAGGAGTCTGGAATCGCACAATAGAAAGTCATTTCCACACGATAGGAGTCTGGAATCGCACGATAGAACCGGAGAATCGCTGGATAGCTATAAATGTCCGCAACATGATGTACATTTTTGCTAAAGATGGGCATTTCTATACATGTTAATGAATAATTACAACTCTACTCGCACTGATTCGGAAGCCTAAAGCCCGGGGAGAACCAAGCATTTTAAAAGCAAGAAGGCACTTACGATTTTATTAAAATTAAAATCATAAGTGCGTTAAGATTGTTTTGTCCCAGCTTCTTTGCATGTATCTTGACGGCTAGTTTTATCCTACTGTCTTATATTATGTTTGACTTTTCACCACATAGTGGAGCATTTTTTTAATGATACGGAGCGTCTCTTCCGAGAATTTAGATAAGGAGGAGGCAGTTGCTGTCTTTTTACCAAACATTAATTGAAATAAGACTAGCTGCTCTTCGGTTGCCTCTCGATCATTTAAAAATAGATGCAGCACAGATATATTTCGTTTTTCTTGCTCCAGCACTGCTTCAGCAGTATCCATTATTCCGTTTTGGGCATAACCGAAAGCGGATGGCTCACCGTCTGAAAATACAAGTAAGAACTTATGCTTTTCTTGTCTAGAGGCAAGTCTATTTCCTATCCAACGAATGGCAAAGCCATCTCTGTTGTCCTCATGAGCCTCCATGGACATAATCGCCAGGCCATTATCCTTTTGGCCATCTTCTAATTTATGGATCCACTCAAACATATTTGGTTGTACTTCTTCAGAGGCTTCAAATGCGTCCTCATAATGAAGGACAATTTCATGAGAAATGTTTAACTGCCCTAAAACATCATGAAATAAGAGTACTGCTTTTTTCGTTTCCTCCATCTTATCACTCATGGACGCAGACCCATCTACCAATAATCCAAACACGGCATCAAGTTTCACGCTTGGAGCATCCTTTTTAAAGAACGGCTTTGGTCTCTCTTCTGTCCAAAGCCTTGTCAGCTTTGAAGATAGCCTGCCTTTCGAAAGGTTATCTCTCCTATCTATCTTCTTCTGCTCCATCCGCTTCCTAATTTCTGCTACGAATGCTTTGACATAGGGAGCTTGCTCTGTACGATACACTTGTAACAGTTCCATGTTTCTCTTGCTAGGGGCAATTGAAATTCTTTCCTCTTTATATACTACTTTCGAATGCTCGGATCCGAATTCCTTAGCTGCCTTCTTTGTTTTCTTTTCATTTTTCCGCTCTGAGGCATCTGCATTTTTTTTATACTCTTTCTGTCCGGCTGATTTCCCTTGTCCTACTTCTGTTATTTCTTGGTCCTCCCTACCTTCTTCTGCGTCAGGGTTCCCAAATGTTTTGCCGCTGTTCCCATGCTCTAGCTCATAACGTAGATGGACTCCATCCTCCTCTTTTGATTCTCTGTGCCACGTCCGAAAAATCTCTTCAATCGTTTCCTTCTTTTCTTCTGATCCAGGAGAACTTTCTTTCACACCTTTGTGGTAAGTAAAATCGGTCGTTTGAATAAATTCAGATGAAATAATGGCATAGTAAGGTAGCAATAAATCCTGTTGGATTCCCTGCAAGCGTGCAATCATTTGATAAGCTAGGTCAATAGCGTCTTGTGTAGACCTGATATCATAAGCTCGATGAATAACAGTATCTGTCATTTCAAATATTTCTGGTCCACTTGCCCTTAGAGTACCTTCATATAAAGCAATGTATAAATAGCTTATATACGCCTCTGCTAAGAAACCTTTTTGGCTGTTTATTTTCAGTTGCTGCTTATGAAACGACAGGTATGTTTCATTTCTAACCTGAAAATACTTTGCAGTACCTACCCTTCTACGTTTGATCAGCTCCTGGAGACGAAATTCTTCTAAACAAAAAATCATCTGTTCCATCAGCTTTGGTAGTGCTACCTCTCTGTCTTGGAGATAGTCCGCCCAATCTTTTAGATGAAAATGCTTCCAAAACCCTTCCGTCATCAAGTAAAGATCCGAAAGCCTCCCCGCTTCAATTGTTTCCTGCTCTCTATGCCTCCAAAAGACACTGATAGAAATCGTTTGAGTAAATGGCTGAAATTCAATAAGCTTCCGTTCACTAATGGAGATATTCATATTTTTGGTTAGTGCTTTGGCAAGGTTTTCAAGATGAAGGAGCTGTCTCGCGTCAATAGTTTCATTATTAAATTGAATAAAACGGTCAATAGAGGACATTTAGTTCCCTCACTTTATCCAAGTAGATGCTAATTCCATCACTAAATTTTTTTCCTGCTCATCCTCCAGCTTTTCTGCAATAGCATAGCGAATAGCGCGAAGAGGCTCGATATAACGGGAAAGCTCAATAGCATATTGGAGACTTCTAATCGAAGCTGCTTCCTCGGAAAGAAGTCCTTGTTTCACTTGATCCATTAGATCCTCCGCTAAGTGAAAGAATAACTCACGAAGCTTTGGTTCTGCATCGGGATAGAGATTATTAAAATGATTTTGTAGTAGTTCGCCTGTTAAATAGGGAATAGAAAAGGAGACAAAACGGTTTTTAAGTGCTTCATTCATTGGTGTTGTACCGATATATCCTTCATTGATTGCTGCGATGACAGAAAAGTCAGGATGAGCCTTAATAACCTCTCCGGTAAAAGGGTTTGTCAGCATTCTTCGATAATCCAACACACTGTGAAGGATGGGAAGTGTTTCGGACTTGGCCATATTTATCTCATCAATATAGAGTATATGTCCTTTTTTCATTGCCTCAATAACTGGTCCATCAACGAAGTCGATTAAATTGACGCCATCTTTCACGATGATTGTCTTAAATCCTAGTAAAGCCTCTGCATCTAAGTCTACCGAGCAATTGATGCTCTGAATTGGTTGATTGAAAAATGCCGAAACCGTCTCGGCAAGCTTTGTTTTCCCAGCACCAGTCGGCCCTTTTAAGAGCACGGGATGCTTAAGAGTTACAGCGGTTAAGACATCTTCGAATAAATGCTTAACAGGTGATGTATAGCCACCTGACCCAATGAGCTCTTGATCCGCATCATTATGACTTCGGCTATTACGCTTTTGCTTTTCTGTTAATATAAGACTCAATGTATATCCTCCTAAACCATTTTTTATGAAAAAAAACTGATGAAATCATCAGTTTTCTTGGAAATATTCTTTGTAATAGCCACCGACTTTTCCAGTGTTATCGATTACAAATAAAAATTCTTCTGTTTCATTTTTTACTTCATAAGTTTTTCCAACCGTTAGTACATTACTTACTAAGAATTTCTCTGCATTAGTATGTACACAAGTAACCTTTTTCATAGTTGGTCTGTTTATCCAATCTGTATGTATCATAGTAGCACTCCCTTTTATCACTAGTATACGATTTACAAGCTGTTTTTTCAATGTACGACGTCACATTGCATACGCTTTACACCAAAAAAGCAGGTATACCTTAGTATACCTGCCAAATAGATGGATAGATTAAGAGTTTAACATTAAATCTTCTGGGTTTTCTAAAAGCTCTTTTACAGTCTTTAAGAATCCAACAGAATCTTTTCCGTCAATTACACGGTGGTCATATGATAATGCAATGTACATCATTGGTCGGATTTCGATTTCATTTCCAACAGCGATTGGACGCTTTTGAATTGTGTGCATTCCAAGGATACCTACTTGAGTACCATTTAGAATTGGTGTAGACATTAGAGAACCGAATACTCCACCGTTTGTGATAGTGAATGATCCACCTTGCATATCAGATAGAGCAAGCTTGTTGTCACGAGCTTTTTTCGCTAAAGCAGCGATATCTCCTTCGATTTCTGCAAAGTTTTTACGATCTGCATCACGTACGATTGGCACTACCAATCCACCTTCTGTAGATACCGCGATACCGATATCATAGAAGTTGTTTTTCACGATGTAATCTCCGTCAATTTGAGAGTTTACATATGGATATTTTTTCAGTGCAGCAACAACTGCTTTTGTGAAGAATGACATGAAACCTAGGCGAACATCATTTTCTTCGAAGAATTTATCTTTTTTACGAGCACGTAATGCCATAACATTTGTCATATCAATCTCATTGAATGTAGTTAGCATTGCAGTATTTTGTTTTACTTCAAGTAAACGAGAAGCAATTGTTTGACGACGACGAGACATTTTCTCACGAGTTGTACGGCCATCATCTTCTTTTGTAGCAGCTGCTGGTGCAGGAGCTGCTTTTGGTGCTGCTGGCGCATTATTGTGTGCAGCAACGTCTTGTACTCTTACGCGACCCATTGGATCTACTGGAGAGATATCACTTAAATTGATGCCTTTTTCACGCGCAAGCTTACGTGCAGCAGGGCTAGCAATAGTACGATCTTGTTCAGTTGTTGTAGATGCTTGTGCAATTGGTGCTTGAGAAGCTTTCGGTGCTTCAGGAGATTTCGCTTCCTCTTTCACTTCTTCTTTCGCTTCTGTTTTAGCAGGAGCACCTGAGCCAGCTCCAACGATAGCGATCACTTGACCAACCTGAACTGTATCGCCTTCAGCAGCTAATAGCTCACTTACTACACCAGCCTCTTCAGAGATAACCTCAACGTTTACTTTGTCTGTCTCTAATTCAACGATAAACTCACCTTTTTCAACTGTATCTCCTGGTTGTTTTAACCACTGAGCAATCGTACCCTCTGTAATTGACTCTGCTAATTCCGGAACAATAATTTCTGCCACTTTAATTTCCTCCTCTAATGCTTTCTTACAAGCTCTTTAAAGCTTCTTCAATAATTCTAGTTTGTTCAACTTTGAACGTATCTCCATCGCCTTCAGCAGTACTTGCACGAGCTACACGTCCCACGTAGGCAATGTCTTTGTCTTTTGCTAGCTCTAACAGATATGGAAGAGCAAAATTCCAAGACCCTTGGTTTTGTGGCTCTTCTTGTGCCCATACAAGCTGCTTCACGTTTGGATAACGTTCAATAATTGCTTGGATTTTTTCTGTTGGGAAAGGATACAGCTGTTCAATGCGAACAATATGCATGAACTCGAAGCCTGCTCCGTCCTTCACTTTATCAGCTAAATCGATTGCAAGCTTACCACTCGCAAATACAATTTTCTCGACCTTTTCAACCTCTTGGCCTAAGCCTGGCTGTTCTATTACTGTTTCAAACTTACCTTGTGCTAGTTCGCCAACTTCAGCACCAACTAATGGGTGGCGTAGTAGTGACTTAGGTGAAACAATGATTAGTGGTCGAATTGCTTCATCATTTAACATTTTAGCTTGTCTTCTAAGGATATGGAAATAGTTAGCTGCACTTGATAAGTTTGCTACTGTCCAGTTATTCTCAGCCGCTAGCTGTAGATAACGCTCTAATCTAGCACTTGTATGCTCTGCCCCTTGCCCTTCTGAAGCATGCGGTAATAACATTACTAAGCCAGATTTTAGACCCCATTTTGCACGAGCTGAGCTGATGAAATTATCAAACATAACCTGTGCCATGTTTGCAAAATCACCGTATTGTGCTTCCCAGATAGCTAATGTATTGCTATCTTCTAAGTTATATCCAAATTCATAACCAAGAACAGCTGTTTCTGTTAATGGGCTATTGTATACAGCAAAGGATGCTTTGGAATCAGAAATGCTGTGTATCGGGATTAATTGCTCCCCAGTCTTTTCATCGTGCAACACAAGATGTCTATGTGAGAATGTACCACGTTGAGCATCTTGACCAGTTAAACGAACAGATTGACCGTCTTGGATAATGGTTGCGAAAGCTAATGTTTCCGCATGCCCCCAATCAATTTTCCCTTTTCCTTTAAACGGTTCCTCACGACGTTTAAGGATCTTCTCTAGCTTTTTAAACGGAGTAAACTCAGAAGGCCATGTCAATAGCTCTTCATTTATTTTTTCCAGTCTTTCTTTCGCTACCCCTGTTTCTGTCTCAGGCATACCTTGAAGAACTACTTCTGGAATCACGATGTCATGAGCAGTTGTTTGAGGTAATTCCTTCACACGATCATACGCAGCTTGCATTTTACTAAACACAGCTTGATCGAGCTTTTGAACTTCCTCGGCTGGAAGAATATTTTCATTTGCCAGTTTTTCTCCGTACAACTTACGAACAGTAGGATGCTTATGCACTAGCTGATACATTTTCGGGTTTGTCACCATTGGCTCATCCATTTCGTTATGACCATAGCGGCGATATCCTAATAGATCAATGACAACATCTTTTCCGAATTGCTTACGATATCCATATGCGAGCTTCGCTACTCCAAGAACAGCCTCTGGATCATCTGCATTCACATGGAATACTGGAACCTCAAAGCCCTTAGCAGGATCAGAAGAATAGAAGGTTGAACGTGAATCGTAATGCTCCGTTGTAAAACCAATCATATTATTCGCAATAATGTGGATAGAACCGCCCGTTTGGAAACCACGTACTCGACTATAGTTCAGTACCTCCGTAACAATACCTTGTCCTGGGAATGCAGCATCTCCATGAACTAGGATGGCAAATGCAGCATTTTTGTCTTGCACAGGATAGCCTGGTGCATCCGTTTTCTCTTGTGCCGCTCTTATTTGACCAGTTACAACTGGACTAATTACCTCTAAATGAGATGGGTTATAAGCAAGCTTAATAGTTAAGCCAGATTTACTATGATAGGATCCACCTTTATGGTATTTCACGTCACCATACCAACCCTCAGAAGTTTCTAAAGAACCATCCTTAGGCAAGAAGGAATCAGATTGTACATGTGCAAATTCTGCAAACATCATTTCATATGGCTTATTTAACACATGTGTTAAGACGTTCAAACGTCCTCTGTGTGCCATACCAATGTTTAATTGTTTTGTATTAGATTTATCTGCTTGACGTACTAACTCATCTATTAATACTACTAGCGTATCTAAACCTTCAACAGAGAAGCGTTTAGCTCCAACAAATGTACGGTGAATAAATTTTTCAAAACCTTCAACGTGTGTAAGACGCTCCAATAAAGTCATTTTCTGATCTTTTGAAAGGCTATCTACTACTTGCCCTCCTTCAATCTGACTTTGAAGCCAATTTCTTTCCTCGGTGCTAACAAGATGGGAAAATTCAAAAGCGATTTTATTTGTATAAGCTGCTTTTAAATGCTCAATTGCTTCTAAACCATTTGTAACGCCAGAAGGAGGATTCGTTAATAGAAATGCAACCGGCACTTCTCGAAGGTCTTCCTCCGTTAAGCTATAGGTTTTTGGGTTAATTCTAGCGTCATCTTTTGGTCCGTTATTTAACGGATAAATATCTGCAGTTAAATGGCCATACGCACGAATAGCATCTGCAAGCTGAATCGCACGGACAACCTTCTCAAATTTATTCGTTTCAACTACTGGCAGCGAACTTACTGAATCTGATGCTGCTACACCTTCTACAGTTGGCGCTCCGTATTGGCTAAATAAACTAGCTAACTCAGAGTCGACCTCATCTGGAGTTTGGAGAAATAGTTCGTATTGCTCCATGACATAGCCAAGGTTTGGTCCTGAAAAGGAGGACCAAGGTGATTGCTTGTTCGACATTTTAGAAATACCTCCAACATTTTATGCCTACTGGCATTTAATGATAAATAAAACAAAAATTGCATAACGGAAAGATTACGAATAAATTGATAAATAATTCACACTTATAGTTTACCATTCTTTCTTGATGTCCGAAAGATAGCACGCTGATAAGATTTTTCCACTTCCATCTTACTACTCTCGGAGAAAATTACAATGCTTTTTCACAAATTTACTAACACTTTTTATAATTTTTATAATCAATTTTTATGAATGTTTATTCAATTGTTAAATTCGGGAATTTAATGTCAAATTTTGTTCCATTTTCGGAGCTGCTAGCGTATATATTCCCTTTATATGCATGCACAAGCCGTTGGACGATGCTAAGGCCCAATCCAGAACCACCTTTTGCTTTTGTCCTTGCTTCTTCCACGGTAAAGAATCGATCGAAGATTTTGTCTAATAGCGGCTCTGGAATCCCTATCCCGTTATCCATTATGGATATATGCGACTCTCCTGGCAAGTTTCGGGCTTTTATACTAATTAACGGTTCTTTATCATTATATTTGATACTATTATCGATAAGATTACTAACGATTTGGATTAAAACTGTCTTTGGCACCGAAACAAACACAGCCGTATTTTCTTCATAGCTGATAGTAGTATTTGGTGCTAGTGTTTTATAGAGCTTGATCTGCTCGTCCACCACTTCCTTCACCGATGTTTGCACCGTGTAATCAGTTTGTTCATTCTTAGCTAGCTTTAACATCTCTTCTATGAGAGTTTTCATTCTTTTCACTTCTTCCAATGAGATATCCAGTGATTCATCCAGTACTGCTGGATCACTTTTTCCCCATCGGTTTAATAAAGCGAGATGGCCTTCTACTACTTGAATAGGGGTTCTTAGCTCATGAGAGACATTATGAATAAATTCATCTTGTCTCGTGATAGTCTCTGACACTTGGTCCATCAGTTCCTTATAAAGTACAAGGATTTCACCTATCTCATCAGAAGGAACATCATCAAAGTGAACTCTCTTTAAAAATTTATGCTCCTTAGCCTCTACCATTTCATCTCGTAAATCCTGTAAAGGCTTCAATAAAAAGCTTGAGAGGGAATAACCAATGAATGCAGAGACGAATAAGGCTACTAATGCGAAGACAGTCATAGAAATGAACATATAATCCATTAATTCCTCAAAATCCTCCAAGCTGTGGGAAATTTCCACATAGCCAGTAAACAAACCAAAATCAATTGGTGATGTCTTCGTATAAAATGCTTGTCCGTTAATTTTCCCTCGCGCAAACTCCTCCGACTTTTGAAAGCTTGCAAAAGGACTTGCATCATTGATTCTTAAAATCTCAATTCCATCCGAATTTAAAATCCGGACAGATTGTTCCTGGTTTAATAACTGATTTAGAAGCGTTTTGTTACCCTGAATATCTTGAAGAGAGATGATGGGTCCTCGGGATTCAAGAAACATCACTACCTCATTTAGTGTGTTCTGTGCTGTGTTCCTTTCGGCATTTAACAGCCAGGCTTGTAAGGAAAAATATAAGATAATGCACATTACTAAAAAGCTGAGAAAGATAGAAATCGCTGAGGAAACAGTCCACTTCTTTTGGATAGTCCATTTTTTCATTTGCGCATCACGTACCCTACACCCCTAACCGTTTCAATAAGCACCGCAACTTCCAGAGGTAGCTTCTTCCGCAAGTGTCTTATGTAAACGTCCACCACATTTGTTTCAACCTCTGTTTCATATCCCCAAACGTTCTCAAGAATTAAGTCTCTGGTTAACACTCTATTTATGTTAGACATGAATAACACCAATAAATCGAACTCTGTTTTTGTCAGCTCGATATCTTTGTTCTGATAGCTTACTCGGTAGGCATCCTTATCCACTTGAAGTTCTTTAATTTCTAGAACCTCTCCCTTGTCAAAGGTATCTACCCTTCTTAATACTGCACGTATTCTTGCTAGTAGTTCTTCAATAGCAAACGGCTTTACAACATAATCATCTGCACCAGCCTCTAAGCCAGATACTCGATCGATAATGGCATCTCTTGCGGTTATAAGGATAATTGGCGTGTTCTTTTGATTCCTTACCCTCCTGCATATTTCCATCCCATTTAAGTGGGGAAGCATGACGTCTACCAGTAATAAATCAAACTCACTAGAAAGGGCTAGTCCAGCCCCGGTTCTCCCATCGTGGGTAACCGTTACATCAAATCCCTCATGTTTAAGCTCTAGCTCAATAAATTTTGCAATATTCACTTCGTCCTCAATGACTAAAATATGACGTTTCACTTGGACACTTCCTTTTACAAATCAAATTCATCTGGTGATGAATGAAACTAATAATTATTATGTAGACTTTGTTTCATTAGTTTTTCCTGTAACAAGCTCTTTCATCCAGCAATGTGGCAATCTTGCTTCTTAGATACAAATATCTGTTAAAACTCCGAAAAGAGTTTCTTTTATAGATTACTTGAAAAAAGATTGTATTTTTTAAAAGGGTTAGATATAATCCTAGAAATAGCAACAAAAAGCTTGTGGCTTAGCCTTTTTTTCATCATATGAATAATTTGTGAAACATACAAGTATATTAATTCAAAACAGGAAGAATTATAGTATTTTTTACTTTTCAAATTGATAAAAACAAAGTATATTATTTTATGCAAATAATTTTATAAGACAAGGGGAACCTTGTCGTGGGAAGGCAAATGGTGCGCCACCAGTCTTAACTGGTTCTAGTAGGTTCGATTCCTACCCCGAAATTTTTTATGCGATTCTTAGTGAAAAATTTCAGGGGAACCATATGAAAGTCTACTTTCGTATAGGTACTAGATGGAGGCGTTTTTTTGTGTTGAAAAAAAGAGATTTACATGAATGTACTGCATTATATGAGCTAATGGCCGACCCGACTATTCTTTCTTTTGTTCGGCAAAAGGCATATTCTGCAGATGAATATTGGTTCCAAACAAAGCAAATAATCGAAGATGAGCAAGCTGGACTAGTGATTTCCCGAACAATTATCAGTGATTTCGGTCAGCCAATTGGTACCATTAACCTTTTTGATATTCAAGATGGAGCTGGTTTTATGGGTACATGGATAGGCACACCTTTCCAAGGACTTGGCTATAATAAAAAAGCAAAAGAACAATTCTTAGAAGAGCTTTTCTTCGAGTGTAATATTCATACTGTTTATTTACGCATTAAAAAAAATAATATAAAGAGCATTAAGGCTACTGAAAAATTAAGATATGCACTGAAAGCAAATGATTCACATCCCCTTATCTATGAAGCAATCAATAAAAACCAAGAGGCTTTTGACCTCTACTATATACCAAAGGATCTATTCTATTTAACTTTGCTACAGAGCGATGTAGAAGAAGAAGAGCAAGCAATTTAGGAGTGTTTACTGCTACAGAAACTATTATAGGATTTACTAATTGAATAAAAAAATGGTAGGGACAAAAATAGCACTTATGATTCTTAATCTTGATAAGAATCATAAGTGCTTTCTTACTTTTTACGTTTAGGTTCTCCGCTACGTCGGAGGCCAACAGGATGTTGGTCAGGAAAACGTTGTCACACGAAGTGACGTTTTTAGTTTTCCCTCCTTAAGGTAAGCCATAGCCGAACGCTACGCGTGCCGTTGCTAGGCTTACCAGTCTCCCTCATCCTGTTGGAGTCGGCGACGCTGCTACGAACCAATTATTGTTTACTACTTAAACTAAAAAGTTGATTAATAAATTTTAACGAGATTAGCACCTATGACAAAAGGAATAGTATTAATTTCTTTATTTTTTTAGTCATAGGTTCTTTCTTCACTACGTCAGATGCTTTCAGCAGGCCAACAGGATGTTGGTGAGGAGAACGTTGTCACACGACGTGACATCCTTAGTTTTCCATCCATAAAAATGAGACATAGCCGAACGCTTACGCGTGCTGTTGCTATGTCTCACCTGTCTTGTTCTACCGCAGGAATCGCCGACGCTTTTACGAACTAACAGCCCAAAATCATCAAGAAAGGAATGGTTTGGTCCCTACCACTTCTATAATAGATATCGGCGATAGGCGCTGCTCCTCCAACAATTGCATTGGTACCGTTTCAATACATCTAATTTTTATATGTTAATAAAAGGTCTGTAAACTGTTCTGGGGTTTTAGAGGGAGATGCAGTAAATTGTGCGTCAATAATTGTTTCCTTCTCATCAATCAGTCTATATAAGGATTCAACAAAAGATTTAGGCGTGAGATTTTCCTCTTCTAAAACAATAGCATAATCTTTCTTACTAAAGTAATGTGCGTTAAGCACTTGATCTCCCCGGCTTGCATGTTTAGAAAGCGGAATGAGAAGCATAGGTTTTTTCAACTCTAAAAATTCAAAAATGGAATTTGAGCCTGCCCGGCTAATTACATACTTCGATATCTTTAATAAATGAGGCAGCTCCTTCGTCACATACTCAAAGGCAATATAGTTAGGCGTACCTTCCAATGATTTATCATTATTTCCCATACCACATAAATGAATGATTTGATACCTCTTGGTAAGCTCTGCGATATTTTCTTTTATGGCATCATTGAGTATTTTGGAGCCCTGACTTCCTCCCATGACAATTATCGTTTCCTTTAATGGGCTAAACCCTGTTAGCTCTAATCCAATCTTCTCGTCTCCTTGAAAAAGATCTGGTCTAAGAATAGCACCAATAGAAGTAGACTTTTCTTTTGGAAGATATTTTAGGGTCTCCTCGAAAACTGTAAAAATATGCTCCGCAAAGGTGCCTGCGATTTTATTTGCTAATCCAGGTGTAATATCTGATTCGTGGATGACAACCGGAATATTAGCTAGTCTTGCCGCCATCACGACAGGTACAGAAACAAACCCACCCTTAGAGAATACTAAAGAAGGCTTTACTTTTCTAAGTATTCTTAAAGACTGGAGGGTTCCTTTTAAAACCTTGAAGGGATCCGATATATTTTTCAAAGAAAAGTATCTTCTTAGCTTCCCATTTGAGATAGAATAATATGGGATAGTTGGAAAGCTGTTTTGTATAATGGTTTTTTCAATGCCATCAGGTGAACCTATATAATGGACTTCATATCCCTTTGCAATTAATTCTGGGATGATGGCCTCATTCAGGGATACATGCCCTGCTGTACCTCCACCAGTTAATACAATTGTATTGTTATTCATTCAAGAATCTCCTAACTTTTTATAGCTTAAAGGATGTATGCGAAATGCGAGAAAAGAAAACACTTCGAACAAAAGCCATTTATATGTCTAAAATCGTCTTACCGATTTTAGTGACCCAGGTAGCACTTTATTTAATGACCTTTTTTGATATTTTAATGACTAGTAAATACCATATCGATCATCTAGCCGGTGTTTCTATTGGTTCCTCTATCTGGGTACCAGTTTATACAGGATTAACCGGTATTCTACTTGGTATAACGCCAATTGTAGCACAATTAATCGGCGCGAAAAAGGAGCAAGATGTAAGAGCGTATATACAGCAAGGATTTTATATAGCCTTTTTACTAGCTTTTGTCGTATATGTAGGGATAATCTCTTTAGTGGATTTTTTACTAGTAAAGATGCCTCTTGAAGTTAGTGTACGCTCCGTAGCAAAGAATTATTTATATATGATGACAATCGGTCTTGTTCCTTTATTTTTATACAGTGTCCTTCGTGCCGTCATAGATGCACATGCTAAGACGAGAGTTTCCATGTTTATCACCTTATTATCTGTACCTATTAATATTTTCTTAAATTATATTTTTATTTTTGGTAAGCTTGGTTTCCCTGCAATGGGAGGAATGGGTGCTGGATTAGCATCGGCTTTAACCTATTGGTTCGTTTTGTTTTTTACCATTGTGATATTTCTAAAGGTGAAAGAGTTTCGAAAGATTGATTTATTTAAAAGCTGGCCAAAGCCTTCCCTGGAAAAATGGAAGCGTCTAACGAAAATTGGTATCCCAATTGGCTTGTCGTTATTTGCAGAGACCACTATCTTTTCTGCGGTAACCTTATTGATGAGTGTATATTCTACAGTAGTTATTTCTGCACATCAAATTGCTATGAACTTTACTTCCTTGCTATATATGATTCCATTAAGCATTGCTATGGGGGCAACGATTCTAGTGGGTCGTGAGATTGGTGCAAATAACTATCGAGAGGCAAAAGCATATAGTTGGTTAAGCGTGGGAGCTGCTGTTGCCTTTAGCTTTCTATCAGCATCCATTCTCATTGTGTTTCGAGAGCCCATTGCATCGCTATATACTGACAACGCACAAGTAGTGTCTTGGACGATTCAATTCTTTTATTTTGCTGCGTTATTCCAGCTTTCTGATGCAATTCAGGCACCTGTACAGGGAGCATTAAGAGGCTATAAAGATGTAAATATTACGTTTATAATGGCAATTATTTCTTACTGGATAATTGGCCTTCCAACGGGATATATACTAGGAACCTATTCCTCTCTTGGTCCCTTCGGTTATTGGGTCGGATTGATTGTCGGACTGACATTAGGAGCTATCACACTTGGCACTCGCTTAATCTTATTGCAAAAAAATAGGTATAAATCGATCAAGGAAATACAGAAATGAAAAAAACCACTTTATAAATAAAGGTTCTAAGTTAATGTAGGAATAGTATTTATTGATTCTTCCATTGATACACCTCTACTTATTGCTTCTAATACAATCGTTTTTTCTGGACGTATTATAAAACTTTAAATAAAGACTGGTAGGGGAACCGAAATTGCTCGAATCCTCTCCAGTCTTATTAATGGTGTTGTTTGACTTTTAATATGCATATAAGAATTGCCTATTTTTTTCGCTCATTTCATTTTTTCATACTCTTCTTGTAGAACAGAAAGAAGCTCCTCCTGCGCCTTCGGTAGAAGCTTTCTGTTAACTACCTTCGATTTTATTAGCGTATATTTCTTTTCTAATGATAATCTCGCCCTTGGGTGCGTATACTCATCTAGCAGCTCTGCTTTTAGTATTTGACGGACCTGTTCCTCACTTTGGATAGTCTGGAGAGATTTTCTATCCTTATAGAGTAACTGGAGGCTAGATATCACATCGCTCATCCCATTACCTCAATTTCATTCACAGCATCACCGATAATGACAATCTGTGGCTCCATTTTTATATATTCAGGTAACCACTGAACCATCCCATATGCATATTGGAATAGAAACGGGTTTTTATGTCCTTTAATTGGCACATACCCCTTTATTCGATAAATAGAATCAGGCAGGTCCTTCACCCATTTCTCGAATTCCATTTGATCAACCGGCTGTTCAAATGTATGGACCCTAGAAGATAAGGTGAGTTGTTTTCCAATAGCAGATTGTTGAACCTCTCCTGCTTGAAAAGTAGCCTCCATCTTTTCTACCACTGAAAGGGGAACTCTACTGTTTGTTGTTTGAATGATAGGTGCATGTGGATTTAATGATTGTAGCTGCATCGTCACAACTGCTGCTTCTGATTCAGATAAGAGATCGATTTTATTAGCAATTAGTAAATGTGCATGCCGTATTTGCTCAAGGAATAGCACTCTTGTTTGTGGTGTCATCTTATCCTTTTCTAACCACCTTTTACAATCCGCAACGGTAATAATTCCTTTCATGTGGAGCTCTTTAGCAAAAAGAGGTGATAACACGGCATCCATTGCTTCTACAGGATGGGCAGCTCCTGTTGTCTCGATTAATAAAACATCAAATTGTTCACCGGCCAGTAATGTCTGTAGCTGAGCCTCCATTTTTTCAGAGCCTGTGCAGCATATACAGCCTTCAAGCATCTCCCTTAGAGGGATATCCTCCTCCACTGCCCTGCTATCAAATGCAAGTTTCCCAAGCTCGTTCATGATGACTGCTGGCTTTAGTCCCTTCTTTTTAAGCTGTTCAATTAACGTAGAAAGTAGAGAGGTTTTCCCACTCCCTAAAAATCCACTTAACAGATATACATCAATCATTCGTTTACACTTATCCTTTCTTATATCCAGTTTCACTTAACACGAATTAAGTACTAGAAAAGGACCCGTCTGAAAAGTTATTTAAAGACGGGTCCTTTTCTACCGCTACAGGAGCTATACTACATAAAGAAGGGGCGCCCATAAGTATTCTACTTATTGGACACCCCTTTTTACTATATTATCAGGGTCTAAGACAGACCATAGCTCTATCCTTTATTGATTATTTCGTCAATAAATCGTTTACAACTTCTACTGCCTTCTCTAACTGAGGATCATCGTTCATGATTTTCTCACGAAGCAAGTTCATTAACAAATTAGTAGAATCGCCAGTAAGCTCACCGGTAACTTCTAATTCATTATCCGCTTGGAATTTCTTTACAGCATCTTGCATTTCTTGATCAAATACAGTGTTAATC
This sequence comes from Psychrobacillus sp. Z16_25, assembly GCF_056856695.1. Lineage (NCBI taxonomy): Bacteria > Bacillati > Bacillota > Bacilli > Caryophanales > Bacillaceae > Psychrobacillus > Psychrobacillus sp. Z16_25. Next base: position 87,486 of record NZ_JBXEOV010000002.1, on the reverse strand, counting down.
TCTCCTACTTCGTATCCCACTGCTTGAAGCATTTCTTTCGCTGCCGAAACTGCTTCCGAGTCAGTATTTAATCGAAGCACATAAGATGGATCAAGAGGAGATAACATTGCATAAGATGGATATTCTACTTTAAAGTCTGGGGAAATTCCCTTCTCATGTATCCAATTGCCATTTGGTGTTAACCATTTCGCAGTTGTCAATTTGAGGTTAGAACCGTCCGGTAAATCATTCACTTGCTGAACAGTGCCTTTACCAAAACTGTTTACTCCAACTAATGGTATGTTCGCAGATTCACTAAGTGCTCCCGCAAGAATTTCAGAGGCAGATGCGCTACCCTCGTCAATCACAACAGCCATCGGAACGTCTACTTGTTTTCCACCAGAAGCATTGGTTTTATCGGTAATACCCTTTTCTTCGATTTGTAGGATTGTTTTCCCTTCCTCCAAGAACAGGGTTGATATATCTATTGCGCTACCAAGAAGTCCGCCTGGATTTTGTCTTACATCCAATACCAGACCCTTCATCCCTTGGCCTTCCATTTCATCAATCGCCTCTAATAGTTCCTCATAGGTATTCGTAGAAAAGCTTGAAATGATAATATGCGCAATACCGTTATCTAACATTTCTGCATAGACTGTCTCAATCGGTATATCATCACGCACGATTGTTATCTCCATCGAAGAATTATCTCCACGTTTTACAGTTAAGGTTACTTCTGTTCCCTTTGGACCTCTTATTAAAAGTACCGCTTCCGAAGCACTGTAGCCTTGGATATCCTTACCGTCTACGGCTAGGATTCTATCATTCGGTAAAATGCCAGCTTTTTCTGCTGGTGAATTTTTAATAGGAGATACAACTGTTATGACGCCGTCAAGTTCTTGTATCTCTGCTCCAATACCTTGAAAGCTGGAGGATATACTATCATTAAATGAAGAAGCCTCTTCTTGATTCATATAATCGGAGTAAGGATCACCCAAAGCATCAATCATTCCATTGATTGCTCCATTTACTACTGATTCAGCATCTATCTCTTCATAGTATTCATTTTGTAGTTTGTCATAAGCTAAATATAGTTTCGCAAACTCTTCTCTTTCATTAGTAGATTGAGGAACTACTTCTACAACCTTTTCATCTCCCCAGGTAAGTGCGATCATCGTTACTCCAGCAGTTACCACTATAAGGGCAAAAATCATTAGCAGAAATACAAATGGCTTCATTTTAATCTGTCTAGAAGCAGGTCTATTTGTAGATGCTAGCTCTTCGCTTTGTTGTTTTTCTTCTTCCAAAACTTTCACCCTTTTCAATTAAAGCTTCTTTTAAAAATAGACCGTCAGTAGATGACAGTCTATTTTTATTGCCCTCCATGAAAATTATTCTTGGATTGCAGCTTCAAGTGCAACCACAATCATGTCATTGAAGGTAGTTTGTCTTTCTTCAGCACTAGTAGCTTCTCCAGTAATAATATGGTCACTAACAGTTAGAACGGATAATGCTTGACGACCATATTTAGCTGCTAAAGTGTATAAAGCTGCAGATTCCATTTCCACTGCTAGCACGCCATAGCTTGCAAGCTTTTCGTTCTGAGCATTTTCGTTATAGAATAAATCCGCAGTGAAAATATTACCCACCTTCAGATTTAAGCCAGCTTCCTTCCCTGCATTGTATGCTTTATAAAGCAAGTCAAAATCTGCAGTTGGTGCGAAGCTTAGGTCATCTAATAATACTTTGTTTAAGGTAGAATCCGAGGAAGCACTTTGCGCAAGGATTACATCTCTTACCTTTACGTCTTTTTGAATAGCACCACAAGTTCCAACACGGATTAGCTTTTGAACATCATATTCATTCATAAGCTCTGTCACATAAATAGAAATAGAGGGTACTCCCATTCCTGTTCCTTGAACAGATATTCTCTTTCCTTTATATGTACCAGTATATCCAAACATGTTTCGAACTTCATTATACTGAGTTACATCCTCTAAGAAAGTTTCTGCAATATATTTTGCTCTTAGTGGGTCTCCAGGAAGTAGAATAGTATCGGCAATATCGCCTTTTTTTGCGTTAATGTGAATACTCATTACATTTAACCTCTTTTCTAAAGTTGTCGTGTTAATAATAACCGTTTTTATCTGTAAATGCAATTCAGAAGTGGTTATTGGATATGTTCTTCATAGAGCCTCCAAATGTCGTCAAATACAGTTGCCGGCATATCTGGATGTGCTAATTCTTCTATATATTTAGAAATCTCCACGAAAGAAGTTTCCGTTTTTGGAAAATCGTGCGTCATAAACATCGCCTCTGCAAAAATTGATTTGCTATCCTCCTTTTGTCCCCCTCTAAATTTTAACGCAAATAAATAAAAGGATTGAACCATTTTTTCCCCTCCTTTAGTCATAAAGACTCCTATAAATTGAAAATTTAGTAGATAAATTATTCCAAAACAAGTAAACTTTAAATATTAAGAAAATACTACACGAAAGGATTGTTCTTTTTGTTATTTAAAAGAAAAAACAGACAAGAGTCAAATAAAAAAGTACATAGGCAAGGCGTAGAAACAAACACGTCACCTAAAAAACAGAAAAGGAAAGAAAAATCTTTCAAGAAAACAACTCTCCTGCATTCTATTCGAGGAAGAGTTATAGTTGCTTTTTCCATGTTAATACTTATATTAGTAGCTATGCTTTTTTTAACATCATCGAAAATGCATCAATTTCAAAATGAACTAGAAGAATACATAAATGTAGGAATTACGGAACAGCTGATGGTAAATGAAATAGCTACTACTTTAGCCCAACTTTCCAACGCTGAGCAGAGTTATATCATAACAGGTAAATCAAATTATAAGACAAGTTATCGGAATTATAAAGACTCTGCTATTACGCAATTAAAAAATCTCCAGAATACCTATAAAAATCGCCCAGAGGAGTTTAAGAAAATAACTTCAATTAGCGAGCATCTAGAGGCATATCTGGCGTATTCGGATCGTGTTATAAACCAAAGAGACACTGTCAGCTTCGAGGCTGCCCAAAAGCTAGTAAATGCAGGCGGTGGAAAGGCTGAAATGAGTAAAATGGATGTCCAGATTGGATCCATGAACGAATTACTTCAAAAGCAGAATGCAGCTAAAATAATACAAATGGAAAATGATAATCAAAACGCATTGATTCTTTTTATCTCACTAACTGCTATCGCGGTGGTTCTAACCTTAATTTTCGGAATATTTTTATTCAATTCTATCGGCAAAAGTACCCAGTCTATTAACCAGTCTATACTGGAAATTGCACAGGCTGGTGGAGATCTAACTAGAAGAGTAAAAGTACGTTCTAAGGACGAATTCGCTGAGATTGCTACCAATACAAATGTTTTAATTGGATCCATCGCAAGCTTAGTGAAAAGAGTTAGCCTCTTGACTGAAAATGTATCCGCAAGCGGTCAACAGCTAATGGCCTCTTCGGATGATACTGCCATCACCATTCAATCGATCGCGGACTCAACAAGTGAGATTGCATCCGGTAGCGAGCAAACAATGGAAAGCATGACAGTAGCAATTAATAAAATGAATTCCTTAGAGGAAGCAACAAGATATTTAAACGAGGATGCACAAACGGTAAAGAAAGCAACCGATCATATGTCCTTAGCTGCAAAAAAAGGAGTAGAATCCGTTCAGCTTTCTTCTAAAGTAATGCTTAATATTGAAGAAACGATGGCTACTACCTCTCAAACTGTGGAGAGCTTAGGAACGAAATCTTATGAAATCACTTCTATCATTAAGACGATTACTTCAATCGCAGAACAAACAAACCTACTTGCTCTTAATGCCGCAATCGAAGCAGCAAGAGCGGGTGAGCATGGGAAAGGATTTGCTGTGGTGGCAGATGAAGTACGAAAGCTTGCCGAGCAATCTCAGAATGCGGCAAAAGAAGTAACCAATATCGTCACTTCCATCCAGCATGAAGTAGTTTCTATCGTGAAACAAAATCACGAAGGTGTTGAAAGTGTTATCAAAGGAGTCGAGGTTGCCAATGAAACAACCAGCTCCCTAGAACAAATCATGAAGCAGACAGAAGAGACTATCACCATTATTGAAAAAATGGTAAGTCAAATTGAACAAACGCTTAACTTCAGCCAAGAGGTTGCGGCATCATTCATCGAAGTAACACAAATCGCAGAAAACACTGCTGCAAACACCGAAACTTCCGCAGCCGCTGCCCAAGAAGGCTCTGCCGCAATGGAAGAAATCAACGCATCCGCCGTAGAGCTTTCCCATCAAGCAGATGAACTAAGAAAAGTGGTAAATGAATTTAAACTATAAGAGAAACGATGAGCTCGCTAAGGGGCTCATCGTTTTTTTATCGCTTGCGTGTTGTGGCGAAAAGAGCCTTTGGGTAAAGGACAGGACGTCGGTTCCGAGCGATAAATACCTTGTTTCGAGCATTAACAACCTATTTCCGAGCAGTAGATACTTCGTTCAGCGCAAAAGGTCCGTGGATTCGAGCAGTAGACTATGCCCCTCCTCAGTTTCGAGGGATACCTCGTCATTTTCGAGAGATAGAATCCATTTTCCGAGCGATTGGGTCCATTTTCCGCGCGATATCTAACTCCTATCGCGGATAGACCATTGGTTTCGATCGATACCTAAAGCCCTTGCCTCCCACCGCTCGATACTGCTCTAGTTCCGCGCGATAGGATCCATTTTCCGCTCGATAGCTAACTCTTATCGCTCGATAGACTGCTGGTTTCGATTGATAGCCCAAGCCCTTGCCTCCCACCGCGCGATAGCCTTCTTTTATCGCATGGTAAAACACATTTACTGATTGATGCCCCCAAACTCGTTTGATAGCATCCTCGACCGGTTAACACGTCTCTACACTTCCTATTTCCTTTAGTGAGTAATTCGCTCGGCTACACAGTACAAAGAAAACACCTCGAGAGCCTAGACTCTCGAGGTAGTTTATTTAAAATAGCTTTAAATATTCGCCGTAGCCTTCTTCTTCAAGCTTATCCTTTGGAATAAAACGCATTGCCGCAGAGTTAATGCAGTAGCGTAAGCCTGTCTCCTCTTTTGGTCCATCTGGGAACACATGTCCAAGGTGGGAATTAGCCGTTTTACTTCTAACCTCTACTCGTCTCATCCCGTGGGAGTCATCAAAGTGTTCTGTTACTTCCTGCGCTTCGATTGGTCTTGTGAAGCTTGGCCAGCCACAGCCTGCATCATACTTATCCTTCGAATGGAAAAGTGGTTTGCCAGAGACGATATCCACGTAGATTCCTTCTTCAAAATGCTGATCATACTCGTTTTGGTAAGGTGGCTCCGTACCATTTTGCTGTGTCACATAATACTGCATTTCTGTTAGCTTATCCTTCATTATGATACCTCCTACTCGCTTCCACAAAGGCTTTTCTTCCAGAGCCTTCGAAATAACGATTATAGTGCATCGGATTTTTCTTATAGTAATCCTGATGGTATTCCTCTGCTTCATAGAAAGTGGAAGCTGGTAAAATCTTCGTCGCTATCTTCCTGTTAAATTTGCCAGATTCCTCTAACGCCTTTTTAGATGCCTCCGCCTTTTCCCTTTGTTCATCAGAATGATAGAAGATGGCTGTTTGATAGGAAGACCCTTTATCAAAAAATTGCCCTTCTTCATCAGTAGGGTCAATGTTCAACCAAAAGATTTCTAATAAACGATCATAGGAGAAGACAGCTGGGTCATAAGTGATTTGAACAGCCTCATAATGGCCGGTTGTTTCTGAACAAACTTGTTCATACGTCGGATTCTCTACATGTCCACCTGTATAGCCTGATACCACTTTCTCAATGCCGTCGTAGGTATCAAATGGCTTTACCATGCACCAAAAGCAGCCGCCAGCAAACGTAGCTAATTCCATGGTAGATCCCCCCTTATTTTGTAGGTACGACTATTTCTAGGATAATCTTATCTACCTTTAAATCCAACTCTTTTGCTCGGACGTTGACACCAGAGGCAACAGGAATACTCGTTAGCTGCAGTAGGACCTCTTCATCCTGTGGCTTTACAATCATCCAAGGAGGTAAATCGACGGAATCCCTTAACAGCTTTAAAACTGTTTCAGGAGGAATTTGTAGATTTCCGACTTCTACAGAAGACTGTTCCATCCGTATATTCCCATCTTCCTCCACATAAGGATCAAAATACATCTTCACAGGTAACGATAGGGAAAAAATTGTAAGTTCAGATGTAAGGACAATTTGATCGTCTACCTCTAGCTTCAGAGGCAGTGGTTTGCCACCCATCGCTTTATGGATAAAGGAATTCGCTATTCCTTCAAAATCCTCTTTTGTCGTGTTGACAGTTAACACATGTCCCGAAGCAAATGCCTCTGTTTCTATAGGCTCCTCTACGTAGTCAGAAGGAGCAGTTATCCAATAGATGAACGCTCCAATACTTCCTACAATGATAATAAGGAGCAAAAAGAACGCTATCTTCCATTTATTCATTTCATCAACCCCTTAAGAAAAGCGCAAGCGCCTATGTCCGTTGCAAAAAGCAAATGAAACACAGCAAGTATACACTCGGCCACTGCAATATGCTCCTATTTATCCTCGTGCGAGAACGCTCGAGCTAAACAATCATTAGAAAAAAATATTTTCTAATCCCTTATAAAAAACAATTCCCTACTTTCCTTATCAATCAAACCACAATTTTCTAGCGATTCGATAACCCTGTCGGTAATAAGCTCATAGCCTTTACTATTGGGATGGAAGAAATCCGTATGATAAACAAGATTTGCGTTTGTATCAAATAAAGTATCTATCGGTGCGTAGCAGGCATTTATATCACTATAGGAAAGAGATTCAATTGTATCGTTCCAATCCGTAACAATTTGATCAACTTCACTTGTTTCTTCGGATACAATGGTTATTGGATTATAAATACCAATCATCACAATTGGAGCAGTACTATTAATCTCTCGAATCTCCTCTAAGATAGAATCATAATTGTTTTCAAAACGTACCAATTCTTTTTCAAAGGCTTCTACCTTCAAGTTAAAAAGGTCCTTCTTAAATACCTTCATCATATCGTTACCACCAATCGTTACGGTGATGATGTCTGCCCTTCGAACATGATGATCAATATCCCCGTCTCTCAAAAGCTTTAACAATTGGTCACTTCTTCTACCTCTTTTTGCAGTATTGGTTATTATCACGTCTTCTATTCCTTTATACGCTAAAATTTCCTTCTGCAACCTGCCAACATAACCATTTCTTTTAAGGCTATCCCCTACTCCTTGTGTCAGTGAATCACCTAGTCCGACTATATCCAATGTCTTCGGGAAAAACTTTTCAGGAACGGATAACTCTTCAAACAAAACTGTCTGTTTTTCTTGAAAACTTACCTCTCTTATTTCTTCCCCACTACACGCTGCAAGAAGTAGCACGATACAACAAATTTGAATGAAATACTTCATTGTTAACCCCTTTACTATAAAACGCTGTAACCTTATTCCTACCTACCCTAACACTCACCTATTATTTGTAGCCGGTTTATAAATAAAGGCAGGGACAAACACCTCCCTGCCTTTCGATTTATTCTGTCATATACATAAAGCCTACTGCTCCTGGGCCAGTATGTGTGCTAATTACTGGTGAGGTAATCGACAGTTTCACATCTTGAAAGCCAGACTCTTCTATAAGCTCTTTTAATGGAGTAGCCATTTTCAGTCCATTTGCGTGAGAAATTCCTACTGCTTTTACTACTTTCCCTTTTGTGTCCTCCATAAACTGATTAAATAGATAGTTTACTACCTGCTTATGGCTTCTTGCCTTCGCAATCGGCGTATAAACACCATCGTCTAAAGAGGCGATTGGTTTGATCGACAATAGAGAGCCGATCATCGCCTTTCCCTTTCCTATCCTTCCGCCTTTCACCAGATTCTCTAATGTGTCTACCACAACAAAAAGATGGGTTTTAGAGCGGATATCATATACCTTTTCTATAATCGCTTCCTTCGATTCACCAGAGATAGCCATTTTTGCTGCTTCCTCCACCTGGAATCTTAGCGCGAATGAGATAAATCTACTATCAATTACTGTAACATCTGCATTGGTTAATTCAGCGGCACTTTTTGCTGATTCCACTGTCCCACTCATCCCACCAGTCATATGGATGGAAATGATGGAATCTCCTTTTGCTCCTAATTCATCATAGAGCTCCTTAAACACTCCTATAGCTGGCTGAGATGATTTAGGCAGCTCCTTCGTTTTTGCCATTTTCTCTAGAAACTCTGCTGGCTGAATATTTACCCCGTCAATGTAAGATTCATTTTCAATTTGAATTGTTAAAGGTACTACATGAATATTATATTTTTCAACAATATCCTGTGGTAAATCTGCTGTTGAATCTGTAACAATATGAACCTGTGACAATCATATCAATCCTTCCTTAGTAGCCTCTATTTAAAAAGAAGCAACCCTTTATGTAAATTAATTGGAATTATTCATAAGAACGAGCTCTCGCTCAATTCTTTGCTGAATTAACTGTATCATATCTTTGCTATTTGTTCCTAAAACCTCTGTACTACTATATGTTGGTAAAATACTTATTTGAACATGCGCAGGACGGATTTTGTTATTATTTTTCTCCATAATCTCAGAAGTTCCCTTTATAGCAATGGGAACAATCGGAACTTGTGCTTCTTTCGCTATACGAATAAAACCCGATTTGAATTCTCCGATTCCTTGTCCTTTACTTCTCGTTCCTTCCGGGAAAATTAATATGGAATGTCCTTTTTTTAACTGCTCGATTGTATCTAAGATAGATTGATAGCTACTTTTTCTACTGCTTCTATCTAAGAAGACACAGTTCATTTCTTCCATCCAAGTTCGAATAATCGGTAGTTTCTTCACTTCTACTTTTGAAATAAACCCAAAAGGCTTCGGAATATAAGTGAGTAACGTAGGGATATCAAAGTTCCCTTCATGATTACTAATCAGTAGAACTGGCCCTTCTGGCAAATTTTCCAGCCCTTTCACTTCAAACGTACTTTTTGTACGCTCTAATATTCCTTCTGCCCACATTTGGGGAACAGAATGTACAAGCTTGTCATATTCTTCAGTAGAGAGCTTGCCCTTCTGTTCCTTTATCTTGCGTAATCTTGGCATACTTATCGGCAAATAACCAAATAAGAAGCCAAACGTTCTTAAAGATGAAAACAAACTAGTCACGAACCTTTCTATCATAAACCAAATATACATATGTTATTCCATCAGATGTTTGCATTTCCTCTGAAGTCTGTGTAAGCGCCCAGTCACTTGCACTATATGGTGGGAAATACGTATCACCTGTAAAGTTCTGTTGAATATAGGTGATATATAAACGATCAGCATTCGGAAGAATCGTACGGAAGATTTGCTCTCCTCCAATTACCATTACTTCTTCATGGTGTTCTTTTGCTATTTCAACAGCTTCCATCAAACTAGTCGTGACAACTGCTCCCTCTGCCTGGTAATCAGGATTTCTAGTCACCACGATGCTTTTCCGACCAGGAAGTGCTCTACCTATTGACTCAAACGTATTACGCCCCATAATCATTGCTTTTCCCATCGTCTTTTCCTTGAAGTAAGCAAGGTCACCAGGGATATGCCAAGGTAATTTATTTTTATATCCGATTACTCGGTCCGGATCATGTGCGACGATTAATGAAATCATTGCTTCTCCTCCTATTTATACGGCAATATCTGCTTTGATTTTTGGATAAGGATCATAGCCCTGAATGGTAATATCCTTTATTTCAAAATCAAAGATAGATTTATCTTCCTTTGTAAGGACAAGCTCGGGAAGAGTCCTTGGTGTTCTGCTGAGCTGCGTGTCGACTTGGTCCATATGGTTTAAGTAAAGATGTGCATCTCCTAATGTATGGACAAACTCACCAACTGAAAGATCACATTCTCTTGCTATCAAGTGTACCAGCAAGGCGTATGACGCAATGTTAAACGGCACCCCTAAGAATACGTCTGCGCTACGTTGGTATAACTGACAGGACAACTTTCCATCTGCCACATAGAACTGCATGAAGCTGTGACAAGGTGGCAGTGCCATATCGTCCACCTCAGACGGATTCCAGGCTGTTATGATATGTCTCCTAGAATCAGGATTCGTTTTTAGCTGATCAATAAGCTTCGTTAATTGATCAATCGTCTCCCCATTCTTTCCGGGCCAAGAACGCCATTGTCTACCATAGACAGGTCCTAAATCACCAAATTCCTCTGCAAACTTTTCATCAGCAAGAATTTGTTCGCAAAACTTCTCCATTTCTTGTTGAACAATCTCTTTGAAAGCTGGATCCTTTGCTGCCCTTCTTCCGAAATCCGTCATATCCGGTCCTTTATATTTTTCACTATTTACCCATTTTTCAAACGCCCATTCGTCCCAAATATGAATATTATCTTGGATCAGCGTTTTCACATTTGTATCACCCTTTAAAAACCAGAGAAGCTCTCCCACAATTAAACGAAATGCCGTTTTCTTTGTTGTCATAAGTGGAAAGCCATCTTGCAAGTTAAAGCGCATTTGATAACCAAAGACACTTTTTGTGCCTGTACCAGTGCGGTCGCCTTTTTCTACCCCGTTCTCTTTAATATATCGCATTAGATTCAAATATTGCTCCATTTATATCGCTCACTTTCTGATTCAAGTAAAAAAAGCTCTCGACTAGGAGAGCCATTTTGGTGGTGTATTTTTAGACCAATATATCTCACCTAACACATAATGCTTTGCATAGTGATCTTCGGCTAAATGATAATGGAAATTAAAATAGTATCCATCTAAAGGCTTTTTATCTGTACGAACATGAAATCTAATAATATCCTTCTTAGATTTTTCATCAAAGATATGGAAAATCCTCTCATGATAGTCTCCAGATGGTGTTTCTGTAATGCCCAGCTGTTTGATGGACTGGTTGTCCAGCTTCTGTACAGCGACATCGATTGCCTCTTGCATTCTAGGGAAGATCACCTGCTCAAACTCATCCTGAATAACAGGTCCTATTCGGTGTCCAAATTTTATGTATGATTGTTCTTTTGCTGCAATAGCCAGAAGTTCCTTTTGATCAACGGTTTCCTCTATGACACTACTATATTCAATACCCGTATCAGCCGATGAGAAAGTATTTGGTGATTCTTTTTCAAGCAGCTGCTCCCAAATTAAATGGTTCGGGGAAATTAATCCAAACGTCAAGAATGCAACTGTGATAATAATGGATTTCTGAAGCCACTTTTTCAACTTAAACACCTTCTTTTTGAACAAATTTGTCATAACTTGTATAAACATATACGTCTAAAAGAACAAAAGGTTTCCTCTTTTTCATATTCATTGTACAATAAAAAGTGGAAACATTCAGTAGGTTTTTTATGAAGGAGGAATTTCTCATGAATTCAGTCGTAATAGGGATCGGATTTCTATTTTTACTAGGTTATTTAACTTCTTTGTGTTTCACGGACTAATTAGCTTATCTTTTAAAAAACATTAAAGAGCACTTCCGAACTTATGGTTAGTCGGAGGTGCTCTTTTCTTCTTACTCATTCAGCTATTATAACATTTTCAGAGATCACTAGATCCTCTCTGTTTTCGAGTAGCCTCCAATCCTTGACTTTCTCTTTGTTTATTAATAAATATTTTAGCCCCTTAATATTATTTAACGGTTGGATAGACGTTACATTTGTATCTCGAATATCTAGGTATGTTAGGTTACGTAAATCTGATAAAGGAGACAAATCTGAAATCTCTGTATCCGAAACCTGCAGACTCTCCAGATTATTCAACGAGCTAACAAATTCAAGAGAATGAAGAGACGTTCCGTTCATCGAAAGAAAAAGTAAAGATTCTAATTTACCAAGTGTTGAAAAGTCCTTAATTGGATTGTCTATCAAAATAAGACTTTCAAGATTCACTAGTCTTTCGAGTGGAGACAACGAGATGACTTGATTGTTGGTAATATCTAAATCTTTGAGAGAAATCAAGGTATCCAGTGGAGCTAAATCTTCTATTCGATTATTAACCAAATTAAGACTTACTATATTTTTTAACTCTGGAAAATCCTTCAGCTCCTCTAGGCCACTATTTGATATTTCCAACGTATTTAATTGCTTAAAAGAACTTAAAAAAGACACTTCTGATATAGGTGTGTTCTGGAGATATAGATATTTTAAGTTACTTAATTTACTGATAGAGTTAATATCTATAGGAGCCGTCACGTAAAGATGTTCTAAATTTTTCATTTCAGATAATGCTGATAAATCATCATTATTCTGACTATCAATGGTTAAAGTGCTTACCCAAACTAAATCTTCATGTGTTAGTTCTTCTTTTGGAACTTCAATTTGTTGGGAGATTTCAGTGAGAAGTGCATCTGGAATATTTACAACCGCCATGGTTTCTTGAATTTCTTTTTGTGGTGTATCATTTTTCTTGATAATATCGCTCTCATTTTCGCATCCAACTAACAATAAAAACAGGAAAAATACCATGTGTTTTTTACTCATCACGTTCCCCTTTTTCATTTGATCACTTATAGTTATGAATTTATATTTGAGTTCCCCTGTGAGACGAAGGAATGATAGTTTTTCCACAGCTTCAATAGGAATTTATTTACGATTAAAAGTAGACCAATTACAAAAAAGAACCAAACGAAAAAGTTATCAAAGAAGTCGGGATAATAAACATCTACACTAAGTCTCATTCCAGCCGCTAATACCTCGGCAATTCTTTCAGCAGTAAAAAATATTCCACTTAGAAAAATAAAGAATACACCCACCAATTCTAATCTCATTTTCTCTCCCCCAAATATCCAAGATCGACCCCAAAGTGTGTTTGGATATCATTATCTTCTGTCACTGGTTGAATCCAGCACACCCCAAATTTAATTGTTCTGCTAGCGAAATTAGGAAATGGGATATACTGGATGCCGTTATCTAAATAGACTCCATTATAATCCTGCTGATAAATAGGATAATTGAATTCTCCAACCACGCCGATTGTCAGCTTTATATCATCCTTATAGAATGCAATCGCTTCTAGCATCTCTCCACTTTCCGTATAGCCCTTGATATCTAAACCTGGGATACAGCATGTAATTTCCTTTATATTATTTTCATTTTTTACTTCAAATAAAATCATATACCTGCCATCTACATCTTGGCACAAACGATCTTTTTCTATTTCTATCGCTTCATACTCTACTTCTAATCCGTTCACTAGTAATTTGATTTCCCCTAATGGAGTTAATAGCATGCAGTCCCACCCTTTGTTTGATCTGGAATTAAGAAACCCAGGTGATTGCTACTTCTTTGGATTTCCATTGATTGTCTTCAAAATATATGCTGCCTTGTACTCCCACTGCACCATCACCAGACCGGTATTTGGAACCTTCAAACAAGACGGCCTCATCAGACTCGGGTTGAATCTTGTCTATTCTAAGAAGTACACCGTTTAAAACCTTTGTTTCTGAATCATAGTGCTCTTTTTCTTTTAGCTGCTCCAGAGTAGCTTCTAATACTTCTATTGAATATTTTTCCTCGAAGTAGCTTAGGATTTTAATTATGTCCTCTTCCTCTGTATCTTCAAAATTACTCGTATCAATCGCGATATATTCCATATTCTCACTTAGTACTTGTTCCTGGTGCAAAATGGATTCCAATGCCACGATATAGATTTGTCCTAAATCCCCTTTTATTGGCGTTGACTTACAAGCTGTTAGCAATAGTAGTCCCAAAAGAATAAGAAGGAACCTCGCTCTCATAGTTACCCCTTCCTTTTTCAGAATTTTATTTAAATTTTAACATATTTAACCATTTTAGGAACTTTATCTAAGCTAATTTATATAAAAAAACTTTCTTCTAAGGGTATATGTTAATATATGGATAACAGGTAACACTAAGGGGGAACCAACTATCAAAAAAGTATATATGTTTTTGGGAGTACTTGTTGTGATTTTTTCTGTATTTCTAATTTACAATCATCGACAATCACCGACACAAACAGATGTATGGAATGCTACGGAGGGCTGGAATCCAGAGACAGAGGAAGTCATTTCAATTGAAAAGGTTGGCGAGGAATGGTTAACCATTTTTCGAAACAAACACTCTGTTATGATTGCTCGATTAGACCAAAATTGGTTAGGGTTTTGGGAGGTTAAAAATGACGAAGGGTCAGAAAGTACACTAGCTTCCACCTACTATCCTCCTTCTCGAGATGAGACTTTTACATGGAGTGCCTCCGGTTCAAGTCCAGCCTATTTCTTTGGTCAAGTCTTGAACAACGACATAAAACAAATAAAGGCGGAGACAGGAAAGAACTCCTTTGAAAATGCTCTATTTCTGAACGAAGGTCGCTTTTTCTTTTTAAAATCTGAAGGGTTTGTATACCCTGTAAACATTCAAGGATTATCGGAATCAGGGGAAATAATCTATTCTACCAAAAAGTAATCCCAACTTGAAAGAAGGATTGATTTGAGAAAATACGAATGGCTCAAAATGTTTGGTAACAACAGAAAAATAGCGTTGGTCCTCCTGCTATTCTTACCTTTAGTCGGTTGTGCAGGTTTAGCCGATTATACCATTCCACTAGATAATGGATTTCGTATAGACCGTAGATCAGCTCATTGTATTGCCATTTATGGAGAGAAGCCTAAATACTCGGAGGATGACACTAGCTATGATTATCTTTATGTCCCAACCGAAGTCACAGGTATTTGGTGGAACGATGATTATATAGTTGCTAAGCAAATAGAGTTAGTAGCTGATGAAAGAGGCTATGAGCAGCCTCCAAAGAACCCCACCAAAAGTGACAATTCTTATTGGATCATTGATGTAAACAGTCGTAAAGTGTTAGGTCCCTTAAACGAAAAAGATTTGGAAAAGGAAACCGATCAATTAGAAATAACGGATTTGATCTCTTTGGAATTAATTGAAAAGCTAGATAGATACTAAATATCCATTTTCTTCAACGGATGGAAGCAGTAAAAAAAGGGCCGGGACAAAATTTTTCTTGATGGGTTATATTCTTTTTGGAATGTATTGATTAAACTTCAATTTAAGTAGGAAACATTAATGGTTTGGAGAAGCGTCGGCGACTCCTGCGGGAGCAGGGTGGTAGGTAAGACAGCACAGCCATGCGCGTCAGCGATGGGTGCTGGCTTACGGGGGAGGGAAAACTAAGAACGTCACGTCGTGTGACAACGTTTTCCTGACCTACATCCTGTCGGCCTCCACTCCAAGCGTCCGACGTAGCGGAGAACCTGAGTCTCAAAAACTAAGAAAGCACTTATGATTCTAATCATATATTAGAACCATAAGTGCTTCTCATTGGATTTGTCCCAACTTCTTCTTTTATTTCTCCTTTATTCCATAGTGAAATTTGGAGGTTAATCTGATTTGTTGTGAGAAGCCATATTGTTGGAATAAAGGAGATCGGAAGTGTGCCTTCAACACTACTCGCCTTTTGGCTACTCGAGTTGCCTCTTTCACCCACTCAGCGGTTAATGTATCTTGCACCCCCACTTTTCGTAACGCTTGAAAGTTATTTGACTCCGTTATCTCTTCTTCAAACATTGGATCCATATAGACCACGTCGTAAGCATTATCTTCGCTTTGCTTAAGAAAGTTCACCGAGTCTTCTTGGAATAACTTTATCCGCCTCATACATTCATTGAGCATCTCGTTATCGGAGGTATATTCCTTCAATCCTTTCCCGACGAGGTAGGCAATAATCTTATTTTTCTCACATGCATGCACCATTCCACTGCTCCCTACCGCATGGGAGGCAATAATAGAGTCGGAGGAAAGGCCAGCTGTAGTATCTAGAAAGGAATCACCTTCGGTAAGACCTGTTGCTTCGAGCATGGAATCTTGCTCTCCGTTTATTAATCTTTTCAAGCGAAATGCTGCAGAGTTAGGATGAAAAAAGAATGGTTCCTTCGCTCCAAGACTATAGAACTCTAGTCTTTCCTTGCTCACAAGCACAATATCAGCATTCGTATCCTTTTGCATGCGCTCTATGGAACGTTTACGCCTTTCTACATAAGGAACATTCAGTTCAGCTGCAATCTTTCTTGCCTGACTAATATGCTCCTTATCTGTTCTTCCAGGTGTCGTTACAATGAGTGTCATTCTGCGATTATTTGAGCAAGAACACCTGTTAGATGCTCTTTAATAGATTCCATCTCATGGTTTTCAATTTGTTCCCTTGGAATAAAATAAGCTAACTGCCCATCCTTCCAAATTGCGATAGAAGGAGAGCTTGGAGGCACTTCTTCAAAATATCCACGCATCGTAGCTGTTGCTTCTTGGTCTTGTCCAGCAAAAACAGTTACCAGATGATCCGGTTTTTCCTGTAGCTCTTCTATAGCACCAACCACTGCTGGTCTAGCTAATCCTGCTGCACAGCCACAAACGGAATTGATCATAATAAGTGAAACACCTTGTGCATGCTCCATATGCTCCTGCACTTGCTCTTCGCTTATTAATTCTGTAAAGCCTGCATCCGTCAGCTCTCTTCTCATTGGCTTTACAACCTCTTTCATATATTCATCGTATGCATTCACGCTTACATGCTCCTTCCAATTACCTTTTTATATTGTTCTTTCAATTCATTTTACCTCCAACAGCATATAATTTCATTCATTTGAACTCTACCAACGGGAATGTTCCGTTTTATTCCAAATCACTTTCTTTATGATTCTTTAAAAATAGGACAATTTAGACAAATAAATGGATTTCCTCCGATTTAGAAACATTTATCTAATACCTTCTTCTTACTTTCTTTATACTTCATATAAATACATTTACCCCTTTTTTATAAAATTTATATATTTTTATCTTTTTTAGGTTAGTTTTATATCAAAAACGTGTATTTACTATTAGTGGGGTTAATACTTGCTCTAAAATGGGCTAATCTAAGAAGAAACATACGACAAAGCATCTATATGTTTAGTAGGCAGCTTACCAAATGTAATCGAAAGGAATTTCTTAGTGAACAATTAGAACAGTACATATAAATAGAAAGCTGTTCCAACAGTTCATTTCTTTACATGAAAGAACGGATTTTCCTCTCGTAGTAGTAGATAAATAGACGGGGAGCGAGATAGAATGAAGCTAAGTGAATTATTAACATCAGTACAACATAGAGGAAAGGTTACGGAGGATATTGACATCACAGGACTGGCATTTAATTCCTCAGAGGTAAAGCCAGGCTATCTTTTTGTTGCAATTACAGGAACCAATACAGATGGGCATCTTTTTATAGAGGATGCGATTACGAAAGGTGCAGCCGCCATAATCGGTGAAAGAGATAGTGAATCCACCACCTATCCTTATTTTCAGGTAGAGAATTCTCGAAGAGCCTTAGCCCATTTGGCAAAAGCGTACTACCACAATCCTGCTAGCGTAAAGATTTTCATAGGTATTACAGGTACGAACGGAAAAACAACAACATCCTATATGGTTAAGCATATTTTTGAGGCTCAAGGAATTTCTTGTGCCTTATTTGGCAGTATTGCTGTGGTTATCAATGGAGAAGAGCATCCTTCCCCACATACTACCTTGGATCCGCTGACCTTTCACCAGTTTCTTGCCGAAAGTGATGACCAAGTAGTAATTATGGAGGTATCTTCACACGGTCTCATACAACACCGAATTGAAGGTCTCGAATTTGACGTGTGTATTTTCACGAACATCGAGCACGAGCATCTAGATTATCATGAAAATATGGAAGCATACTTTGAAGCTAAGAAATCCTTATTTGATTTCTTAAAGCCGGATGGTACTGCAGTCGTTCACTGTATGAATGATTACGGAGAAAGATTAAGTACATACGTTCAGTCAATTGGAAAGAAGGTACTTCAAATTGACGGATCAAATCCAACATACATAATAAATGGAAATGAGCTGATAGAAAAGCAAGACTATCAACTCCTAAGTTACTCCCTCCTCACCCAAATGAAAGGAAGCCATAACATTGAAAATGCAGCAAATGCATTCTGTGCTTGTAGAGCATTAGGAATCGAACCTGAGTTGATATCAGTATCCCTACGAACTTTTTCAGGCTTACCAGGTAGATATCAATTATTTAAGTCTCCAATAGGTGCAACTTTTGTAGTCGATTACGCTCATACGGCTAATGCGTTCTTCCATATCTTAGATACAGTGAGGTCACAACAGCCAAACAATATCATTCATATCTTTGGTTTTAGAGGAAATCGCGACACTGGCAAAAGAAGAAAAATGGTGGAGATGTCCTTAAAATATAGTGATTGCTGCATTCTTACATTTGATGATTTAAATGGAGTTTCCTATAAGGAAATGATTATGGAGTTAGAAGCATTAGGGAATCACGAAAAATGTATCATTATTCCTGATCGAACAATGGCTATTCATTATGCATGGGAAAGAGCAAAAGAAGATGATTGGGTGGTTATTACAGGAAAAGGCTGTGAAACTTATCAGCAGGAATATTCTTTTCCAACAACAAACGATATGGAAACGTTAAGGTATTTATCCAGAATAAAAGCCTATGTTTAATGAAATAAAGTCCTCGTATATCAGTCAACATTCCGTACATCCTAATAAACAGGTTGTACAAATTGTCTGATGAAAAGAGGAAAATAGATGTATTACTATAAGGAAGAGCTAATCAATATTATTAAGCCTGACAAACCGGATCCAGCAGCCGCTAAAATTTTACAAGAGATTCTTGGTGGACACTTCGGTGAAATGAGAACGATGATGCAGTATTTCTTCCAAGGGTCCAACTTTCGCGGTCCAGAAACCCAATACCGAGATCTCTTGAAGGCAGTCTTTTTAGAGGAAATTGCTCACGTAGAGCTTGTTCAAAATACGATCAATCAATTACTGAATGATTCTGGTATGTCTGATCAAGCCGGTAATGCGGGTATGGATGGTGCACCGCTAGATGATGCCACGAAGCATGCAAACCCACATCACTTCATTATAGGGGCACAGGGGTCTCTTCCAGTAGACGCTGCTGGAAATCCATGGAACGGTTCTTGGGTATATGCTCACGGTAATCTAATTGCAGACCTTTTGGATAATGTCGTGTTAGAATCTACCGGAGTTCTTCAAAAAACACGTATTTATGAAATGAGCTCCAATCAAACATTTAGAGAAACTTTGGCATTTTTGATTGTCAGAGATAATGCACATCAAAATGTATTTGCCAAAGCATTAGAGACCTTAGGTGTAGATTGGGGCAAAATCTTGCCGATACCTAATTACGATATCAATAAGTATCCCGAGTGCAAAAAGTTCGTAGATATGGGTTATCATAATGCACAGTTCAATTTCCGCTTAGATCCAACAAGGGTACAAGAAATCTTTCAAGGACAGTCTCCTAGCAGGAATGGTGGACAAGTTCAGGTTACTCCACCACCGCAAGGTTTCCCTGTTCCTGTACTCCCTGTTATGCCAAATGAGCATAGTCCAGGATTAAGTGATTTGAACAGGTAAGAGAAAGTTTAAAAGGCACACGGCGACATGTATCGTAGTGTGCCTTTTCTATAAAAAAGGGCCCTCCCATAAATAGAAGAACCCGTAAGTACTATTCTAATGACTTATTTAAACCTTTACCGGACAATCTTTCTCTGTACTTCATTTCTTGATACTTTTTCTTCAACATTGCCATTCGATAATCGAAGTATGCGCCCACAATTCCGAGGGGAAGACCACCAGCGGAGATAGACAACAATACGACAAAAAGATTGAGCTCTTCTACCTTATAGCTTAATAAAAACATAATCAAAAGAGTACCCACTAACGTCATGAACAACGTAAAATAATAAGTGATCTTTAGCTCTTCCTTTTTATTCAGTTCTTCTCTTTTAAAATTCTTCGCCATACAGATCCCTCAATTCTACAAGCCGTCTTTTATTGTATTATTCACACTTTTCCTCATGTTTACACATACATTTATGGAAATTTTAATTACATTTTATTTACAAATGTTTTTCTCCTTATCATATGGAAATATTCCAACCGCTCGTGACGAAATAGACTAGAAAATTTTTCTATTATTTTATCATATGAAAGTACAGAAAAATAATATTTCATCTATATTTTTTGATAAAAATTAAGAATAATACAATGCTGTGTGAGAGTAAAGAACTATAGATGTAGACAGAAATGATTCATGGGGATAGGAGAAAAAATAGCAAAGAGTACGACAAAGTCCAAACGTTTCTTTGCAACTTTGTTCCGAGCAATTTCACCACTCCCCTAATTGGGGCTTTCGTTTAGTTTGAGAGACGCGCAGAGAACCTAACACTCAAAATAAGAAAGCACTTATGATTCTTATCAAATGATAGAATCATAAGTGCTCCTCTTACCGCATATCTCAAACTCAAAAGCCTGCATAGGAATGTCCATTTATATAGCGGCTCCCTGGTATACTATCAAACTAGCTTCTGAGTAATTGAAAAGATGTTATTTTATTTACTTCTCGCTTCATTCATTTGCTTCCAAACAGATCCTTTTGCTTCTTCCCCTTCTTCAATTCGTGCGATTGCCATGCGAATTTGTAAGCGGACCTCGTATTCTTTGTCATCCATTGCTTCTTTTAATGCAGGGAGTGCTTCTTCATCCCCTACTTCATAGAAATACATCGCTGCACGCCATCTTACTAATTTGTTTTTATCAAACAATGCTTCTTTCATTGCAGTAGAGAATTGCTCGAAGCCCAAATCACTCATCGCGTCGCCAGCAGTTCTTCTAACTGAAGCACTTTTATCCTTTAATGCTATTTCTAAGTATGGGATTACTGCTTCGTCCTCTAAAAGTCCGAGATAAACCGTCGCTAGACGTCTAATAGATACTTGCTCATCCTCCAATGCCTTTGCGAGGATTGGTAAGTCCTCCAGCTCAGGGTTGATCAAGTTGTTTAGCAGCTGAAATCGTACCTTCCAGTCTGGATGATTGAATTCCTCTAATGTGAACGGAGCACGAACCGGCTTGCGTTCTTCACTATTATCTTTATTCTCTATGAGGTCCTGCAGCTTGCTTTCCGGGAAGGTTGCCTCCAGCTCCTTCACCAGCTGCTCTCCAATCTCCTTTTGGTCTCCATATCGCACACCATAATCTACCCATTTACGAAGAAGGATATAGTTTTCCTTGTCCCCCTCCATCGCCTCGTCTAGTGCCTTTGTAAACCTTTCAGACAGGCCAAAGCGAGTTTCCGACTCACTATCAAACACCTTCACTTGAAGAGGAATTCCCTTGTATTGCTGCACATGCACATAGACCTCTCCGTAGTGATCAGCAGGCTTGTCACTGTCTTGACTGTCATTCTCTGCCCCAAAAACGTTTTCGACAGAAGCTAATATGGATTCCCAGCTAAATTTAGCGATACGCTCAATTGCTAAGAAATCGGCTACATGATAGACACCCTTGACTCCCTCTATCGCAAAAATCTCTTGGATTTCTTTTGGTGCATCTTGGATATTGTTTTTGTTATAGTTATGACTCTTCCCAAATGGAAGCTCTTGGTCGATATTGACCTTCATTGTATTTGGACTAGGTGTTGGTTCAATGGATACGATTTTCATGCTATTCCCTCCATTACTTGGTTGCTAACTCTTCTAAATACGACCATCTTTCAATAAGCTGCTCATATGTTTCATTTGCTTTTTCCAGTTTTTCGGTTAATTCTCTTACCAAATCGTAATTGGCTCCGGCGTTTGTAAGCTGCTCTTCTAGCTCCATAATGAGCTGCTCAGCCTTCTCGATTTCTCCACCAATTGCTTCCCATTCTCTTTGTTCCTTATAGGAAAGCTTCTTCTTTTCCTTTTGTGGCTTTACAGTTGGTTCTTCTTTCTTCACCGGCTGTTCTTTTTCTGCTGTTTTATTTTCCTCTAAATAATCGGAGTAAACACCCAACCATTCCTTTACTGTCCCATCTCCATTTACTATCCAAAGCTTTTTGGCAATTCTGTCTAAGAAAAAGCGGTCGTGGGAAATGGTGATAACAACACCTGGAAACGATTCAATAAAGTCCTCAAGCACAGACAAGGTTTGGATGTCCAAATCATTTGTAGGCTCGTCCAGTAACAATACATTGGGCTGCTCCATCAACATTTTTAGTAGAATCAGCCTCTTCTTCTCTCCTCCACTGAGTTTGCCTATTTGAGTACCATGTGTGTGTAGGGGAAATAAAAAACGTTCCAGCATTTGAGCTGCAGATAACTTCTCACCAGATGATACTTCAATTGAGTTAGAAGACTCTCTAATATATTCAATCATACGTGTTTGCTCGTTTAGTGGTGGTAGCTGCTGGGAAAAATGTTTCAGCTTAACAGTGGAACCAACAATGATTTCTCCACTGTCTAAAGCTAATTCACCCGCAAGCATCTTTAGCAACGTACTTTTGCCAGCTCCATTTGGTCCCACGATGCCAATTCTGTCACCAGCCTGTAGAAGAAAGGAAAAATCCTCTACGATTTTCTTTGAACCAAAGCTTTTAGATATATTCTTGCCTTCTAGTACCTGCTTCCCTAAGCGAGAGGAAGCTAGCTCCATGTCCAAAGATTGGGACCCACTATTTCTATCTATCTTCGAGTCTAACTCTTCAAAGCGATCAATTCTAGCCTTTTGCTTGGTCGTCCTAGCCTTTGCCCCTCTTCGAATCCATTTCAATTCATTCCGGTAAAGGTTTTGCAGCTTTTGCTGGGATGCTGCATTCATTTCTTCTCTTAATGCCTTCGATTCAAGGTAATCTGCATAGTTTCCAGTATGCGTATATAGTTGCTTGTCAGCCAGCTCATATATATGAGTAGCAACTGCATCCAGAAAGTATCTGTCATGAGTGACAAAAATCATCGCACCATTTATTCGCTGAAGCGTTTCCTGAAGCCAGTCTGTGGATTCCTTATCTAGATGGTTTGTTGGCTCATCTAACAGCAACAAATCTGCCGGCTCAATTAACACCTTGGCAAGCGCCACTCTTTTTTGCTGCCCACCAGATAAATGAAGAATCGATTGCTCAAATTGCGTGATTCCAAGCTTGGTTAAAGCAGTCTTTGCAAGAGCATTTACATCCCAAGCCTCTAGCTCGTCCATTTTTTGCTGAAGGGCTAATAGATTATTTTGTAGCACCTCTGAAGTTGGGTCAGCCGATAGTCTCTTTAACGCTTCTTCATAATCTCTGTTTACTTTTAGAATAGGAGAGTCTCCACTGAACACAGTTTGAAGCACCGTTTCATCCTTCGTAAAAACAGGCTGCTGCTCTAAATAAGCAACACGAAATTTGTTTGGATGGTCACGCTCAATAGAATCTGCCTCCAGTTCTCCTGCAATAATGGATAAAAAGGTAGACTTCCCCGTTCCGTTAATACCAATCAAACCAGCTCTGTGCTGATTATGTATCGTGAAGGAGATGTTTTCAAAAAGCGTCTTCTCTCCTACTGTTTTTGTTAAATTGGATATGATTAAATGACTCATATATCTTCTCCTACTTCTTTTCTCAATTGTTCTAAAAATTGTTCCATGAACTGATGTCTTTCCATAGCAAGCTCTTGCCCTCTCTTTGTGAGCATTCCCTTAGATAATTTTAACAGCTTCTCATAAAAGTGTGTCACTGAGGAGGTTGCTTTGGACCGATACTCTTCCTCCGTCATTTCTTCTCTTGCTTGCTCACTAGAATCATAAAGCTTTCGGCTTTTTGCTCCTCCATACGCGAAGGTTCGCGCTATCCCAATAGCACCGATTGCATCCAATCGATCCGCATCTCTAACGATTCTCGCTTCTACCGACTCGGCAGGTAGCTCATGCCCACCATTAAAGGAGACAGATTGAATGATTCGCTGGATTTGTTCCTTCTTTTCCTTATCTAGCGATAGCTTCTCTAGTATGGAGACCTCTAACTCTTTCCCATTAGAATATTTTGGGTCACTTACATCATGCAGCAAGACGGAGAGAAGCACTAGCTCCTTGTTAGCCTGCTCTTCATCCTTTAAAATTTCCATAGCATTATTCCTGACTCTTTGTATATGTTGAAAATCATGGCTAGCATCAAATTTTTCATAGATTCCTTTTACTAGCGACTCACAATAAGTAACCGTGTCCATAAGTATCTCCTTTCTTGCAAATAAAATCTATGTATACGTTCTACAGAAACGAAGATTAAAGCAATAGTTAATGCTTACAAGCTTACTTGTAATCCCGATTTGTATTTCTATTATAACAAAATTTATAGAGTGACCGTAGCAGGCCCACTTAAAAGTCTCTATATAAGTGAATTGTTAAATAAAACAACAAATAATTGACAGTTTGTGTCACTTTCTGTATAGTGAAACTATCCATTTTCAGAATTTTTGGTGGATTAAGGGAGGAACAGAATGCAACAGGGGAAGGTAAAATGGTTTAATAATGAGAAGGGCTACGGCTTTATCGAATACAATGACGGCGAGGATGTGTTTGTTCACTTTACCGGCATACAAGGGGACGGGTTTAAAGCCTTGGAAGAAGGACAACTTGTTACTTTTGAAATTGTAGAAGGAAATCGCGGTCCTCAAGCTGCTAATGTGATCAAGCAGCAATAATACGTCCTTCCCTGGGATCTTTTCCAGGGTTTTTTATTTGGACTCTGTAAGCCTCTGACCAAATTCCTTTATTTCCTCTCCAACGGTACAGTCTTTAATACAGAAATGATGGGCTTTTGTCTTCCCTCTTTCCCTACGAAGCTGAGCTTTTACCAAACAGCCATCACAATATGTTTGCAGTAAATGATCAATTTCATTCATAATATCTGTATGCTTCATATACTTAATCGCTCCTTGAAGTTAATATTTATTGATTGTACAACTAGACTTCTCGTCCTTGCAAGTAATGAAGACGGATTAATAAAGGGGAAATTTGATGCTAGAAGTATATATTGACGGCTCTACAATTGGAAATCCAGGTCCCAGTGGAATTGGAGTTTTCATTAAAGGAGAAGGCCACCATATTAAAATAAGCGAATATATAGGAGAATATACAAATCATACAACGGAATTTTTAGCCTTATTACGAGCTGTTGAAGAAGTGCAAAAGCTCTCCCCTTCCATCGTATCGGTAAGAACGGATTCTCAAGCCGTTTTAGCTGCAGTAGAAAAACGATATGCTAAAAACGAAGAATTTGCAGAAATTCTCAAAAAAATCCTGGCTATAGCCGATACGTTTGATTTATTTTTTATCAAATGGATTCCTGACGAGCAAAACAAAGCAGCCCATGCTCTAGCTCGTGAAGCTGTTGCAAAAGGGACATCTCAATAGGAAGGTATACGGTTTTAGAAAGAAAAACAGATCAACTTACATTATGTTGGTCTGTTTTTTCATTTATTTGGTCCATCTATTAAATAGTGTTGTATTTTATTGGAATTTAAAGCAATATGGTAATTAAAGGATATTTATTTAGAAGGGGGAATTGCTTTGCATTTAATGATATCCATAGTTCTTTCAGGACTTTTAGGGGCAGTACTCTTTTTGATGGGTCCATTTGGTGTCGTCATTGGTTTTGGTATTGTGGTAGGCATCTTATTTAGAGGCTTATACTTATTAGCTGATATCCAAAAGAGGCTATCCAGAGTGACCCCAAAACCAGATAAGGTAAAGGATGCTCTGGAGGAATATTTAAAGGAACGAGCTTGAAATTGAACTGCAAGCAGGATAAGTCGGTCATCTTGAAAAGGGTGATCTGATTGTCCCAAAGTTGGCCTCAGATAGAAAATTGGAAATAATCAGGTCTGTTTATCTATGTTTTTAGCTGTTCGCTTACCCTCACGGAACCTTTTATTCATACCACTACAATAGTTAAGTAATCTATCGGTTTTTATTATTCTCCCTCAGCTTGCGTATTGTACGCTGCCTCAATCGTTTGTTTTGTGCGATTCAAAAAGCTGACAATCGCATCATCTTTTCCAAATAGCTGAAATAAAATCAATAAAGGATTTTTCGGTTTGTTTACCGATGTATAAATAAAGGTTGTCGTTCCATCTGGATTACTTTTTAGCTCATAAGCAGTCTTCATATTAAAACGATTGCTTAACACAAAGCTCTCCTCAATAACTTTGTAATCTTCTGTGTCCTCATATTTCGTAATCGTAATGTCATACGTATCCGAATAAGTTGTAAGTTTATATGTCTGTTTGAATGTAGACCCCACAATGGTATTTGTTATATTCGTATACTCTTCTTCCTCTATTTTAGGAAAGATTGCTTTCTTCTTCTCCAAATTTCCATAAAAGTAGGGCCAAGCAAATTCGATTGGAACGTCTATCTGAATCTCTCTTTTCCATTTTTTCATGCTATTTGCTCCTTATGTAAGTTATGTTACTTCTATCATAGCACAAAAAAACAGACTCTCGAAAGAGTCTGTTCAAGTTATTGGTTTAAAATTAAGCTTTAACTACGTTAGTAGCTTGAAGACCACGTTGGCCTTGCTCGATTTCAAATGTCACTTCTTGACCTTCATCAAGAGTTTTGAAACCGTCGCTTTGGATAGCTGAGAAGTGTACAAATACATCGTCTCCGCCTTCGCGCTCGATGAATCCGAATCCTTTTTCTGAGTTAAACCATTTTACTTTACCTTGTTCCATGTTTGTTTCCTCCTCGTATGCTAACTGCAGCATACATTTTGTTACTATCCTTGCTCAACACTGTTAAGTAAAAGTGTTGCCACCTACTAACTAACCGAACAAAAATAATCCTCTTATAATATAACATGGTAAAACTTATATTGCAACCAATTTACCGAAATTTTTTATACATTTTCCACCAAAGCACCAATTGCTCCACTATAACCATGTTTTTCAAGAAAGATAGGATTCTTCCCTTTTAGTTTTGTGTAGGATTCGATAATTTCTTTCAAAAGCTCGTTTTCCTCCAGCGTTGAACCAATAAAGATGATATCTTCCACATCATTCGATTCTGCGGCCTGAATGCAAAGCGTAGCTACTACTTCCCCAATAAGCCCTTGGATACCTGCAAGTAGATCAGCATGGACGTTAGCTTCTGAGCTTTTTAATGAAACTCCGCCAAAGTTACTTGCTGTTAAAGAGCCCTTAATAGGTAGCTTATTGTCTTTATAAATATCGCTCACTAAAACATCTATTGACGAACGTTTTCCTTCTTTAGATAGCGATATAATTTTTTGATAGTCGGAGATTCCGGTAGTACTAACCGCAAGGCCCATTAGCGTACCACCGCCTACGCCTGTCCCACCAATTCTTATATGATTATTCTTACTCATTTTATGTATAGATGTTCCCGTTCCGATATTTGCAATAATAGCTGAGTTGATTTCGATTTCCTCTTGCTGCAGCTGATAGAAGACCCCGTTCATTGTAGCATCGAATTCTACTATGTATGGTATATCCTTCTCTGATGATAGGAATTTTTTTAATTGTTCCGCACGACCGCCAGTCAGACATATAGAAGCATTAGGATGATGTTTTGTTATCCAATCCTTTACAGCCTGAAAATTAGAGGAAAGGAAATGTTGGAAGCACATCTCCCCTTCTTCGTTTGAATATGCAATCTTTATTAAAGTTCCTCCAGCATCTATCCCTAATCTTACAGCCATGTTCATTCCCCTTTGATAATGCTTATTTTATCCAGTTGCCAACGATAGGATATTGAAAATAGTCATCATTCAATGCTTTTACAATTCCTATTATCGGTATGACAAATGCCATTATACCAAAGATTATAAGCATTGGAATACCAATTAAAAAAATTACCAAAAACGCAGAGATTGTCATTAAACCATACATTACTAGCTGAAATAGAACCGCCTCCAGCGACAATCTTCTAATTTCCGAACTATCTATCAATAAATACAACAAAAAAGGTACCAAGAATGGGGCAAACCAGGTACTTGCATGTAGCAGCACTTTGAATCCTTTGTTCTCCAATTGATAAGCTCCTTTACAATTTATTATTGTCTTGCATAGGGTTTTTGATACTAACATCCGGTCAAGAATGGCAGCAATAAATGGCAGTTGATAGGCTCCACTCGAGTTGTCGGCAGCTAGAATCCTGGAAATGCATTATTCTCTGTTAGTGGGATGCTGACTTTGCAAGGAATCTCTTATTCTAGGATTGCCGGCTGGCCAATTAGCTAGTACACGGGATGCGTTACTCTCAGTTAGAGACTACTTACTCTCGTTCGGGATGTCGTTACTCTCATTCGAGCTAGCTTTACTCTCGGATAGCAGCAATTTATTCTCATTCAAGGGGAATACTCTCGTTCAGGGAAGATTTATTCTCGGATAGCACACATTTATTCTCGTTCAGTAATGATAGCCCGCTCGCTAGCAGAAATAGGGTCCATTTATCGAAGCAACTTGATTGCCAGATAGGCGAAGCCGCCCCCATTTTAGTCTTTATTCTCGGATGGTCCGCTAATAGACTCAGATAGGCAGAAATCACTCCCTATTAATCAAGCCACTTGACCACGTGGATGCGTTACTCTCAGTTAGAGACTACTTACTCTCGTTCGGGATGTCGTTACTCTCATTCGAGCTAGCTTTACTCTCGGATAGCAGCGATTTATTCTCATTCAAACCATTTACTCTCAGTCGGGGGCAGTTTACTCTCGGATAGCACACATTTATTCTCATTCAGTAATGATAACCCGCTTGCCAGCAGAAAACGGAATCCATTAATCGAAGCAACTTGATTGCCAGATAGGCGAAGCCGCCCCCATTTATGTCTTTATTCTCCGTCGGTCCGCTAATAGACTCAGATAGGCAGAAATCACTCCCTATTGATCAAGCCGCTTGACCACGTGGATGCGTTACTCTCAGTTAGAGAGTACTTTCTCTCGTTCGGGGTGTCGTTACTCTCATTCGAGCTAGCTTTACTCTCGGATAGCAGCAATTTATTCTCATTCAAGTCGTTTACTCTCAGTCGGAGGCAGTTTACTCTCAGTTAGGTGGAATTTACTCTCAGTTAGCGATATGCCAACTTCCTCGTCCTAGGCAAGCTGCTTAGCCTCGGAGGTACCCCTTACAAGAGGTCCCACCTACCAGGTCATACTCGGCTTACTCGTAGGTGTACACCCCCATCCTTCTATCCTATTCAGTTAGACAGAAATCGATTCAACCTCGACCGTCGTAGACTACTTGTCCGTTGACAATAGTCATGATTGCTTTTCGGTCCAATATATTCTCTTTTGTTATCACTTGATCAAATATGGTGAAGTCAGCATCATATCCGATTGCTATTTTCCCACGGCAGTGCTCCTTGCCGATTGCCTTTGCACTTCCCAATGTGTAAAGAGCAATTGCCTCAAAAACGGTAAGCGATTGCTGAGGTAGCCACTTGTTGTTGATTGCAGCGTCTAAGCCTAGAATTGGGTCAGCATTCTCTATAGGAGAATCGGAACCACCCGAGCATTCGAGACCTTCTTGAAGTAGGGTTTTCCATGCGTAGGAATACGCTAGACGGCTGTCCCCCAGTCGTTCAGCTGCCCAAGGGAAATCGGAAGGGACAAATATAGGTTGGATGTCTAATACCACTGGCAGTCGTTTCATTCGTTCAATGAGATCCGCCCGTAAGATATTTACATGTATCAGACGATCCTTTTTCCCGGCAGGAACCGAAAATTCTTCTATTATATCTAGTATCATCTCTGTAGCCTTGTCCCCAATTACGTGAACCGCAATATTTTCATTGTGTTTCCTTGCCAGCTGCACGAAACTTCTCAGCTCTTCTATTGAATGGACAGCTAATCCCTTGTTACCCGGCTCATCTGCATAATCGTCCGTTAATAGGGCAGTTCTGCCCCCAAGCGAACCATCTATAAATATTTTCATTGCGCCAAACTCTAGAAAATCCTCTTCCTGTTCCCCCGACATTTCTTCAAAGACAAGGTGATGCCTTAAGAGATGAAGTCTGAAATCACCGGCAATCGCTCTACGATAAGCTTCTAATGGAACGGAATAATGCCCATAATAAGACATGTCCTCTGTGTGCGCTCCGGTAAAGCCCATTTTTTGAAGATCCTTCACGCTTTTTGTAATGACCTCCGTTAAATATTCACTAGTTACAGGTGGTATGGCATCCGTTATTAGCTTTTGTGCCTCGTCATAGAACAGTCCGTTTAACCGTCCATGTTCATCTCTACCAATGACGCCCCCCTTGGGATTTTCAGTGTCTTCCGTGACTCCTGCTAGCTCCATTGCTTTTTTATTGGCAACTAGAACATGTCTGCATATTCTCTTCAAGACAACAGGAGTGTCCTCCACATGCTGGAGATCAGCAGAAGTTATGGCACGCTTCTCCTCCAAGCGGTTGTCATCCCAGCCTTCTGCAATAAACCATTGACCCTTTGTAAGTCGATTCTCGACACCCTCTATAATTTCTTTAATATAAGACTCATTGGATAAGTCATAATAGGAGAGCTTTTCTCCATGGCCAATTAAGTGAATATGACTATCAACAAATCCGGGATACATAGCAGCCCCTTGCAACGACACTACTTGATCAGCATAGGGAGCTATTTCTTCCTTAGTACCTACTCTGGTAATCTTTCCGTCCTCTGTCAAAATAGCTTCTACTTGGTCCCCTTCAGCTATCATCGTGATTATTTCTCCATCCGCCCACATCGTTTTCATTCTTTCTTCTCCTTCTTAGCTGCCAAATCATCCACTAAGTACTCTACGGCTCTTCGATAAAGAGTGCTGATATTAGATAATGCCACAATTAAGAGAAGCTGATGATGTAAATCATCCATCTCAGTAACTTCCATTTTCTTTTCTAATGATTCAATACTCGAAAGTACCATTTGTGAATGACTTTCCTGTTCCTCCGTTACGAAAGAATAAAAATCCTCCAAACGAATATTCTCTTCCTTTAATGGTTCCAGTACACTTTTAATATCATTAATCGATAAGGAACCCTTTAACTGGTAGATCAGACTGATCAGCATAATGTGTTCCTTTGAGTACTTCTTGTTTTTGATTGGAAAAAGGAGTTTTCCTTTTGCGTAATTATTGATCATTGTCTTTGTGAGGACTTTGTCTTCATCGTTTCTTAAGGAAGTATGATATTTGGAATCAAATAATTGAATGACTTGATCCATATATAAATCTATATCCGGTATATCAGTAGGCAAAATCCTGTCATCTAGCGAAAAATTTTTTTCAATTTTTTTATAAAAACTCATGTTTAAACCTCCAAGAGTGGGTATAACCATAATAGTAACGTAATTATCTGAATACGTAAATCTTGACTATTAATCATTATGCATATATCATAATAAGTAGTTATAGAAACTACATATAGTGATGGAGGAGATTAGATGCATAATTTTATCAGGGAACCGTTTAATAGTTTATCCCATTTGTTTGGTGCTGTTCTTGGTGTCTTTGGGCTTGTTGCTATGCTGTTCAAGGTAATAGAGCAAGGAGGGACCCCTCTATCGATAACCGCAGTACTCATTTTTGGGATTAGTATGATTGTTCTTTATGCAGCTTCAGGAATCTACCATGCAGTAATTGCAAAGGACAACGTCATCCAATTGTTGAGACGCATAGACCATGCGATGATCTATCTTTTAATCGCTGGAACTTATGCTCCGTTCTGTTTAATTACTCTAAAAGGCGTGACAGGATATACATTATTCCTCATCATCTCTACCCTTGCAATTAGCGGCATCATCTTTAAGATGATTTGGTTTAATTGTCCGAGATGGGTTTCAACAGCACTTTACATAGGAATGGGCTGGATTATCATCTTTCTTATATCTCCGCTTATGGATAGTCTCGGTGCTGGTGGATTAACCTATTTAGTTCTAGGTGGCGTTCTTTATACCATTGGAGGAATTATTTACGGGTTAAAGCCTAATATTTCTTTTATTAAACGTTTAGGCTTTCATGAGATATTCCATTTATTTATTCTACTAGGTACGATTTGTCATTTTATTTGTATATATGTTTATGTATTATAAGGAAAGCGCCTCGTCATTGGACGGGCGTTTTTTTATGGATTAAATTGCCACCTGGAAGAAAAATTTGCTATGATGCAATATAGGATGGTGAGGAGAAAATGGAATCGAAGCTTATTATTTTAAGGGGAAATTCAGGTAGCGGGAAAACTACAATAGCGAAAGCGCTTCAAGCGTATTTTGGAGAAGGAACACTTTTAGTATCCCAAGATATGATTAGAAGAAATATGCTTTTGGCCAGAGATAGAAAAGGAAATCTGTCCATTGAGTTAATCAAGCAAATTACAGAGTACGGCAAAGGTAAGTGCCAGTATGTAATTCTAGAGGGAATACTAACTTCTAGCAGATACAAGGATATGATTCTGGACTTAATTAGCCATTATGAGAACAATACATATACCTATTATTTTGACCTAAGCTTTGAAGAAACAGTAAGAAGGCATAGCTCGAGAGAAAAGGCTGCAAAATTTGGCGAAGACTCATTGCGTGAATGGTGGAACGCAGGTGATTATCTAGATGTAGGAGGAGAAACACTCTTTACTGATAACATGACGAAAGAAGATATTCTTGGGGTTATTCTAGAACAACTAGAAGTACAAAAAATAAGCTTGAAGTGACGCTACTTCAAGCTCATTTGTTTTCTATATCAAAGGTATAGCCAGGTGGTGATTGTAGCTTCATTCTTTCTAGCTCCAATCTCATCTTTTCAGTTTCCATAATAAAATTATCGTTTTTTATTCTTTCTAATTCTAGCTGGTCCTTTATCACAGAAGCTTTTATTCTTTGTCTTTCTTCTAAATGCGAAGTAATTAACTTCGTAATAGGTACACCGATTAAAAGTAAAACAATCCACATCATATTCCATCATCCTTCCTATTCATTCGCAGCTTCTATCGTTAGTTCTACATCTATCTCCACGTTTCCTTTAAGTGCCCTACTGATCATACAATTTTCTTCTGCCTTGTAGGCTATTTTGGTTGCAACAGATAAATCTTTTGCATTTGTCACAACTAAATATGGCCGATGCTGTATCCGTTGATATGTAAAAACTCCATTGGTCACATCAACAAAGGCCGTAGATTCTACCTGCAGTTTTTCTTTTGGAATTTTACTTCTCTCCAGCATGGCGGCGAGTGTGATGATATAACAGGTTGTAGCTGCTCCTAACAGCATTTCATCTGGGTTTGTTCCGATTTCTGGTCCATCCATCTCTTTTGGAATGGAGATTTTGGTATGAAGATTCTTTGTCTCAATGGTTCCTACGTCATTTCTATTTCCCGGCCAGTCAGCCTTTAAATGAAATTGGTGTACGGTCAAATCTATCTACCCCTTTATGTGTACTTGAAAAATCTTCTGAATCTATTATGATTAATAGGAGAAAGTAGGGATTCACTTTGTTAAAAAATTACGGAAAAATCACCATTTCTATTATCGTATTATCCATGTTCCTTTTAATCTTAGGCGTTCGATACGTGCTTGGCCAGGATTTAGTTCTGATGAATTTCATTGCCTTTGCAGCCTTTTCCATCGTTGTTGGGGTATTTGCAGGGGCGCTTCTTATTTATAAATTAAATAAGGCATTTTATTTGTTTACGCTTGGATTGGCAATTGGTTTCATTGATTTGTTTCGTTCTTTCATTATCGATGCAAATGGTGAAGGAGATGTGTTAGGTATCCTTTCCTTATTCATCTTTACTTCCTTTGGCTTGGTTATCGGTTTTATTGTGGAAGGAATCTTATATATCCTGAAAAAGAGCAAGGAACAATAATTCCTGCTCTTTATTCAGCATATCCTTATCCGTTTCCCAATAAAAAACACTTACAATTTTAAACGATCAATTGTAAGTGCCAACTTAAACTTTTAGGTAAACCCCTTTTCACATTAACGTTACTTACTACCAATTCCCCTCGGTCTATTCATCCATCTCACTAATCTTCATTGTACGATTCCGTCCGGATTCTTTTGCTTTGTATAAGGCTTCGTCTACTTGATTCATAAAGTCAGCAACAGGCTCCTGGAAATTCGTGAAGGTTCCTACTCCGTTTGAAATGGTAATATACTTGTTCGTAGGTGGTAGGAAGTTGGCAACAGTCGCCCTAAGAGCTTCCGCTATTTCATAGGCATCTTCCTCAGAAATACCAGGAAGTACAAGTGCAAACTCTTCTCCTCCAAGTCTGATACACGTATCCTTCTCTCTAGCTGACTCCTGCATGATTGCTGCTAAAAATTGAAGCACTTCGTCTCCAGCCTTATGTCCAAACTCATCATTTACTTTTTTAAAGTAATCAATATCTAGCATAATCACAGAAAAGGACTGTTTACTTTCTATTAAGCTATTAAATAAATAATCTGCATATCTTCTATTTTTCAATCCAGTAAGGGCATCCGTAAGGGATTGGTTTTTAAAGTCCTCCACTGTTTCCTCTTGCATAATTCTATATTTTTCAATCGTCTCTTTAAGCTGCTTCGCCTCAAAATAAAAGGTTGGGATATTTAACTCTCCCGCTTCTCCCTCCCTCTGCATCGTATAGAGAGCAAGGCGCTGCAATGGGGCCGCTAGCTTTGTTGATAAATGAAAGGCGATAAAAATAAAAAGTGCGGCTAGTGGTAATGAATACAGAAAAACCTTTGTCAATATGCCAACTAGCGGCTGCAGACTACTTTTATAAGGAGTTTGGGAAACTACGCCCCATTCCGCTGGCGGGATATAGGAATAGCCTGCTAAGAAATCCTCACCCTGAGTATTCTCCGTAGACATAGATCCACTGTTTTTATCTAGTAGCTCTTGAACAACAGGATTATCTCCCACGTTTTCTCCGATTCTATGTTCCTGAGGATGATAAATCAATGTTCCTTCCTTATCTACCACATACACATAAGAACCATCTTGTGAGTAATGCTCGACTAGCACCTTCTGAATAAAATTATCCTCTTGAAGATAAATGGTCCCATTTAACATACCTAGATATTCATTGTCCTCAGTAAAAAGAGGCGTGGACACTAGTATAAGAAGCCTCCCAGTAATAGCCATATAAGGACGAGTGACAATATTTTCTTTCACCTTTAACGCTTCTCTTACTCCCTCCGAGTCTATACGGTTCCCTGCTATTCCAACATTGGGAGAGGTAGCAATGGCAACTCCCTCTTTATCTATTACCGATAAGGAGTTAAAATTTTTTCCGCTAACCAATATCTGATCAAGTATAGCCGTTAGCTGTTCGCTGTCATCGAGATGCTCGATAACATCCACCTTACGAGCCTCCAAAGTGACCCACATGTGCTCAAATAACTCCTCAGTCATCTGGGAAAGCTTCTGAGAATACACCTCGTTCTGTTCTAACGAGTTCTTAATCAAACTATTTTTAGTAACAATATAATTAGACAGCAAAGCACTGCTTAAAATTCCGATCACTGTAAATACAATTAGTATTAATATCCAAAAACGAAGAGACTTTAACATACTTCCTCCAAATTATTACTTAAATAAATGCACATTGTCTGATTATAGCATTCCTAGTGTAATTTGGAACAATATTTTTAAAACTTTTCTAACATTATAAAAGCAAGGAAACGACCGATATGATTCCTTGCTTTTATCCATACCTCTTCCTTTAATGACCACCAAGGTAGGCTAGCTTCACTTCCTCACTATCCTGCAAATCGCTGGAAGAACCGGAAAGCACAACTTTTCCTGTTTCGATTACATATCCCCTGTTTGCTATGGATAATGCCATATGTGCATTTTGCTCTACCAATAAAACAGTTGTTCCTTCTTTATTGATTTCCTCAATGACCTGGAAAATAGTTTTAACCATAAGGGGGGCAAGACCCATAGAAGGCTCATCCAATAAAACAAGCTTAGGCTTTGCCATGATCGCCCTGCCGATTGCAAGCATCTGCTGCTCTCCTCCAGAAAGTGTTCCAGCATGCTGCTTTCTTCGTTCAAGTAGCCTAGGAAAGGTTTCATATACCTTATGCAAATCCTTCTGAATCGCATCTTTCCCTTTACGAAGGAATGCTCCTAGCTCTAAATTTTCTTCAACCG
The DNA here is from genome assembly GCF_056856695.1 of Psychrobacillus sp. Z16_25. Lineage (NCBI taxonomy): Bacteria > Bacillati > Bacillota > Bacilli > Caryophanales > Bacillaceae > Psychrobacillus > Psychrobacillus sp. Z16_25. Next base: position 51,479 of record NZ_JBXEOV010000002.1, on the reverse strand, counting down.
TTAGGTTAGCAAACACTCTTCTGCCTTCCGGAACATGAGAGACACCTGCTTTTACGATAGATTGCGCAGCCTTCCCACTTATTGATTTTCCGAGGAATTCAATTGTCCCACTTTTTGATTTTATTAGTCCAGAGAGTGTTTTCAATAAGGTACTTTTTCCAGCACCATTTGCTCCTATTAAAGTAACAATCTCTCCTTCATTCACCTCGATGGAAACATTCCGTAGCGCTTGGATATTTCCATAGAAAACATCTAAATTATCTACCTTAAGCATCATGAATCTCCTCCCCTAAATAAGCTTCTATCACCTTAGGGTCGTTTCGTATCACTTCAGGCGGCCCCTCTGCCAATAACTGCCCATGGTCCAGGACGTATATTCGCTCGCAAACACCCATTACAAGATTCATGTCATGTTCTATCAAAAGAATCGTTAAATTGAACTCTTTCCGAATAAAAGCAATTAACTCCATCAAGTCCTTTGTCTCCTGAGGATTCATCCCGGCAGCTGGCTCATCTAGCAGCAAGAGCTTTGGACCAGCTGCAAGCGCCCGTGCAATCTCTAGACGACGTTGCTGCCCGTATGGCAGATTTTTAGCAAGCTCATGCTTATAGGAATCAAGCTTAAAAATTTTGAGAAACTCAATAGACTTTCTCTCCATCTCCTCTTCCCCAGCAAAATGAGACGGCAATCTAAGGATGGAGCTGATGATAGAGTGCGTTGCCAAGGAATGATAGGCTACCTTCACATTTTCTAACACAGTTAACTCCTTAAAGAGTCGTATGTTTTGAAATGTTCGACTGATGCCCTTTCGAGTCACCTTGTACGGAGCAAACCCATTTATTTTATTCCCATCAAACACGATATCCCCTTCTGTAGGAGCATACACTCCCGTTAAGAGATTGAAGCTAGTGGTCTTGCCTGCACCATTAGGTCCTATCATTCCAACTAATTCTCCCTGAAAAAGGGTCATATTTAATCCTTGAACAGCCTTTAACCCTCCGAACTGTATCCCAGCGTTTTTCACTTCTAACAGAGGTTGTTTATTTTCCATGCTGTTTGCCTCCCTTCGGTGAGCCCCAGCCTGTAAAGTAATCGGAAATCTCTTTCGTTCCCATTAACCCTTTTGGTCGATACAACATAACAAGAATAAGCACAAGACTGTAGATAATCATTCTTGTTTCTGTATAGTCCTGAAGATATGCAGAGATAACTGTTAAAAGAATCGCCGATATAACGGCCCCTGAAAGACTACCAAGTCCACCTAAAACGACGAATATCAAAATATCAAATGATTTTAAAAAGCCAAATTGAGAGGGTTGGATAATATAATAATTGTGAGAATAAAGCGCTCCAGCTACCCCTGCGAAAAAGGCTCCGATTGCAAAAGCAAGCACCTTATAATAGGTAGTGTTAATACCCATTGCGTCTGCAGCAATCTCATCTTCTCTTACCGAGATAGCGGCAATCCCATGCCTCGACCTTGTGAAGTTGGAGATAACCACAATCGTAATCACCAAGCAAATGAAAGCGATTGTCCAAGTCGTCTGGTGACTAACTTGAAGACCGGCAGCTCCACCCACGTAAGGAATATTTAAAAAGACAATCCGAATGATTTCCGCAAACCCCAAGGTGGCAATCGCCAGGTAATCTCCCTTTAAACGCAAACTCGGAATACCAATAACGAGACCAGCAAGGGCAGCAACAATACCACCAACAAGAATTGCTAATAAGAAGGACATCCCTAGCTTCATGGTAATGATGGCAGATATATATGCACCAATAGCCAAAAATCCGGCATGTCCAATCGAGAATTGTCCAGTAATACCAATGACTAGATGCAAGCTAACCGCAAGGATAATATTGATAATGATCTTGATTAAAATATCTGCTGTATAGGAATCTAACAGCCCTGACACTATCATTCCTTGTACTGCAATATAAACGGCAACCGCTATGCCAATGAATAGAAGAAATTGTTTTGATATTTTCATCATTGATCCACCTACACTTTCTCCCGCGTATTTTTACCGAAGATGCCAGATGGTCTGAAAATCAAAATGAGAATGAGAATAATAAAAGCAGCAGCATCTCTCCATAAAGAAAATCCAAGTGCACTCACAATGGATTCAATAACTCCTAACAGTAAGCCTCCGACCATAGCGCCTGGAATGATACCAATTCCACCTAATACCGCTGCTACGAAAGCCTTTACTCCAGGAATGACTCCCATTAAAGGGTCAATCTTCGTATAGTAAATACCAAAAATAACGCCTGCTGCTCCAGCTAATGCAGAGCCAATCGCAAAGGTTGCGGATATCGTATTATCCACGTTTATTCCCATCAATCTAGCAGCTTCCATATCATGCGATACCGCTCTCATGGCTTTCCCCGTTTTCGTCTTATGTACGATAAATTGTAGAAGGACCATTAAAATAAGGGCAATCGTCAAAATAATAAGGGCCTGCATACTTATTTGTATACCAAACAAATCAATGGAGCGATTTTCAAAAATGGTTGGGTATGCAGCAGCCTGTGCGCCTCTTATGTAAATAACGCCATATTCTATCAAAAGAGATACCCCAATAGCAGTGATCAATGCTGCAATCCTGGTTGCATTTCGTAATCTTCTATAGGCGATTCGTTCAATCATCACACCGAAAATTGCACAAGCAGTCATGGATAAAATAAGTGCTGGAAAAAAACCAAAATCTAATACGGTAATCGAATAAAAACCTATGAAGGAACCGACCATGAACACATCGCCATGGGCAAAGTTAATCAGCTTAATAATCCCGTAAACCATTGTATAGCCAAGCGCTATTAGTGCGTATATACTACCAACTGATATTCCGTTTACCAACTGCTGAATCCATTCCATCTGCGAACCCCTTTCCCTAAATACGAAAGGAGGGACTTCTCCCCCCCTTCTTTTCGTTATGGATTAACCTTTGTTTTAAATACTTGCTCTCCATCCACAAACTCGATGATAGAAGCAGATTTAATCGGATGGTGGTTTTCGTCCATCGAATAAAGTCCCGTAATTAGCTCTAGATTATTTGTTTCCACTAACGCATTTTTAATCTTTTCACCATCTGTTGATCCAGCTCGCTCAATTGCATCCTTTAACAGATAGACCGTGTCATAACCAAGTGCATTAAACGAGTTAGGAGCTTTTCCGTACTCTTCCTTAAATTTATCCGAGAACGACTTTACCTTCCCGTCTGGATCCTCCGAGGAGAAAGCTGTAATTAAGTAAGAGTTGTTTAGCGCATCTGCTCCAGCAAGGTCTACTAGATCAGGAGAATCCCAGCCGTCAGCCCCCATAAGTGGCACTTTAATTCCTAGCTCACGTGCCTGCTTAACGATAGAACCTACCTCTTCATAATATCCAGGGATAAAGATGAACTCTGGATTCGCAGATTTTATACGAGTTAGTGTAGAACGGAAATCATTGTCTTTTGCCATATAGGATTCTTCCCCAACAATTTCTCCACCTGCAGCAATAAAGTCCTTCTTGAAAGATTCTGCTAGGCCTATTGCATAGTCACTTCCGTTATCTGCAAAAATAGCGGCAGTTTTTACTTTTAATTCATTAGCAGCGAAATTTGCTGCCACTGTTCCTTGGAAAGGATCGATAAAAGCTGTCCTAAATGCATATTCATGTACCTTTCCTTTATCATCTACTGTCACAGTTGTACTCGTTCCAGAAGGTGAAATCAGCGGTATTTTTTTGTCATTAGCAATTTGCACCTGTGCAGTTGTATTTCCACTTGTTGCAGCACCGATAATTGCTACGACCTTATCTTTATCAATCAGCTTCAACGCACCACTTGTTGCCTCTCCAGCGTCTGACTTATTATCAACCTTGACAAGCTCGATTTTTTTCCCATCGATACCTCCTGCTTCATTGATTTCCTCCACTGCTAACTCAATTGCCTCATCTTCAGAAGTTCCATAGGAGGCAACGCTTCCAGTCAGCTCTAGATTTACGCCAATTTTAATCGTGTCCCCACTACTTGCTGTGCCACCAGCGCCACAACCTGCCAGTAAACCAACTGCTAAAGAAGATGCTAAAAGGATTGAAGCAAATTTGGACTTTTTCATTCATTAACCCCCATTTTTCTTTTGTAATTCTTCTCTCCAATTTGTACAAAACAAGGTTATTATTACCATAAACTCTGTACAACTTCATTTTAAAACATTCCAACTATTCAGTCTATAATAATTTGACATATCCAAAATATTATATTCTAGTAGCAATATAGCTTTAGTGAAATATTTTAAAAATTTAGTTACTTATACCCTAATATTCGATATAATTTAATTAGTTCGAATACCGTAATAAGGAGAGATGAGAATGGTACAAGTTCAAGGTATGCCCAAAAGGTCAGAAGTAAAACTAGAAGAGACTTGGAATTTAGAAGATTTATTCAAAACAGAGGAAGACTATAACAACTACATGAAGGAGATCGAACAAGAAGTCCCTAAATTCAATGCACTCTATAAAGGCAATATGAATGATGCAGCTACAGTTATTCGTGCGTTAGAAAGCTATAAGGACCTTTATCAGAAGTTCGCTTTGTTAGGTGCGTACGCGCGTCTAGCAATTACAGTCGACCAATCTAACACGGAATCTCAAATGCGTGCAGGCAAATTCAGCACCTTGGCAGCAAAGGTCTCCAGCCAAACTACTTTCGTTGATAGTGAGCTTGTCGAGTTACCAGAAGAGGTACTAAAGGAAGCTGCTCAGCTATCTCCTGAATACCAAAACTATCTAGAGAAGTTAATAGAGAGAAAGAAATATTTATTGCACCCAGAAGTAGAAAAGGCGTTAGCTGCCTATTCCTCTACTTTCGATGGTCCTTATGGGTTGTACGAAACAACTAAGCTACTCGATATTAATTTTGGTGAGTTTGAGGTAAATGGTAAATCCTATCCACTTAGCTATGTACTTTTTGAGGATGATTGGGAAGCCGAGTCTAATACAGAAATAAGAAGAGCCGCGTTTCAGGCCTTCTCCAATAAATTAAAAGAATATCAGCATACAACTGCTAAAACATATGATATTCACTTACAGCAGGAAAAAATATCTGCAGACTTACGTGGATATGAATCAGTATTTGAATATCTCTTATTCGACCAAGAAGTGGATCGCTCCCTTTACAACCGACAAATCGATATTATTATGAAAGAGCTTGCACCACATATGCAACGCTATGCTAAACTGCTTCAAAAGACACATGGATTAGACAAGATGACATTTGCAGATCTTAAAATCTCTCTAGATCCAACCTATGAGCCTTCAATTACGATAGAAGAATCGAAAAAATATATTTTTGATTCCCTAAGTGTAATGGGTGATGATTATCTGGAGATGTTGAAACGTTCCTATGATGAGCGTTGGATTGACTTTGCTAAAAATGAAGGAAAATCTACTGGAGCATTCTGCTCAAGTCCATACGGCAGTCATCCGTATATCCTTATCTCCTGGTCAAGCCGTATGAATGAAGTGTTCGTTCTAGCACATGAGCTAGGACATGCAGGCCACTTCTACTTTGCACACCAGGAGCAAAATCTCTTTAATTCACGACCATCTTTGTACTTTATCGAGGCTCCTTCTACGATGAACGAAATGCTGGTGGCAAACCATCTATTACAAAGCTCTGATGACCCAAGATTCAAGCGTTGGGTAATCTCTAGTATTGTGGCTAGAACTTATTATCATAACTTCGTAACGCATCTTTTAGAGGCAGCGTATCAACGAAAAGTGTATGAGCGAGTAGATCAAGGGTTAAACGTAAACGCACAGATACTAAACGAATATAAACGTTCTGTTTTAGAAGAGTTCTGGGGCGATGCAGTGGATATTGTAGAGGGTGCAGAATATACTTGGATGCGCCAACCGCATTACTACATGGGATTATATCCTTACACGTATAGTGCCGGATTGACAATTTCTACCCAAGTAGCGAAACGTGTACTGGAAGAAGGTCAAGTGGCAGTTGACCAATGGCTAGAAGTTCTAAAAGCTGGAGGCACAAAAACCCCAGTCGAGCTAGCAAAAATGGCTGGAGTAGATATTACAACAGATGGGCCACTTAAGGATACAGTTGCTTATATCGGCTCACTAATCGACCAGTTAGAAGCATTGACAGAAGAAATCGAAGGTAAATAATTTATTTCACGCTAAATCAAGCGCTTATGATTGTAATAATCATAAGTGCTTTCTTATTTTGAAACCTTCGGTTCTTCGCGTCGTCGGACGCTTGGAGTGGAGGCCAACAGGATGTTGGTCACAAAGGCATTGTCACACGAAGTGACGTTTTTTGCCTTTGTTCCTTTGCTTCTCCCTCGCTACGCTCAGTCCGGGTGCTTACGCTCGGTGCTCCTGTCGCTCCACTTTCGTCGCAAATGGCATTTGCTGTTCCCGCAGGAGTCGCCGACGCTGCTACGAACCAATAGAATTACTTATAATAAATTAATTTTGATAAATAAATATCAAAAAGAGTTGTTGATCGAGAGGGGTAACTTCCTTGAATGCTCAAATAAGTTTATTCCGTTCATGCTCACTTTTTATAAGCAATGTCTTACTTTTTTATTTCTACTTTTTCACTAATACCATAAGCCGGATTAGATGTATCTAATATTGAATACCAAACTTCCACTTCATCCCCCACTTGAACTTGTACACGATCGTCAGCATGTGTGAAATAGGTCACTCCCCCTCCTTTTTCTAATATCTCTTGTTCCGTCAACCTCATTACATCTTCTGTACTTAAGCCTTCCACAAGTACGAAAGTTTTCCCAGACACATTTTTCACAATGCCTTCCATCGTATGTTCTATAGGTTCTTGGCTTTTATTTATTGGAAATATGAAAAAGATAGTTAACCCAATCATTAATGCAATTAAAGTAACGTATATAATAACTAATTTTTTCATTGATCATTCCTCCTTTTCATCTGATTCCACATACCGATGAATAACAATCCACAATTTTACATTTCACCTTGTGAAGTATTAATTAATTCCAGAATAATTGAGAAATTTACATTTTTGTATACTTATATAATCTAACCCTGAATCAATAGATGAAAAATTGGAAGTTAATTAGTAATACAAGCGCTATGCTGACTGTTACTTGCGGTTAATGAGTAGTTACTTGCGATTGGCCCCTGGTTACTTGCGTTTAATGAGTAGTTACTTGCGATTTCCACCTATTTACTTGCAGTCATTCAATAAATTCCACGATTTCACATTTTTTCTACTAGAATGAGTAGTGAGTAGCTGAGATTTGTAAGTTAAGTATCGATTACTTTTGATTAGTTGTCCTTGGATATAATTTAGTTGCTCTTACTTTAAATTTAGTTGCACGTGCTACCTATTTAGTTGCTTATGGACATAGTTTAGTTACGTTCACTCTTTTTTTAGTTGCAAGCGGAAATTTACTGGAAATCTTCATTTGGGAATTGGAGCATTTTGGTTAAACTTGCTCTGGCTAATCACCCACGGAAGTGCCTTTAACATGTTAGTTTTCTATTGATCCCTCCCATATCGAAAGGCTTCTCTTTTTTACTTACCCCTTCATTTTGAAGTATGATAAAAGAACGAGATTGGAGGAGATGGAATTGGATAAAAGAGTAATAGAGAGATATCAGGAAGATGAGCAGATGATGATTCAGCTATATGTGCAATGGTGTATGAATAACGGAAAGGATCCGTTGGCACTATATAAGGCTGCTTACCCAAATCAGCCAAAGAATAAAGAGCTACAACAAATAATAGACGAAACGGATAAGAATGACTTGCACATAAGCGTCGATACCTTACTGTATACCCTTCAGCTCTTTGGGAATGATGATTTGGCTTTTATCGTAAGCGAGGAATCTCAGAACCTATAAATCCCTATGTAAAAGCAGAGTAATTTTTGAGAATTTTTAACAAAGTCTGAATCAAATCATGTACAATATCTTTAAGGAGAAAGGGGGAAATGAATGAAGTTTAAGTTAACGCAAAATGAGAAGAGCTGGGCTATTTATGACTGGGGGAGCTCTGCCTATTCGATTATCATTACGACTGCAGTGTTTCCGATTTTTTATAAGGGTTCTGCTACTGCAGCTGGGGTTGCGCCAGCTGATTCTACTGCATATCTAGGATACACAATTGCCATTTTCACATTTATACTTGCCATGATAGGTCCAATTTTAGGAACGATTGCAGATTACCGCGGTCTTAAAAAGAAGTTCTTTCTTTTCTTTTTTATAATGGGTGTCGGTGCCACTGGGATGCTTGCTTTTATTCCCTATGATAATTGGCTTCTATTACTAGTTTGCTATACGTTTGCAGCGCTTGGAGCAACCGGAGCGAATGTGTTTTATGATGGGTTTATCGTAGATGTTACCAGCAATGAAAGAATGGCTCGAGTTTCGTCACGAGGATTCGCTCTTGGTTATATTGGGAGTACTATCCCCTTCTTAATCAGCATTGTAATAATATTACTTGCCCAAAATGAAGTTTTACCGATTTCATCTTTAATTGCTAGTAGAATAGCATTCCTTATCACTGCTGTGTGGTGGCTAATTTTCTCCATTCCATTACTTAAGAATGTGAAGCAAATACACTATATTGAGAGAGAAAAAAATCCTATTGCCCAAAGCTTTAGAAGGCTTGGCAAGACCTTTAAAGAAATTAGACAATACCGAACCCTATTCTTGTTTTTATTAGCATACTTCTTTTATATTGACGGGGTCGGTACGATTATTAATATGTCTACTGCTTACGGGTCAGATGTCGGATTAGATACGAATTCCTTGTTGATTGTTTTATTTGTCACACAAGTAGTGGCTGCTCCATTTGCTATTTTATATGGCAGGCTTGCAAATCGTTTTTCGGAAAAGAAGATGCTATATGTTGGAATCATTATTTATATGATTGTGTGTGGCTATGCGATATTTTTGGATACCATCACGGACTTTTGGATACTCGCAATGCTAGTTGCAACCTCTCAAGGTGGTATTCAAGCATTGAGTAGATCTTATTTTGGCAAGCTGATTCCTAAGGAAAATTCGAATGAGTTTTTTGGGTTCTATAATATCTTTGGGAAATTTGCTGCTATTTTAGGACCCCTGTTAGTGGCAGTTACTTCTCAGCTTACTGGGAAATCCTCCTACGGGGTATTCAGTTTAATCATATTATTCATTATCGGGATTATTATTCTATCAAGAGTTCCAGAGCCTACTAAAGAAGAACAGGCTGTTCCTGTTGATGCTGTTTAAAAAAAATTAAGCACCGTTGCATTTGCATCGGTGCTTTTAATGATGGAACAAATCAAAAGGAATAGGAGTGTTACCCTATGGGGATTACTAGAACAATAGAGATTGGCGTTTTCTCCCCACATTTAATTTCCAGTAAATTTCCGATAAGTGACTAAATCCTATTTGAACGTTACTAAATTCTATCTGAAAGTGACTAAACGAACTTCGAACGCGACTAAATTTCACTCGAAAGTGACTAAATGAACTTCGAACGCGACTAAACAAAAAAATCCCCACTGCCTAGCCAGTGGGGTACCATATTACCTTTTTCTCTACTTCACCCAGATTTCGTTCTTAATGAGCTTTCGTTTCGTCCAGACAAGGCTTGTTAATAAGATTAGCTCGAATGCATTTGTAATAGCTCCGCTGTCTATGAAATCCATTGGAACTGCACTTCCGAGGGTCATTAAAAGGGCTCCGAAGAAAAATACTGACCATTTAGTTTTCACCCAGAGAATAATTCCGGCAGCCAATAACACAACGGTCACGAATAAAACCATTATTGGTGGACCGCCCGCTTCCTCCGTTGATACATAGCTCAGCACCCCAAACTTTTCCTCGGCTTTCAATGTAAGGCCAAATACCTCGGTAGTGAGCTCTAGAATGATAAGTCCGATTGTATATATGATTGCCGCTACACTAAGCCAAGTTTTTCTTGCCCATTCAATTCCTGCTTCTCTAAGCACCCCGACAGAATACAAGGTTAACAACGGGGTAAGGAATGCATGTGTCCAAAACCTAGCGTAGTTTAAGTTCTCGAGTGTATTCCCTTCGCCAATCCACCTTCCAATACCTAGTATTAAATTATCATAAATGAGAGCCAGAATGATGAGATATACGAAGCTGCTCCACTTTTTGAGTTCGGTCGCATTGATTCCTTTTAACCCCCAAAGGAGTAGTACGAGATAGGCTGCTGTGTAAAATAAATATAAAAAAGTGTCCAATGAAATGCCTCCTTTCTTACTACCTTTCCCCATTTTTTGTAATAAAAACGCAAAAAACACAGTGGATATACCACCGTGCTTGATAATTTTATTCAGCTTTAAAGGTTTTAGGCATGACAACAGCCACAACTTCCCCATTTGCGCAATGGGTATCACCTGCAAAGACTTGAACTGTTACCTTCCACTTTTTCGGGTGGATTTCTTCTACTGTGCCGATTGCTTTCAGCTCTATGTTTTGTGGTGTAGGCTTTAAAAAATCCACGTGCAGGCTGCCTGTTACGAATCGTGGTGCTGGCTCTCCACTTCCAGGCTCAAAACCATTTTTTCGGTGCAAAGCTAATGCTGCAGAGCCAGTTCCATGGCAATCTATCAAAGAGGCTAGTAGACCCCCGTAGACGAAACCAGGAATTGCGGTATGCTCCTTTTTCGGGTGATACACTGTTTCTGTGTGCTCCCCGTTCCAATATGTACGGAAGTGATGCCCCTCTTCATTTAAGCGTCCGCAGCCATAACACCATGCAAAATCGTCTGCATAATCATCCTGTATTGCTTTTATTATTTCTCCCATCCTTCATTCCCCCTTTACAAAACCATACAAAAAAGGGTTCTATAGGTCAATAAGGATTGTTGTTTTATTGATAAAGTTCTTCTCTTCTATCTTGAAATACAGACATCCGCTTGCGAACATCCTCTGTCACGGACATATCCAGATCAACAATGCCAATCTCCTCTTTGTCGACAGCCGTCCAAAGAATCTCTCCCCACGGGGAGACAACCATCGAATGTCCAGAAAATTCATTGTCAGGGTCCTTCCCTACTCTATTCACCGCCACGATATAGCACTGATTTTCTATGGCTCTCGCCTGCAGGAGGACTCTCCAATGGTCCACTCGCTTGGAAGGCCATTGAGCAGGAACAAAAATTACCTTAGCACCTGCTAATGCATGCGTGCGAAACCACTCTGGAAAACGTAAATCATAACAAATGACTCCGGCCATTTGCGTATCCTGTATGCTAAACAGATTCTTTTCATTGCCAGCTTTGAGGAAAAGATGCTCGTTCATTAAATTAAACAAGTGTGCCTTGTCGTACTGAGAGATTACCTTTCCTCGATTGTTAACCACATACATTGTATTATAGTAATCTTCTCCCCTTTTGGTAGAAACCGATCCACCGACAATATGTACATCTAATTCACTTGCAAGACTAGATAGTAGCTGTTTTGTTTTATTCCCATCAACATCCGCTAATAAATCTAATTCCTCCAAAGCATAGGCAGTATTCCACATTTCAGGCAGTACAATGATTTCTCCACCAAGCATCGCAGTCTCTCTAATCTTTTTTTCAACCTGTAGCATGTTATTCTCTGGATTTCCAAACTCTACATCCATTTGTACACAAGCAACTTTCACAACGTCACCACCCTAAAGATATAATAGTATAAAGATTATAAGATTTCCCTAATATAAGCAACTATTCAGATTATTGATAGGTGAAAACCACCTCCCTTCGCTGGTTGGTGGTTTTCTTTCAAAATTTCTACTGGCCTATCGAGGTCGATTTTTTATTTGTCATAGCTAAATACTTGGCGTAGTGAATGGTGTTTCTTGCTACGTCTAATTCACTGTTAAATATGATTGGGATTCCTGGTCGCCAATTTACTTCGAACAGCCATAATCTTTTATTTTCATCGATTCCAACGTCTATTCCTAACTCGTCCAACGGAGAACCTGCAAATAATGTATCAAAATGGTTTGCAAAGCTTAAGGAAAAATGCTCTAGCTCCCTTTTGATATTAAACCAGTCGTCATGAAACTCATTTTGTAAAAAACGGTCCAGATAGGCTGTGTATCCGCCACTGCCAATATTGGAGGTGATGCTTCCTTTATGGCCAATACGAGGGTAGACCGACGTAATCACCCATTTACCTTCTCCGTCTTTTTGAACATGTAAACGAAAGTCATATACATGTCCAGATTTTATCCTGCAAGTAACAAATCTTTGCACAATATAATCTTTTTCCTTCATTTTTAAAGTAACAGTATCCAGTAGCTCTTTTTTTGTCAGAGTGGCAATCTTTCCGGCTTCATTTAATTTAAAATGTTCATCTTCTTTTTCAATGAAAAGAATGTTCTCCCCTTGGTGACCGACAGTAGGTTTTATTACTACTTTTGAATATAGATTAATCATGTCCAACAAAATGTTCGTGTTTGTTAGTTCGATCGTTGGTATTTGATAATGGTGAAATTCCTTCCCTCGCTGAATCCTTTTATAGACACTCAATTTACTGCCGATTGAATGACTGGTAAATGGGATTCTATCGTATAAATAATCCACTATTTTCTCTGCTTTACTAGTCAATGGATAACTAGCGTTATAAATAACGTCTGGAAAAGGATACTCCTTTTCTATCCAGCTTCCGTTTTCATAATATTTACCTATTATTTTTTGATTTGGAATATCTACTTTCCCTGGTGTAAAGTAAAAGAATTCTACTCCTTCTGCTTTTGCTACGACCGAATAAGCGTATGCTTTTTTCACTTTTTCTGGGTCTGCTCTATGATGCATCATACCGACTAAAGTCATGATGGCTTTTTCAGCTCCTCTTTTAACATATTTTTTATGGGAAACTATTTATCTCCTATAATGATAATTTGACGATTAATTAATTTCGGATTAATGCACTGAATACTACAAAACTTTTGTATGGGAACAGTGATTTTACTTTCCGTTATCTTTAATCCATAAGGTGATTCCATCGTATTGATAGTATTCCCCTCTATATCAATTGGGTATAACAAGGACAAATGGACAAGCGAGTGGGTTACAGCTTCTATACGGAAATAGCAAGTACTAAACAGGGAGTCAGATGTCGGGGAAGATGCATAAGCAACATATGGATTGGCAACATCTAAAGTAGTAAATACAACTGGAATAGTATCGTGAAGTATGTCTTTAAAGAATGGCAATTTTGCTTTCCTTTGCATTTCGTAGATTAATTCCAAAATGGATGCAATATTGTATTCTCCCTCCGATTGTCCATGTTTCATCATTGTTTATCCCCTCCTATTCTATTGGTTCAATGTAAAACTGAATTTCTTTTGCAGCCTCTTTCGCAATACTTCTTGCCTCTTCTTTGTCATCTGAAGCTGCTAATACATATCCATAGCGGTCCCCCATGGATAGCGGCGGATGAAGGATTTTCCCTTTTTTCGGTTTTATAAAAACTTCCTCTACACCGGGTACCCTCGAGCAACGGTTTTTCCCTGTCACCTTTAGTAATTTTCCAGTCGCATCGCTTATTAAGTACTGCGCGAACACAAACTTGCTATATTTTCTTTCGAAGTTAGGCTCTTGTCCTAAAAAGATTTTAATTGTCTCTTCCACTAAATTAATGCCAGTTCCTATTTCTATTATTCTATTCATCGCCCCTCCAGAAATGCGAGGGTTTATTTCAATTAATTTCCACTGGTTATTAACCAGCCTCATCTCTAAATGACAAGAACCATTTTTCAGGTTAAAACGGTCTAAAATCACACAAACCGTTTTATAGAGCTCGTCATAAAACGTTTTATCCATGCTCCCCAACAAGCAGTATCCGGTAACGATAAAACGTTCAGAAAAGGTGATCTCTTGCTCAATAACTGCTATTATTTGCACCTGACCCTTATATACACAGGCCTCAATCAAATATTGAGGTCCTTCTAAATATTCTTCCATTAACACCTCCTTGTTGCCTTTTTTGAAAAAATTATTGATGGAACGGATTAGTTGTTTTTTATTTTTGACTAATAACACATCTTTTGAACCAGTCGAAACAGGTGTTTTTACAATGAGAGGAAATGATGCAGCTTGTTTTTCGACAGTTTCCTTCCATGCTTCTTCTTTTTCAATCCTTGCAAAATAAGGAGATACTGATAGGTCTTTTAGTAATTCACGTGTGGAGAGCTTATCCTCCATTTTCGCTAATGGCTCTGGCGGAACAGCTGTTATTTCAAATTCTTTTGACAGCTGTGCAGCTACATGTACGTAAGGATCAATAAAGCTTATTATAGCTGCTATATCTTTCCCTTGATCTTGGACTGCTTTTATATTTTCTATTAATAAATCAACATTACTCAATTCCGTAAGAATCATTCTGTGAACATCTGGATAATCAATTCTATTCTTAAACATATATTCTCTATCTGTAAACAATATGGTAAAAAACCCTAGCCTTTCCGCTGCTTTTATCGCCTCCCTACTTGATCCTGATTTATTACAGCCTATAAATATAATTGTTTTCATAACCTAGTTTTAACAACCTTTCTAGTGAGTTAATTGGAAATATTCCATTAAAACTAACTTATTCAACAGTAGACTCATTTGCTTAGGGAAGCTTCATTACATAGAAAACATTTTTTGTAAGAATCATTTCTCATTTCCCCACCTAAAGTAGGCTCCCTTCTACAATTGCACATATCATGCTCAACTAGAGAATTTAGAGATTAAAAGGTTTCTACTCTCACATCCATTATCTTTAAATCCAGTCCCTATCGAGATACTATTTTTCAGAATGTTTTCACACCTATTTTTAATTCATGATAAAATAACAAATAGATACCCATACGGAGAGTTATGAAAATTTATTATTTAGAAAAAGAGGTACATAGATATGAAAATTTCTAATCGTTTGCAGAACCTCCCGCCTCAATTTTTTGCGACCCTAGTTAAAAGGGTTGCGAAGGCTGTTGAAGAAGGCCGAGATGTGATTAATTTAGGACAAGGGAACCCAGATCAGCCTACTCCTTCTCACATTGTGAAAGCGTTGCAGGATGCTGCCGAGCTCCCTCTTAATCATAAATACTCCCCGTTTCGTGGAACTTCCGAGCTAAAACAGGCGGCCGCTGATTTTTATCAAAAAGAGTATGGAGTATCCCTTGATCCAGATAAAGAGATCGCTATTTTATCTGGAGCGAAGATTGGCTTAGTGGAGCTGCCGCTTGCGTTAATGAACGAGCAAGAGCTGATGCTACTGCCGGACCCTGGTTATCCTGATTACTTGTCTGGAGTTAGCCTTGCTGATGTTCGATTTGATACTATGCCCCTTTTGGAGGAAAATAATTATCTGCCTGACTTCAGCAAACTAACAGAGCAACAAAAGAAACATGCTAAGTTAATGTATATAAACTATCCAAACAACCCAACTGGCGCTGTCGCTACGGAAGAATTCTTCGAGGAGACAGTGCAGCTTGCAAAGGACCATGACATAGCCGTCGTGCATGACTTTGCTTACGGAGCAATTGGCTTTGATGGTAAAAAGCCATTGAGCTTTATGCAAACTCCAGGAGCAAAGGATGTCGGTGTAGAAATGTACACGCTATCTAAAACGTATAATATGGCTGGTTGGCGAGTAGGATTTGTAGTTGGGAATGAAGAGATAATCGAAGCAATTAACCTGATCCAAGACCATTTATTCGTCAGCTTATTCCCAGCTATCCAAACAGCCGCAGCAGTAGCCTTAAAGGAAAATCAAGAATGTGTGGCCAAATTAGTCGATCTCTATGAGCGTAGGAGAAATACGCTTGTACAGGCAGCTAAACGAATCGGCTGGGAAATAAAAGCTCCACCAGGGTCCTTCTTCGCTTGGTTACCTGTACCTAATGGATATACGAGCGAGGAATTCGCTAATCTATTGTTAGAAAAGGCAGATGTAGCAGTTGCCGCAGGAAATGGCTTTGGACCACATGGAGAAGGCTACGTGAGAGTCGGACTATTAGTAGACGAGGACCGTCTAGAGGAAGCGATGAACCGTATTGCAAAATTGGAGCTGTTTGAGTTGGAGGAATGAAGATGGAACGCACAATAAATAATGATTTACGAATCAATAAGATGAAAATAGATAAAGGGCCTCTTTCCTATGAATTGCTAGAGGCATTGGCTAAAGAAAAGCTAGAGAACGAGCCATTCGGTTACATTTACGGCTCGGCCAGTAGAGGAGAAACCTACAAGAAAAATACGGATGCATTTGCAAAATACTCAATCCTCCCAAGGTTTCTAAACAATGTTTCCACGTTAGATTTACAAGTAAAGCTTTTCGGTAAAACATATCCCCATCCTCTATTTATCGCTCCAGCCGGAGTCAATAAGATTGCCCATCCGGATGGTGAGATTGCAGTCGCTAAAGCTGCCAAAAAATTGGGGTACAATTATATGCAAAGTACGGTTTCTAGCTACTCCATTGAGGAAATAGCTGTAAGTGCACCTGATAGTTCCAAATGGTTCCAATTATATTGGCAAAGCAATAAAGAAGTTGCGTACAGCTTGGTTAGAAGGGCTGAAAAGGCCGGCTATGAGGCAATCGTTCTAACTGTTGATACAGTTATTCTAGGCTGGCGGGAAGAGGATGTTCGGAATGGGTATTCTCCCCTTTCATGCGGCTATGGACAAGGGAATTATACATCCGATCCAGTATTTATGAGTTCTTTACAAACGAATGAACAGGAAGCAATTGTTCAAGGAATTATCGAGAACATAAATCACCCTACCTTAAACTGGAGTGATGTTGCGGAAATAAGAAAAAGGACGAGTCTCCCTATTTTATTAAAAGGAATCTTACACCCAGACGATGCCCTTCAAGCAATAGAATTTGGATTAGATGGCATTATTGTTTCCAATCACGGTGGTAGACAGCTAGACGGAACCATCGCTAGCATCGATGCATTGCCCAAGATTGTAGAAGTGGTAGATGGAAAAATTCCTGTTTTATTTGACAGCGGTATCAGAAGAGGAATTGATGCACTGAAAGCATTCGCATTAGGCGCGACAGCAGTTTGTATTGGGCGTCCTGTACTTTGGGGACTTGCCTATAACGGTCAGCAAGGAGTCGAAACGGTGTTATCGCAAATATTAGATGAATTTAAAACTTCCATGACCTTGGCGGGTGTCCGGAATATGGAGGAAGCTAGGAGCATAACCATTCTGAAAGATTAGAAAGAGAAAATATCATTGTCCTCAAAGGAGTGCAATGATATTTTTTATTCTCTTTGCAGCATAGCTATGACCTGAAATGTTTTTGGCTTTGCATGGAATTTTATCCTTTCATTGCATAAAAAAAGCCAAATGGTCAATTGTTTTAAACAATTCACCATTTGGCATTAGAGCGAGATTTATATTAAGATTTGACCACCAGCACAGTTAATCGTAGAACCAGTTAGTAATTTTCCGTTTTTCATTGCAAAAATCATTGCTTCCGCAACCTCTTCTGCAGTAGCTGCTATATTTGGTGGAGTAGTAGCATGGATCGCTAAACCAATTTCTTCATTCATCGTTACAGCAGCGCTTGCTGAAATGTTCGTTTTCATGTTATTTGGAGCAACACCTACAGCAAAGATATTTTTGTTTTGGTAATCTTGACCGATCGATTTTGTAATTCCGTTAACAGCATGTTTCGTAGCCGAATAAAGACCGTTATATGCAGTTGGTTTAAAGGAGTTAGAGGATACAGTATTAACAATCGTACCGCCACCATTCTCTAGCATAACTGGTATCACGTATTTAATACCCAAGAATGCTCCCTTTACATTAATGTTCATCACACGATCATATTCATTTGAATCATATTCATGTACTAAGCGGAAAGGAATCATAATCCCAGCATTATTCAAGAAATAATCAATCGTACCAAATGCCTCAACAGCTTTCGCTACATAATTTTTAACATCTTCTTCGTTAGACACATCAGCTTTCACAAAAATCGCTTCTGCTCCTAAGTCCTTCGCCATATCTCTGGTATTCAAACCTTCTTCTTCGTTGAAATCCACAATTACTAACTTATAACTTTCTTTTGCTAATTTTAAAGCTGTTGCTCTACCTAAGCCAGTTGCTGCACCTGTAATTACTACGACGTTTTTCATGAATTATTCCCCCTACACAATATTATTCATTTATTGTTCTATGGTAAAATATTAACTTAGTAAAGAAAAACTTACACGACAACCTAAGAATTTTAGGAGTTTATCCAACAAATTTAGAAAAAGTGTTTAGTAATGGAGCTGGCAATCCAATTGAATGAGCAAGATTTACGTGTAATTAAAACGAAAAAGATATTATTCGAAAAGTTATTAGAGCTTATAATGAAACAAGATTTTGATGATATTACAGTCACCAAATTATGTAGCGCTGCAAAGGTGAATCGTTCGACCTTTTACACACATTACTCCAATATAGATGAATTATTAGAAGAGTTTTTTAGAAAGATTATGAGTGATTTACATAAAGAATATGCAGAGGCTTTTGAGAGGCTAATTTCAAAAGATAAGGAAGGCTTAGTTGATATATTTGAGCATATATTAAAGCATCAGTCTTTTTATGATGTTCTATTTTCAAATCGGCTTCCTTTTAAATATATGACGTACTTTATTGAAACTTATATGGAATTTCCTAAAAAAATTATTTTAAAACATATCAAAGAAAAAATAGATTATGAGCTATATTATTCGTTTTGCTCCAGTGCCACGATGGGCTTAATTTATCATTGGAAAAATACAGGGTATGCTAAGTCACCGTTAGAAATGAGCATACAAACGATGAAATTTTTTCTTAGGGAGCTATAGGACTGGTAACTTCTTTTTGAATGATTTTTAGAGGGCTTGATTGGAAAAATGAAAATGCGCACAGTATTTTTTTGCTGTCTCCGTTAAGAAAGCCCCATTAATCAAAAAAGAATTAATTTTTCTGGTTAGTAAAGCAACCCGCTATTGTAATAAATAAACCTAAAAAAGATATACCAAGTCCTATTCTTGTTCCACTTAAATATCCAAGTCCCGTTGAACTATATGCTGATAATATTGCAATGCCGATAAGTATAACAGCTATCCCTAATAGCATAATTTTCATATATTGCCCCCTCGTCATTTGCCCAACAAAACAGAAAAATCATTCCATCTTTTTCCGTTTGAATATTAACTCATAATACTCTTCAAGTCCATAACCTTTAGTCGAAGGTGCAAAAATTTGAACTAACTCCCACCCTTCTTTTTCATAGTCGTAAACGATTTCGTGGTAATCTGTTTTTGGTTTTAGTTTCATCCCACCAATTAATTCGATTTTCACAAAAGTATGTTCATACATTTACATTCCCCCTTTTTATCCTGTTTTTATATACTTAATTAAAGAAGTACTTCTTCCATTCTTCAAAATAAACAGCGAGTATGTGAACTAGTAACATTCACATTCTACCCCTCTTGTATCTTCAATCAGGCAATCACGTCCATTGCCTACAAATGCTGATCTTAATGGAATATAAAACCCTTATTTGGAACAAAGATGGTCCAAATATTTAATTATCCGGATAAGGCTTTTTATATCAATTATTATGAGTATCCAATATTCAACCATATAACTAGTTGTGTTATTGAATTACTCTTTAAGTCTGTTTATTAATTCATCGGAACAAAAACCCCACAAACTTAATTTTTCCTCGTATAATGGGTTAATTAACAACAGAACGTTAACAACTCCATTACTATATCCGCCCATCTTATGGTTATCTTCTTGACTAATTATCTCATTTTGAGAAAATTTTAGTTCAATATCTTTAACAATTTTTAGATACTTATTTACAAACTCATCTTCAGTCATTTTATCAATATCTTGAATCATATCGTTATATGCTTGTAACTCGCCAGTATTATCAAAATGAATTGTTTGTTGAGATTTCATAAAATTCATCTTTCGATTAATTATATCGATTAATGTTAAATCTTTTAATTTTTTCCCAGGCTCCAGAATTGCTTCCCCCTTATTCTTCTTGAATCAAAATACTTTATACTTTAAGTACAATTCTCCTTACCTTACTTCTTTCTAATGCACCCTCTAAAAAGCTAATCCTGATGACCTTTAGCCCGTAAAATTGCATTGTTAATATGCCCCTCATAATGTTTTTCCACTCTATTGAAACCTCTCACTCTCTCTTTAAAGTAAATTATTCAACAAACATACCTATATGCCCTTCCGACTATTTACATTAATTAAAATATCTAACGAAAAAACATTTAACCCCAAAGAAATACTAGAGGAGAAATAATCTCAATTAAATTATTTCAAAGCTACAATAGGCAAAAGTAAGACTAATTAAGCTATATTTTCCATAAAAAAACACCACTCCAAAGTGGTGTACCCATCCTTTTTACATTGTCCACATAAGTCTCTTTGCAATTGCTTGAAATTCTTCTGGACCGATGCCAGGGGCGAATTCTTCTGGTAGCTCATCTAACTCAGGTATCTTATAGCCTTTCGGACTTCCTTCTTTAACAAACAATTGATCTCCGCTTGTCGGGTTTTGGCCCTTCCAAATCTTATCTATGTCTTTATAGTCACCTACGTTATTCCATGTAAATAATACATTTCCATAGCCTCGGTCTTCATATTTCTTCGCGTGGTCGAATGCTCGATTGTCTAAGCTCGGGATTGGAAGCATTTTCGTTACATCTGCACCTGTAGCCATCTCTAAAGCTTTTGCGTACGCGATAATATGCGTGCCACCTCGCACTAGCAGATAGCCAATCATTTCTCTAGCAGTAGGATGCTCGGTCATTTCATATACTCTCATCTTATGCGTTCTGGCACCGCATTCTAAGAAGAAGTTGTGAAGTAAATCTAGTACAAGGTTACCACTCGAAAATACATAATCCCCTCGCCATGGATTTCCCATAGAGTCTCCTGCTAAGGATGTCTGAGCTGTCGCAATAAAGGCATACGTATTCCGCTTATCCTTTGCGTCCTGCAATGGTGTGATATCTGGATCCCCCGCAAAGCTCGTTCCTTTGTGCAAGAGATTGATGGTATTCGCCACCAATTCCACATGGCCAAATTCCTCTGCGGTAATACTAGCAACTAAGTCATAGAAAGGCTTTAGCTTCTTTTTGCCACGAAAATTAAAGGATTGGTACATATAATTATTTAGTGTGGACATTTCGCCAAATTTTCCACCTAGAAGCTCTTGGACTGCTGAAGCAGCATTTGCATCCCCGTATTCTAGGTTCGGCAGATCAATGAGTAACTTGTCAATCCGATTAAACAATCAATCATCCCTTCTTATTTTGCAATAGTTGGAGAAATCCATACTATTTGCTGAACTCGGATATAAAATGGCACTCCTGTCACATCTAACATAATATGGTCTGGAGTTACGGAGGTTAATTTCCCCGTCAACACATTCCTAGTTGTTTGCACTGCTACATGGTACCCAAGTAATTCCTTAGCTTTTTCATTTAAGTAACCTTCAAAATGACTAATATACCCAACATGTGATTTTTTATCTGCCACACACATCATCCTTTCTTTGCAATCCCTACAGTTTATGAGAAGATGGTATAGATGGACACATTTACAACGATTCACGAAGGAATGATTGTATGGTAAAGAGATTACTGGTGACGGGCTACAAGGCACATGAGCTTGGCATCTTTCAAGACAGCCATCCCGGTATTACGATTATTAAAAAAGCACTTGAAAATCAACTTCGACAATTTCTAGAGGAAGATTTAGAATGGATTATTCTAAGTGGTCAGCAAGGAGTAGAAACATGGACTGCAGAACTTGTGATAGAGCTGAAAGAAGAATATCCTCACTTAAAATATGCCGTCATCACCCCTTTCTTAGAACAAGAAAAAAATTGGAATGAGCAAAAACAAGAAAAATATCAAAGACTATTAGCAATGGCGGATTACCAGACAGCCCTAACAAAGAAACCATATGAGGCTCCTTGGCAATTTATTGAAAAAAATAAGTTCTTAATACGTAATACAGATGCGATGCTTCTCGTGTATGATGAAGAAAACGAAGGATCTCCTAAGTACATAAAAAAATTAGCGGAACAATACGTCGAAAAAAATGAGTATCCCATCTACATAATTGATGCTTACGATTTGCAAACTATCGCCGAAGAAGAAAGGAACGATTATTTTGATTAAAAAAACACTAGAGAAAAAAATTAACGAAGCAACTGACATTATTTTCTTAACCAATCAAGAGAAGAAATTTGCTGAAGATCAAGGCTTGCTGACATCCGATGTAAATTTGACTGTATTTGAAACAGGTATTATTTCAAAGAACAGTGTGATTGAGCGCCTTGATAAAGAAACAGAAGAGCTGATTGCGAAAGAGAACGAGGAATTCCTACAAAATTCGCTAAATCATTTTATGCAACGCGTGAATGAATTTATGTATGTAGAATCAAACAGTTTTTCTATTTTACAAACTGACTCGATTACTTTAGAGTTTGATGAAGTTTTTGAAGTTTATACTGCTTTATTCGGTCTTTCCGTACAGAAGAAGTATGGAGAGGCAATCCGTAAATTCCTTGATGAGCATTATCATAGCGAAAAGATGAAATATAGTATGATTTTTTCAAGCGGAGAAGGTTTATGGGAAATCAATTTACCATTAAACTACATCGATGGTTTTGATGAAAACTTCACGATTTTGGAAGCTTATCAATTCTTGTATAACCTACTGTTCCATTTAGTTGCTTCCTTGGAAGTAAAATAATTTAAACTGGGCAAAAGCGGTTAGGACATATCAAACGAGAAGCTCTTATGGTTGTAGAATCAGTTAAAATACTGTTAGTAGTATTAACTATTGGTTCGTAGCAGCGTCGGCGACTCCTGTGGGAGTAAGGGTGACAGGCGAGACAGCACAGCCACACGCGAAAGCGTTGGGTGCTGGCTTGCCTTGTGGAGGGAAAACTAAGAACGTCACATCGTGTGACAACGTTTTCCTGACCAACATCCTGTTGGCCTCCACTCCAAGCGTCCGACGCAGCGGAGAACCTGGGCTTTAAAAATAAGGTGGCTCCTATCTATAATTTTGATAAATTTTCTAAGAAAACATGCCTCTCCTAGGTTCTAACTACCCTATTTTAAATCTTCCACTGTTTTTCCTTATAACAGCTATAAACTGCTTTTCTTCTCTTCATTTACATACATACTTCTGCTCCTTAGGTTCAAACTATTTATGTTTCAAACCATTTTTTAAAAGGAGGAAATTAATTTGGATCAAAACGCATACAGCCAGAATCACAGTCAGTCGGAGAATGGTCAAGCAGTAGTACCGCAATTCAACCATGGTGCACATGAACTGTTAGATGTTAAAGAAATCCTTTCTGCAATGATCGGTGCCCTTAACCAAAAAACAATCTTTCGTCAACATATTCAAGACCAAGAGCTGTTAAACATCGTGGACCGTCAATATGCCTTTACATTAGCTGAATACAATTCCCTTGTAGAATGCTTACAAACAGGGAAAGATCCATCTACCACTACAACATCTTATAAGATGCAAACAGACAATGATACAAAGTATGGATTAACTCCATCACAGCCGAAAAAACCAATCCAAGGACCAAATGAGATTAGCGATGAGTTAATCACAGGATTCTTATTAGGATCGGCAAAAGCAGCTGCAACAGGGAAAGTAACAGCTGCATTAGAAGCTACAAACCCTGTTGTACGTCGTGTTTTGCAAGATTCAGTTCCGAACTGTATCGAAATGGCGTATGAGCTATCACTTTATGCGAATAAGAATGGCTGGTATCAAGTACCACGCTTTGATGAGCAAACTATGCAACAAATCATGAGTTCTTATGGTACAGCTCAAGGCCCAATGTACAAGCAATAAGTCAAAAGGGTGTCCTAAACGGACACCCTTTTCTTATAGTGGAGCGAGTTGGGAATGGTAAGAAAATGGTAATACGTGCGATTAGAATTAATTTACTTGCGGTTCTTCTAAGTTTACTTTCGAATTAGTAAAGGTGACTTGCGATTGCATCCGTTATACTTACGTATAGACTGCATTTACTTGCGATTTGCAAGCAGTTTTCAAGTTTTTGAAATGGTATTTTGGACCTTTTATCTGTACACTGATAGTATAGGTTGGTGGAAAGAGATCATTTTCCGCTAAACTTGAAAGTTAGAGAGGGGATTTATTTTGCGAGTAGCTATTTATGATTTTGACGGAACCATTTATGCAGAGGAAACCTTCAAGCTGTTAATGAATCATTTGAAGGAGCATCCAGTCTATCAAGACAAATATCCAATTTTTCACAGAGCTATCCTTCTCCCATACTTAGCGAGCAAGGTAAAGCTATATCCGAAGGCCAAAATGCGAGCGAAGTCGATGCAGCTCTATCTAGAAGCATTTACAGGCTTAAGTAAGCTAGAAATAATGAGCTACTTTGAAGAGTTCAAGGCAGCCATCACAGCTAATATAAACAAACAAGTGATTGATACATTACATAAGCATCACGAGGACAATGTACAAATTTATCTCGTTTCAGGAGCCTACACACAATTTTTAGAGCAGGTAGTAGCAGATTATCCTTTTCAAAAGATTGTTGGGACGGAGATTAAGTTCACATCTGATAAAGTGGACACCTCCCTTCCACTTGAACATGTGAATGGACCGACGAAGGCTTCTAAAATAAAACAATTGCTTGAGGGCCAGGATGTCGATTGGGAAAACAGCTATGCATATGGAGACAGCTATTCAGACTTACATATTTTAGAACTTGTCGGAAACCCGGTTGCTGTAAGACCAGAGGAGAAACTACGAGAAGTGGCAGTTCAGCGAGGCTGGACGATTATTGAATAAAACCCAAAAAAGCAGGTGTAGTAGCTCTCAGCTACTCACCTGCTTTCTTAGTGAAATGTTATCGTTACCCTTGATAAACACCCTCGCACGTCCCGGCAGCAGGCTCGTAAAAACAATGCTGCTTATATTGTCCTGCAAACGGCTGGCCATACCATGTATCGGGACATGGCGCATATGGATTAAAGTACCACAAAGCGTATTTCGCCGGCAGTTCTCTCCAATAATCTAGCGTTCTTTTCGCTAGGGTTTTTTCCGTGGGTCTAGCTCTTTGATAGAATAAATTCCCTTTTTGCACAGCTTCAAAAGCATAGTTATTTCCTTGTACTTGATAAATGACATCCTCTATCGTACGTAAATCTACAAAGTCTAAGCAATTGGATACTAGGCGATTCACAATCACATTGCCAACATATAACATCCCCTGCTGACCTTCGCCTTCTGCTTCCGCCCTCATCATCCTTGCCACTAGGTCCACATCTGAATCACGGTATTTTACTCTCGGCATATACTCACCCCAAAAATAGTATATGTAAGAAACACAGGATGGTTCCTTGCTCTAGAACTACGATTAAGATAGTAGTCAGTTTTTTTCTAAATCAAATATAAAAATATACTCTCCTTGACTCCACGTTGCTTGCACCTCAAAAATATAGTGACCCTCTTCGATCGGTACCTGTATTTGGTTGTCCGTTATCGAAATTTCTTTGCTTGTTCCATCTTCATTATATTGAGTTACCTTTATCGAAGATGGGGATTGATCTATATCAATTGTTAGCTTCTCCTCTTTGCTCACTTCTAATGTTGGGAAATCTTCTGCCAATACATATATATCCGATCCGCCAAATTTACTTACCTCTATATTCTTTTCCTTCCATTCATACTGATCAACTATCATAGGATAGGCTTGCTCTCCGATAGACACTCTCCCCTCCACCTGTTCAAAAGCAGGAGAGGAGGGCCAGTTTTTAGGGATACAAGCCCCCAATACGAACATTACACCTAAGATGAAGAGATACTTTTTCATGCAAGTTTCCCCTTTGCAATTTTTTCTAATGTTTTATTTGATATAAATAGAAGCAATTTTATTCGTTTCACAGTTAATCGTTACAATCATCTCCTCACAAACACCGGCAAATGACTGAACAGCAACTTTTTCTTTAAAGGATTCATCAAATGACCAGTCACTTGGTACAATTACCATCCCATCGTTTGCTTGTAGGAAAGTACACTCAAAAAAATCCCATAAGGCTAATATGTAGTACTTAATTGATGTATTTATCAACTCAAGATCTACTCGATATTCTTTTGATGGAAAATTCCCTCCCCAACTTCGGTTTCCGGGAGAATAGATGTCCTCTACAATAGGATTCATCTTCCCTTCTTCTACTAACTGGCGAAATATATTTATAGAACTCTCTTTTATATCTTTCATTGTCATATAAAGTTCATTTCCATTGTTTATTTTTCTAACAGAATGAAAATGAGGAGCTATTTTGGAAAGAATCAACTCTTCTGTTTTGGTATCTTGAAAAGGGATACTAAATTCTCCGTCCATACCAACGAACAGAAACGGCGCTAATATGAATTGAGCAATGGGTGATAGTTCCTCTTTTATAAGCTCAGGCACCTTCAACCTTTCATAGGAAATCTGCGTGTACCCTTTTCTTTTTCTCGTAGGAGATTCTTCCCCACGAACTACCTCTTCAAATATATCCACATGAATCCCTCCAATACCGTTTAGTTCGCTAAAATAAAGGCTTTATCCTTCCGATAAAAGTATTTTATGGTAAAAACAAACTTTCACAATTCTTCAATCGTTTACTATATAGAGAAAGGGGGATTCAGGGTTGATAACGAGTGAAAAGCTAAAACAAATAATGCTTCAATATACAGAGCCCTTAATTCGGGTTGCTTATGGTTACGTTAGAGATCTTCATTCTGCAGAAGACATTGTGCAGGATGTTTTTATAAAGTTCTATCATCTTCAGAACTACGAGGAGCGTGGAGAGTTAAAAGCGTACTTAACTCGAATGACCGTGAATAAAAGCAAGGATTATTTGAAAAGCTGGGCCTATAAAAAAGTTTTGCTTCAGCAAAAGCTATCCCCTCCTGCTTCTAAGATCAATAAAGACAGCCTTGTTCATCAAGATGAAAAGACCATGATAGGAGATGCAATACTTGAGTTACCCTTGAAGCATCGTGAAATTCTTATCTATTTTTATTTTAATGAAATGACGATTCCTGAAGTGGCGAAGCTGTTGTCCATTCCTGAAAGCACCGTAAAAACTAGGCTAAGAAGAGGAAGAGAACTGTTAAAAAATCAGCTGAAAGGAATCGAGTGGGAGGTGCTATTGAATGAGTAATTATTTCCCTTCGAAAGTGAAGGATTTACATGAAAGCAAACAACGAGTCATTGGAAATGTGTTACATGAAATAGAAAGAAAACAACGAAAACCGAAAATCAAATGGCAATATGTTGCGATTACAGCTGCTCTACTTTTCAGTATGTTGTTCTTTCTAAGGAATGCTACTGAGCTCTCCCCTCTACAAGAATCGTCCAATTTTATGAAACCAACTATTTCCGAGGAAAAAGGCGTTCTCTATTTAAATAGTGTTACATTAGGTGATTCTCAGGAAGATGTGATTACAGCCTTCGGAGAGGATTATCAAACGTCAAAAGAGGACGGAAAATTAGTACTAGAATATGACGATCGAGCAAGGTTTTATTTCCAAGAGGATAAACTTGAGCTCCTTACTTTCCTACATGTAGATCCGAATTACTTTAATACTTTGTTCGACGAGTATGATGGCTTTACTTTCTTCACTTCTATAAACAGTGATTTTGATGGTCGGTTTATATATACACGTGATGCGAATCAGCTAATAGAGGCTTCATGGGAAGGAGAACAGCTAACCTTGTCCTTTTCTTCTGAAAATCAGTGGATGTTAGAAAAAGCAGAATTTCTATATATGGTAGATCAAAACTTGAGAAGCGAGGAATTTCCTTTACAAGGATCTATAGTAGATTATAGTCAGCCGGAAATCACTGAAGAGAATGGCTCTCTAAGTCTTCAAGGAATAAGATTAGGAGATGCTCCATCAAGAATTATAGAGCAATTTGGAGATGACTATCTGATAGGCTATATAGATGGATTAGGTTCAGACTTCACTTTGAATTATGGAGGGCAAGTGAGTTTCTCCTTTTTCGATGACCAGTTAGTAAGCGCGATATATACAAATATTGATAAAGAATATGTGGAACAATTGTTTAACGAGCATAACGGCTTGAAATTTAGTGTTAATAATGATGACTTTATTTACTCTAAAGAAACAGGTGATGCAATTAAAACGACAACGCAAACACCGAATGAAGAAATGTATCTATATTTTATGAAAGAGGGACCTGAGATGTTTGAAAATCTTGAGGTTTCTACAAATGAAGTAGAAATGGTCGCTGACACTGTTACAAAACCAAAGGTCGAATCAGTGGACCCTCTTGATAACTACTTGTTAGTGGATTGGCATATAGACAATATGGATAGAGGCAACCACGATTACGACACATACACCCATTCACAATTAGTCGTTGACCCTAATAACAAGGAAGTAAGACGAGGAGATGTTATCTACTACAGATCACCTGACTTCACATTCTCGAGTAACCCTAATTACGTTATGCCCGATTATTACCTTTCAAGGGTAGTTGGTTTAGAGGGAGAAACGGTAGAAATAAAAAATGGTCAAGTATTTATCGATGGGAAAAAATTAGATACTTTTTATTCTAAAGCTTTAAATAAGGGAATGGAACAAGAGGAATACTTCGAGAAAGTTGATCCTGTTAATAGAGGCGATGATGACTCTTGGAAAGAATATTTTGCAACTTCTATGGAGCCGGTAAAAGTAGAAGAAAACACTGTGTTTGTCCTAGGAGATAACTGGTGGAGAAGCGTCGACAGTAGGGATTTTGGTGTCTTGCCTCTGGAGAATGTGGAAGGAAAAGTGTTAGGTTATGAAAAGTGAAAAAGATAGTAAGGAGCCCTTCTCCTTACTATCTTTTTATTATAATCGTACGTTAATGTTTTTCTCACGCAAGTATTCTTTAATTTCTCCAATTGTATAATCTCCGTAGTGAATCATGGAGGCAACAAGTGCCGCGTCTGCTTGCCCTTCGGAGAATACTTCTTCGATATGTTCTAGCTTCCCAGCACCACCGGAGGCTATGATTGGCACATGTACTTTTTCAGAAAGCAGCTTGATCAACTGAACATCGTAGCCATTCTTCATTCCATCCTTATGAATGCTAGTACAAATAATTTCCCCTGCACCAAGCTCTGTTGCCTGCTGAGCCCACTCTACCACGTCCATCCCTGTCTTTTCGTGACCAGAATGCGTGTAGACCTCCCAGCGCACGATTTCTTCATCCTCATAAATAGGCATTGCATCTAAGCCGAGGACGACACATTGCTTTCCAAAGATTTCTGCTGCCTCTTTCAGCAGCTCTGGTCGCTGGACAGCAGCCGAGTTTACCCCTACCTTGTCAGCTCCTGCTCGAAGAAGTCTTTTGAAGTCATCAATCGTCCGTACGCCACCAATTACCGAGAATGGAATATATACTTGCTCTGCAACTCTCCGAATCCACTCAATTTTTAAATCCTGATCCTTTAAGGAAGCAGTGGTATCCAGATAAATTAATTCATCTGCCCCGTCCTCCGAATACTTGCGCCCAAGCTCAGCAGGATCTCCGATAATAGTTGGATTACGAAACTGCACATATTTTACTGCCTTATCATCTAGTACGTCGATGGCAGGAACGATTCGTTTTCTAAGCATCTCTCATAACTCCTTGCTTACAATAATTATCTAGCAGCTGAATCCCGTATTTCCCGCTTTTTTCTGGGTGAAACTGAACTCCCATCACCTGTTCATTGCCAATCACACATGCAAAGTCTGTTCCATAGTTAGTCGTTCCAAGAATATGCTCCTCCTTGGATGGCTCAGCGTAGTATGAATGTACAAAATAGAAGTCAGTTAAATCCGGGATCTCCTTAAAGAGAAAATGACCTTGAACATCTTTTACTTGATTCCAGCCCATATGCGGAACCTTTTCTATACTGTCATCAAACATCGGAACAGTACCCGGTAAAAAACCTAAGCAAGGAACATTCCCTTCCTTACTCTCCTCGAGTAGCAGCTGCATCCCTAAGCAAATTCCTAAAAGCGGCATTCCTTTTTCTACTTGTTCCTTCATATATTCACTTAAGCCTGTATGGTTCAACACGTTCATCGCAACCTTGGCATTCCCCACACCTGGCAAGATCAATTTCGTAATCTGATCATCATGATCCGTTGGGTTTGTAATCAGTTTCGTTTCATATCCTAATCGGGCAATCGCCTTTAACACACTATGTAAATTGCCTGCTCCATAATCTATTATTCCAATCATGCTATTGCCTCCGTTTCTTCTATACTCTTATTATGCCATCTAATTGTTGAAATTAAAAGAATAAACTTTAACTTACTAGAGTATTAGTGTGGGAAAGAGTGAGGTCTGGCTTTAAGCAAGTAAAAAACAGCCACCCTACTCTAGGATGACTGTATATATCAAGGATTCAGTTGATTTAAACTACTGTTGTTTTCTTATTCTTAAGCTTCCGGTATAAATTAAAAATAATAAATGTGAAGAAAAATAACATAACGCCAGACAGATTAAATTCTAGATATACCTTTAAAAAATCAGTAACAGAATTTAAAGCGTAAGAACCACTTAATAACATGGTTGGAAAAATAGGAAGTAGCATGGCAATATAATGTACAACGACTTGTTTTAAAAAGCTCCATTTTTTTATCTGATAGATGACACTAGCCGTTCCGAAAAAAAATAGGATTAAACCATTAATTAGAGTGTCGTGCCAATGACCAACCAACCCGTTCGCTCCCACGGAGAATATTTGCAGTACCAAAAATAGAGCTACTCCCCTTATCAATCCTTTTTTCAATAATTGCATAATAGCCCACTTTCTTCATTCAGGAGATTATTTCATTCATATAAGCTTCTATTGGTAGATGTAATTCTCCATCTTCAAATCTGTAATCTAAAAGATAAATTTTAAATAGAAAACTACCTAACATAAAGAGGATCTGAAATGTTAGGGCAATACATCCCCAAAAGGCTCCTTTTATAGCACCTTTAAACGCTTTAGATACGTGAATCCTATACATTCCATGTTTTCTCCTCTTTCTATAAGATTTTAAAAAAGTGATATCCCAGCCCAAACAAAGCTCCTAGTATTCCCACTACGATGGATGTAGTGCCTTCTAATTTTCTGTTTTTCTTTTTTCGAAAATAAAAGCCGACAACAATAAGCACTAGACAATTCAGTAGCAATATAAAAAGTAAAATAGGTTTCATTTATCCACTCAATTCAGGATTTTATTTTGTTAAAAACACCATATTTATATAATACGGTAAAATCCAATTTATTCCTTCTAACTTATCAAAAGTACTAATAAAAAATAATATATAATGAAACTTTTATAATAATTGGAAAGTATAGGTAGATAAACTCTCGTTCAACCAGAATTTGTTCTCGGGTAAAGGTATTTTATTCTGGGTATGATTGGTGGAAAGGCTTGGTCAATAATCACTTGGCTATTGGTTGAGGCGTTACTCTCGGATAGCCGGGCAATACTCTCGGATAAGTAAGGCTTATTCTCGTTCAGCCAAACAATATTCTCGGATAGACCACTTTTACTCTCATTTAGGCCAGTTACTCTCGTTCAAGCAAGATTTATTCTCGGTTAGGGTTACTTTACTCTCGGTTATGATTGGGGAACTGCATGGCCAGTGACCACTGGAGATAGAACTAATAGTTGAAAAAGGAGATTATGGACATGAATATCACAAATAAAGCTATAAATCTGGTTTTTATTCTACTATTAATACTTGTTTTATCAGCCTGTGAGGAAACAGAACAAGCGAAAGAAGATACAAAGATGAAAAGTGAACAAATAGCTGAAGATATTACTTCGGAAAATGAACCACCCAATGGAGAATCAAATACGGAAAATAACCTACAGGATATCACTTATTCTTTTACAAACCCAAATACTGGTCAAGAGTTCGCTATCCTTCATGCTTATAAGCTGTATGATGACTATTTTAAAGCTCTAGAGGAATATCCCGATGAATCACCACACCAATTATTTCAACAGTTGATTAGTGACCCCGTTTTTGATGCATGTTTTAAAAGTGATAGTTATAGATTTAGTGTATTTGAGTGGGTTCCGGAAGAAAGTAAATATGAAAATATTAGAAAACAAATTGAAGCAGTTGATCTAAAACATCTCAATAATATATTCGAAGAATCTCTTATCAAATCATCAGATATTCTACCGTCAGAGGAGAAAACAACAGTTTGTGTATTTCCTCAAGATGAGAGGTTTCCATCTGATATGATGCTCATTGGATTGGGGAAAATTATCGTATTATTACTTGGTCCTGATGATGATTATTATCCTCGTTCTTTTTACTATTCAAGTCATTTTGAAGACAATAGCAGGTGGGGCCTTGCCCATGAATATCATCATAGTGTTTGGACTGAAAAGCATTATACAGACGAATATTTTCATACATTATTAGATGGTATAATAATGGAAGGGCAAGCAGTGATGTTTGAAACCTTAGTATACCCAAAGGTAAATAGTGCTGCTTCTATTGTAGACGAGAGCTATAACAAAGACTATTGGAATACGATCGAAACATATCTTGAAAGTGGTCGTTCAAATGATTTTATACTTGGAGGCTATAAAGGATTACCTGCTAATTACGGATATAGCGAAGGCTATAAAATAATCAGATCCTATTTAGAGTTGCATCCCAATTCGACAGTAGAAGAATGGACCTCCAAAAGCCCAAAGGAAATATTTGAAGAAAGCAATTACATCTCAAACTACGAATAGAATTAGAAATACAAAATGCGAAACCGAAAACCGGTTTCGCATTTTTTTAATGTGTTAAAGCTTTCTTCATCACATAGTCGTTTACTTTCTTTGCGGCTTCTTGGCCTTCTTTGATTGCCCAGACGATGAGGCTTTGCCCTCTTCTAGCGTCTCCAGCTGTAAAGACACCTTCCACATTAGTAGAGAAATCCTTCGCATTCGCATGAAGCTTTCTATTTACGACATTCACACCAAACTGCTCCGCTAGCGTAGTTTCTGGACCTTCGAAGCCGATTGCCACAAAGACATATTGTGCCGGCCATACTTTTTCGGTTCCAGGGATTTCTTTGAAGAAATGAAACCCATCCTCCCCTAGCACCTTTTCCATTTGAATCGTATGCAGCTCTTTTAGATTGCCTTTTTCATCTGCAACCATCTTTTTCGTTTGGATCAAGTATTCTCTTGGATCCTTTCCGAACTTAGCCAGTGCTTCTTCATAGGCGTACTCTAGCTTAAATACGTTGGGATCCGTTGGCCACTGGTTATCCTCTGCTCGTGTAAAAGGTAGCTGTGGGTGCTTCCCGAACTGTACGACACTTTTACATTTTTGGCGGACAGCCGTTGCTACGCAGTCTGCTCCTGTATCTCCACCACCAATGACGATAACGTCCTTGCCTTTTGTATCGATAAATTGTTTATCTTCAAAATTAGAATCTAGTAGGCTCTTAGTTGTGGTTGTCAGATATTCCATTGCAAGATGGACACCTTTTGCATCGCTGCCTTCCATATGAAGTGCACGCTGCTTTTGGGCACCAATACATAAGACAACAGCGTCATACGTTTGCTTTAATTCGTCGGCAGTAATATCCTTTCCTACCTCTGTATTTAATACAAAGTCGATTCCCTCTTGCTGGAGAAGCTGAATTCTTCTTTCCACTACGTCCTTCTCCAGCTTCATGTTTGGAATTCCATACATCATGAGTCCGCCAGCTCGGTCTGCTCTTTCAAAAACCGTCACCGAATGTCCCGCTTGGTTTAAATCATCCGCACATGCCAAACCAGCTGGGCCTGAACCGATAATGGCGATTCGCTTGCCAGTTCTTTGGGATGGAATTCTAGGCTGAATCCATCCGTTTTCAAATGCCTTATCAATGATTGCACATTCAATGTTTTTAATAGAGACTGCTGGTTCCGAAATAGCAAGCGTACAGGATCCCTCGCAAGGTGCAGGGCATACTCTTCCTGTAAACTCTGGGAAGTTATTGGTTAGCATGAGACGTTCCAGTGCCTCCTGCCATTTCCCCTTATATACCAGGTCGTTCCATTCTGGAATAAGATTATTAATTGGACAGCCAGCGGAAGTCCCACGAATTTCGATTCCCATATGGCAGAAGGGCGTGCCACAATCCATGCAGCGGGCACCCTGTCTGCTTAATGCGTCATCGGTTAATCGATTGGCATACTCCCCCCATTTTTTTAATCGTTTCAGAGGAGCTTCTTCTTTTCCTTTTTCTCTTTCATATTCCATAAATCCAGTTGGTTTACCCATGTAAGAGTCCTCCTCTCTATTTCTTTCCAATCAGCTCTTGCTTTTTCTCCTGCTTTGTAGAGGTCAGTAGGAAGGCTTGCATTGCTGCCTCTTCATCTGTCAGTCCGCTCTCCTTATAGGAGGTGATTTTTTCTAACATCATCTTATAATCGTTCGGTACAACCTTGACGAAGCTCTTTACAGCCACTGCCCAATTATCTAGTATCTCCATCGCTTTTGTACTCTGCGTGTAGTAATAATGATCCATGATTAATTGGCGTACAGCATGCTTTTCGTCTCTCGTTTCGATACGTTCGAAGCCAATCATTTCTTTATTGCATAGATGCTTTAATTCCTCTATGTCCTCCATTAGAATATAAGCAATTCCTCCAGACATCCCGGCGCCAAAGTTCTTCCCTACTTCTCCTAAAATGACAACTCTTCCGCCAGTCATATACTCACAGCCATGATCCCCGATTCCTTCGACCACCACATCTGCTCCACTATTTCGTACACCAAAACGTTCTCCAGCTCTTCCGTTAATAAAAGCTGTGCCTCCTGTCGCACCGTATAGCGCAACATTTCCTGCTATCACATTTTGCTCTGCTTTCCCTTTCAATGGAGAAGTGGCAGCCAGCTTTCCTCCAGACAAGCCTTTTCCAAAATAGTCATTGACGTCGCCGTCTACATACATCGTCATCCCTCTTGGAGCAAATGCCCCAAAGCTTTGACCAGCCGCTCCTTTAAAGCGTAGGGTGATTGTATCTTCTGATAAGCCCCTCGCTCCATATCTCTTAGAGATTTCACTACCGATGATGGTGCCTACTACCCGGTCTGTATTTGCGATTCGAAGCTGAAGGTCCACCTTTGTCTCCTGTTCAATCGCCTTTTGGACTTTAGGTAAAAGAACGCGCATATCCAATGACTTTTCAAGCTGGTGATTTTGTGAAACAGCTTTTGTTCTTTGTCCCTCTATCTGATAAAGAAGCGGTGACAAGTCTAATTGCTTTGCCTTCCAGTGTGCCTTCGCTCTTTCACTCACCTCTAACACATCTGTTCTACCGACCATTTCCTCCACTGTTCGGAAGCCAAGCTTCGCCATGTATTCTCGAACCTCTTCTGCAACGAATCGCATGAAGTTGACCACATGGTCCGCAGCTCCTGTGAATTTATCACGCAGCTCTGGGTTTTGTGTGGCAATCCCCACTGGACAAGTATCCAA
The DNA here is from genome assembly GCF_056856695.1 of Psychrobacillus sp. Z16_25. Lineage (NCBI taxonomy): Bacteria > Bacillati > Bacillota > Bacilli > Caryophanales > Bacillaceae > Psychrobacillus > Psychrobacillus sp. Z16_25. The sequence continues at coordinate 15,902 of NZ_JBXEOV010000002.1, read as the reverse complement.
GTGACAGGCTCTCATCATGACACAGCCCATAACAATCAGTGGGGCAGTAGCAAAGCCAAACTCCTCCGCTCCAAGTAATGCAGCCATCACGACATCCTTACCGGTCATCAGCTTGCCGTCTGTCTCTAGAACAACCTTTTCTCTTAAGCCATTTAGCATCAGTGTTTGATGAGCCTCTGCCAGTCCTAGCTCCCAAGGTAATCCAGTATGCTTGATACTCGTTTTCGGAGACGCTCCTGTGCCTCCGTCATAGCCGCTGATGACAATAACATCTGCTGCGCCTTTTGCAACTCCCGCTGCTATAGTCCCAACACCAGACTTGGCAACAAGCTTCACGCTGATCCTTGCTGCTCTGTTCGCATTTTTCAAGTCATGAATCAGCTGTGCCATATCCTCAATGGAATAGATATCATGATGTGGCGGCGGTGAAATGAGTCCTACTCCTGTAGTAGATCCTCGCACATCTGCCACCCACGGATATACCTTGTTCCCTGGGAGCTGCCCGCCTTCTCCAGGCTTTGCCCCTTGCGCCATCTTAATCTGTAGCTCATTTGCCTCAACTAAGTAATGGCTGTTCACGCCAAAACGTCCTGAGGCTATTTGCTTAATCGAGCTTCTTCGACTATCACCATTTGAATCTGGCTGATAGCGGGCAGGATCTTCTCCACCCTCTCCACTATTGCTTTTGCCTCCAAGTCTGTTCATTGCAATGGCAAGTGTCTCATGTGCCTCCTTGCTGAGAGAACCAAAGGACATTGCCCCTGTCTTAAATCTCTTCACGATGGAGTCCACGGATTCCACTTCATTAAGCGGAATACTCTTTTTATTTTCCTTAAAGGTTAACAGGTTGCGCAGGAAGCCAACTCGTTCCTCGTTCGCCATCTCTGCATATTGTCTATATAACCCAAAGTCTCCTCTTCTCGTTGCCCATTGAAGAGTATGGATGGTCTTCGGATGAAAGGCATGATGTTCTCCGTTGCTTCTCCACTGGAAGTCACTGCCCGAGTCCAGAGAATCCTTCGAGGACTCAAGCGCTAAAGCATAGCGTCTGTAGGCCTCTTCTCGTATTGTTTGAAGGTCTATTCCTCCAAGCTGGGAGATGGTTCCTGTGAAATAAAGATCAATGACTTCCTTCCCTATACCGACAGCTTCAAAGATTTGTGCACCACGGTAACTCTGAATCGTTGAGATACCCATTTTGGACATGACCTTTACTACTCCATCTGCAATACCCTTGCTGTACTTTTTCACCACTTCCTCGTAGCTACCGTCCAGATGTCCATCTGCAATAGCCTCAGAGAGAGTTGCATATGCCAAGTAAGGAATTACCGCATCTGCACCATAACCGATTAATGCTGCAAAATGGTGTACCTCTCTAGCCTCTCCAGATTCTACAAGGATGCTAACCTTCGTCCTATTTCCTGTACGAAGAAGGTGCTGGTGTAAATGACTAGCAGCTAATAGAACAGGAATGGTTGGTCTACTGCCCTCCAGCTTATCCGAAAGAACAAGTAAAGAGATGCCCTCTTCTATGAATCTATCTGCTTGTTGGGATAATCTATCTAAATCATTTTTTAAATCTTCGGACATCTTTATCGATATAGTTGCTGATGGAAAATCCTTCATTAGAAGTATTTCCTCTAGTTGACCATTTGTCAGGATTGGATGGTCTAAATAAATTCGCTTGCTATTTTGCACCCCTGGCTGTAAAAGATCACCCTCTGCTCCTAGCATCGTCATCGTAGACGTCACAATATGCTCTCTGATAGAGTCAATTGGCGGATTGGTAACCTGTGCAAACAGCTGCTTAAAATACGTAAATAACGATTGCGGTCGGTCTGATAGCACTGCAAGTGGTGTATCATTCCCCATCGAACCGATCGGATCCTTCCCTTCCTTCGCGAGCGGAAGCATATATTTATGAATATCCTCGTACGTATATCCAAAAGATTTTTGACGGAATAAAAGATCGTCCGGTCTTTCTTCCTTTTCTTTTGATACTTTTACTGAAGTGAGGTTATCCTCTAACCATTCTGCATATGGCCGAGCAAGTGCCATTTCTGTTTTTATTTCCTCATCAGAAATAATTCTCCCTTGCTCTAAATCAATCAGCAGCATTCTTCCAGGGCTAAGTCTTTCCTTATATAAAATATTCTCTTCCTCGATGTCGACAACCCCTACCTCAGAGGAGAAAATAATCATATCGTCCTTTGTCACATAATAACGTGCTGGACGGAGACCGTTTCTATCTAAAATCGCACCAATTTGCTTCCCGTTAGTGAAAGAGATAGCAGTTGGTCCATCCCAAGGCTCCATTAAGCTACTATGATATTTATAAAATGCCTTTTTTTCTTCGCTTATATGTGGATTTTCACTCCATGGTTCAGGAATCATCATCATTGCTGTATGAGCAGGACTTCTACCAGCTAACACAAAGAATTCAAAAGCGTTGTCCAGCATGGAGGAATCGCTTCCGTTCGAATCAATAATAGGAAGTAGCTTCTCTAGGTCATCTCCAAATGCTTCAGAAATAAACTGCTGCTCTCTCGCCTTCATCCAGTTCACATTACCTCGAAGCGTGTTGATTTCCCCGTTATGCACGATATATCTGTTCGGGTGTGCTCTCTCCCAGCTAGGGAAAGTATTTGTGCTATACCTTGAATGCACAAGTGAAAATGCAGAGGTAAACAGCTCATCCTGTAAATCTAAGTAGAACTGGTCCACTTCCGCTGGTGTTAGCATTCCTTTAAAGACGATTGTTTGACTGGAGAGACTGGAGCAATAGAATTTTTTACCTTCCTGCTTTGCCCAATGCTCTACCTGTTTTCTAATCACATATAGTTTTCTTTCAAATGACTGATAATCTAAATTTTCTGTCCGTTTAATAAATACCTGTCTAACCACTGGAGCAGTTTCTCTAGATGCTTTACTAAGTATGCTTGCATCGGTTGGTACGGTTCTCCAACCCAGTAGCTCTTGCCCTTCCAGTGAAATTGTATCATTTATTTTTTGCTCGATCGCTTCTCGTTCATCTTGGTCTTCTGTAAAAAATAACATTCCTACTGCATATTGACCTTTTTCAGGTAGATGCCACTCACTGCAAACTACACGGAAGAAAACATCCGGTATTTGAACCATTAGTCCTGCTCCGTCCCCTGTTTTGCCATCACTTCCCCTGCCAGCTCGATGGTCCAGGCGACATAACATTTCTAATCCCTTTTTGACTACATCATGTGAAGCAGCACCTTTTATATTTGCATATAAACCTATCCCACATGCGTCATGCTCGAATGCCGGGTTATACATTCCTTGGGCTTCTGGTAACTTATGAAATGTCATGTGTAAAACCTCCATCTTCTAAAAAAGTGTCTTAGGAATATTGTAGGTTTCCAAAATAATATAAACAATATATAATTTGGATATAATTCATCTAATAATGAGATAGGTTAGGAGGAAACCATGGAAATCAGGCAGTTACGATACTTTATAGAGGTAGCAGAAAGGGAGCATATTTCTGATGCTGCTGTCCATTTACACGTGGCTCAGTCGGCAGTCAGTAGACAGATTTCTAACTTAGAGGAGGAGCTGGGAGTGGAGCTTTTTGAACGAATTGGCAGAAATGTAAAGCTGACACCTATAGGGAAGATTTTCTTAGAGCATAGCATTTCCGCGCTACAGGCAATTGATTATGCCAAAAAGCAGATTGATGAATATTTAGATCCTGAGAAAGGGACAATCAAAATCGGATTTCCGACAAGCTTGGCCGGTCATCTGTTACCAACGGTCGTCTCTGCTTTTCGAAAGGAGCACCCGGATGTAGCATTCCATTTAAAGCAGGGCTCCTATGAGCAGCTTATCGATGCAGTGAAAAATAGAGAATTGAATCTCGCCTTCTTAGGACCGCTTCCCCCTAAGGATCATACGATCGATACAACGATTCTATTTACGGAGAATTTTTCAGCACTCGTTCCTTCTTCACACCCTTTTTCTAAGCGACCATCCGTACCACTTATTGACTTTCGAGAAGAGGACTTTGTTTTATTTCCAGAAGGCTATATTTTACACAAAACCATCGTGGACGCCTGCCATTCTGTTGGATTTACACCTAAAAATGCCTCCGAGGGAGAGGACATGGATGCAATCAAAGGGCTTGTAGCTGCAGGCATCGGGGTAAGTATTTTGCCAGAGAGCACGTTCTATGATTCCATTCCTAGATTTACAACAAAAGTTCCAATTTCAAGTCCACCAATTAGAAGAACAGTCGGGATGATTAGGCCGTTAACGAGAGACCTTTCTCCATCAGAAAAGGTTTTTCATGCATTTACCGTGCAATTCTTTTCGAGGTTAAATCAGTATCAATAGAATAAGTACATGGAGTGGGTATCCATGTACTTTTACCTTATATCCATTTTTTATAGAAGGTCACAAAATTGGCAACCACCTGATCCAAGAACATAATCGTGCTTTCATCTGTAAGTTCTCCTTGGTCATTCAGCTTTGTATGGATAGAACCGATGTATACCTCATTCGCTGGCAAGAGCCTTGGCAGAAGAGCAGGGTTTGATAAAATTTCTCGAAGGTGTTGCTGCGCTCTAACACTACCTAGGTTTCCCATAGAGGAACCTACGATGAAGGTCGGTTTATCCACTAGCTCATTTCCACTCCTGGAAAGCCAGTCGATTGCATTTTTTAACACTCCTGGAATCGAGAAATTGTATTCTGGTACGGCAAAAAGCACTGCATCTGCATTGCCAACCTTATTTTTAAATTCCTGAGCACCCGCTGGAGGCTTATCCTCTATGTCTGAATTAAATATTTCCACCTCTTGAATAGACACGAGTTCGATATCGAGTTTATCTGCATATCGGCTTTTCATATATTCGACCAACTTACGGTTATAGGATTCCTTTCGATTGCTTCCAATGATTGCTGCTACTTTAATTGGCATCTTCATATCTCCTTTTCTCTAGAAAAGTTTATTCCTTCTTGCAGGATACTTACAACGTGAGTTATTCCCGTCATGACGAACGATAAACTTATCTCTATTCACAAGTCTGCTTTTTCAATGTGTATTCTTTATTTATCGGCAAATAAAAAAGACGCCCTAGCATGGCGTCTTACTAAGATTCATCTATTTATCACCTTAATTTTACGAGCATACTCTTTTCCGTTTTTTTCACTCACCCATACCTTCACAATCATTCCATTATATAGCTCTTCTGCACTCCCGCCTAACCAAGTGAGACCTGTCACTTCCGTATCATTTGAAAAGTATACTTCCGGAGTGAAAAGTTCTTCTTCTGGGTTTACTTTTAAGGGAAATAGAATAAATTTGCTTTGTGATAAATTGCCTATTTCACCATGGTAATCAGATTTTAAAGACATTAGAAGAATACCAGCAACAAGCAGTAGGACAACCGGTAAGATGAGACGCTTTAATTTTTGCATAATACATCCCCATTCTCCATTATGTTTGCCTGCTTAATTAACGCGATTGCATTACTCAACATGAATAACCTCATCTCAATAAATTGTACCGTTCCATTAATTTATCCTTCTAATGTTGTCGTTCTCTATACTATAGACGCCATTTCCTTCTGTAGCTTCAAGATATCCATTTAAGAGATAAACACAAGTGTTCTCATCGATGCCATAATTACGATGATCTTTAAATTTATTAACTGCGTTCCTTAAATGATTTTCATCATTCCATTGGGAAAAGTGTACAGCTATCAATACTTCAGCTATTAATCCCAATCCCTTTCTGTATTGAGTTTCGTTTTGTTCGTTATCTTTAGGGGAAATAATACAATGCTCCGAACATATTAAAGCACCTGCCGAAAACCCGGCAACAGGGATTCCTAATTCATAGCTTTCTTTTATAGTATTGGATATAGCAGTATCCACAATATAGTCAGCATATAAATTTGTATTCCCTCCGCCAATAATAATTCCTGAACTATTTTTTAAACAATCTACCACCTTTTCTATTGGGGTTGAAGGAAGGGGTAGATAGTAGAAATCAGTTAATCCTAATTCCTCCAATTCTTGTGTATATGTTGGCATGTATTGTTCCCATCCTTCCCTTTCTACAAATAAAATGGAGACAGGAGTATTCTGGGCCGATGCTTTTATTACAAACTGCTTAGCCATCTTACCTGTGAATGGAGGACCGCCTCCAAAAAGAAATAAATGTTTATCCATCATTTCACCTTCGTTTTCAAAGAGTACTACCATTTGTTTATAGCAAAAAACGTTCCTAAGGACGCTAATGGCTTCTTTACATCCACTTAAATAAGTAATGTTATTTTTTTACTTTCATTAATAAAATAATCAATAACCCAATAATGACACTATTATTTATTTGTCCCGCAATGATTGGCGCATCTTCAAAAAAATAAATCATCAACACCGTGTAAGCAATTATTCCGATGAAAAAAAAGGCTAACCATTTATCATTATTCAGTAGGAACATTCTCTCCTGATAGATACTATTTAATAAATAGGATCACATAGCTCCACTAAAACATCTGCTGGAGTATTTTCTGGTCTTTGATAAAATTCTAAGCTCCATTTTGTCGTTACACGTTTCAAATTATTGTCGGCTATCCATTGATGTAACGTTTCGTAGCTGTTCATGATTTCATAATTTGGTCCATCGTGTATAATAGTTGCATACTTTTGTGAAGGTATCGTAAGCGTAACCATCCCCTCCGGAATATCGAAATATTCAGACACCTGTACACAAACCCAATAGCCATCTTCTTTTTCTGATGGTGCATCCACTATAAATGCACCTACTTGATTACCTGCATGCATCGTATTTTTAATTTCAGACGTTCTATCCTTTAGTATAGCTGCTGCTTTTGGTATCTCTACTGGATATTGATCCCCTTCACAGACGACATGAAATCCTACTAAATGGAGATCACCTAATTCTTTTATTACCTTTTCTACATTCTTTGTATGAGTCATGTTATGAATTCCCTTCCTCCCTATGCTATTTTCCAACAAAGTACACAACAAAGATTAATCCATTTAAGACTAACGCCGTAAATGGGATCACACCAAAAATAGCGGAGATAACTAACTCCTTTTTAATTCTATTTGAATTTGCTTTCAGAAGACTAATAAAAGAAGATATTAATATAACAAAGATTAGAAGAGTTCCGATGAACAAGAAGCTTCTATTCAATTCACCAGAAATTCTCGCAAAGTCTTCTATAAAAAACACTGCTACAAATCCAACAAGGCCTAAAATTAAGGAAGCAATGATCCATTTCTTAAAGTTATTTATAAATAGTCTCTCCCTCTTTCCTTTTTAACCATTATTACATAATATTACCTTATTTTTTAACATAAATATACATTTTTCATTAGACATAAAGGCAAATACTCCATGTATGTCGGAAGAAAAAAACCGCCAAATTGGCGGTCTTCTCTACTAATCATATATTTAACCAACAATTGCATTCGCAATAATAATCATTACTAGGGATGTTCCCCACGCAATCGTTGTCGGTACAGACCAAACTAAGATTTGCTCTTTTAATTTCGTGATTCCTAGCATTCTATTCACTACCCAGAATAATGAGTCGTTGAAATAAGAGAATAGCATCGCACCGAGTGCTGCAGCTTGTGCAGCTAGTGCCATATTTACATCCATATTTACAAGAATCGGTGCAGAGATGGATGCAGCTGTAATCATTGCAACAGTCCCACTACCTTGTATCAAACGAACAATGGAAGCGATAAAAAATGGTATAAGTACAGCCGGAAGCGGTAACTCGGCAATGATTTCAGCTAGGTAATCACCTGTTCCACTATCACGCAGAACTGTACCTAACGCTCCACCAGCACCTGTTACTAAAAGGATGATACCAGCTGTTGTCATCCCCTCTTCCATACGTTCAAGCGCTTCTTCTTTTTTCATACGGTTTGCTAAGCCATAAATCGCAGCTACTAAACCAAGTGCAAGTGCGATAATTGGTTGTCCTAAGAAAAGGATATAATCCCATGCTCCACCAGAAAGCTCTAGTGCAGAAATAGTAGTATTTAAGAATATTAAGATAATTGGAAGCAAAATTGGCAACAAGGATAAGAATAAGCTTGGCAGCTCTTTTTCTCTTTCCGAAGATGCTGCTAAAAAGTCTTTGTATACATTATCGGAGTATTTCCCGCGTACAAAGCCCTCTCCCTCTTCTTCCGGCACTTGATAAATTCTTTTCCCAATCCATTGTGCATACAGTACACCAACAATAATAATTGGAATGGCAAAGATTAATCCCCAGAAAATCATTTGACCAATGTCTACGTTAAAAATACCAGCAACCCCTAAAGGACCTGGAGTAGGTGGTACTGCATGGTGCGTTGCAGCTAGCCCAATTGCTAGAGCAATCCCTAGAGTCACAACCGATTTCCCAGTTTTACGAGATAAAGATTTCACAAGTGGATTTAAAATAACAAAAGCTGAATCTACGAAAATAGGGATAGAAACTATGTATCCGGCAATTGCCATTGCCCACTCTTCTTTTTTCTTTCCTACTATTCGAATCAAGGAATAGGCTAGCTTCTCTGCCGCTCCTGTAACCTCCAAAATTCTTCCCATCATAACTCCGAATCCAACAACGATACCAATGGATGCTAGAGTACTACCAAACCCTGAGGTAATAGAATTTCCTACTTTTAATGGATCCATCCCACCAACAAGGCCAGTAATGGAAGCTGCAATGATGAGTGCTAAAAAAGCATGAATCTTTGTTTTCAAAACTAATAAAATTAACACAGCAATACCAATGACTAAGCCTAAAACCATTTGCATTTCTAAACTCATTCTTGAAACCCCTTTCAATAAATTATATTAAATAGAAAAGGGACGAGGCCCTTTTCTACATTAATCAAACTTAAAGTGATTCTCTTGTAAACTTCGGCGCATACTCAGCAGCGAGCTTGATGCATTCATACATGCTCACTTCTGATGCGATATTTTTCCACGCAATATCAAACGCTGTACCATGGTCTACAGAAGTTCTAAGGAACGGCAGTCCATTTGTGATAGAGATGGTACGGTGGAAATCTGTCATTTTCGCAGCGATATGTCCTTGGTCATGATATAAGGAAAGCACAGCATCATATTTTCCGTTTAACGCTTGGAAGAATACAGAGTCAGCTGGAACTGGACCGTAGACATCAATTCCATCTGCTTTTGCAAGCTCTACCCCTGGTTTGATTTCTTCTACTTCTTCCATTCCGAACAGACCACCTTCACCTGAGTGAGGATTAAGTCCTGCAACTGCTAGCTTTCTACTCTCCACACCAAGACGTTGAAGTGCTTTATCACAACGAATTAAGTAATCATGTACTCTTTCTTTTGTCATTTGCGTAATCGCCTCTGCAACAGATACATGGCGAGTTAAGAAGAAAATACGTAATCCATGAACTTGGAACATCGTTAATGGATCCGGAGCTCCCCCTAGGTCCTCCAGCATCTCTGTGTGCCCGATATACGGAACTTCTCCTGCTTTTAACGATTCTTTATTGATAGGCGTAGTCGCAAGTGCCTTTACTTCCCCAGCCATTGCTAACTCCACGGAATGTTTAATATAAGCAAACGATGCTTTCCCGTTTTGTGCAGAGACTTGGCCCGGTTCAAATACATCAAGATCGATATTGTCTAAATCAATGACATCAATGGAACCAAATTCATACTTCCCTTCTGAAGGTGACGCAACCACATTTACCGTTAAAGGAACCTCTGTAACTTCAATTGCTTTTTTGATAATTTTTGCGTCGCCAATAACGAGCGGCTTACACATTGCATAAATTTCTTCTTTTGCTAATGATTTAACCGTAATCTCTGGTCCAATTCCTGCAGCATCTCCCATTGGTATGGCAATAATCTCTCTAGTTGTCATCGTACATGCACTTCCTCTTCCATTTGATTTGTTAAAAATCTTACACATTTATAGATAGAATACTTATCTCCGACCATGCCGCCCTTTGTAATGACAGCAATCCCATCAAATGTACCACCGATAAAATGTCCATAGGCTGCTAGTGGTAGCACCTCGTCCTGGAGGGCAATGGCTTTGGCATTACTTACTGCACAAAGTGCCGCTGTTACGTCTCCCCCACTCGAAAAGGTTCCATCAATCTTATAGTTCGTTTGCTGGATTACTTGATTGGTAACCGATGCAAGTCCATGTGTCAATCGCTTCGCAAGCTTTTCCTCGGTCACCCCTTCTCGTAAAGCAATTTCAGAAAGATTTAGCTTCTCCATTCCCGGAGCATAAGTCGTGATAATCAGAATTTCTTCTTCGTCCAGCCTCTGTAAGGCCTCCTTGGTTGCTCGCTCTATCTCCTCTTCCCATGAGGAAGTAACGGAGGCTAATGCTGCCGCCTTCACATATACAGGTTTCACATTCTTTTTATCTATTAAATAGTTTAGCTGTCTGCCGGTAAGTGGTGTGATACTCCCAACTGTAACGATGATTTTATTCGTTGGGACATATTGTTGAGCCATCACTCTTCCATATGCAGCTGAAAGTGGACCAGGATCGACTGGCACAAACTGATAATCTTTAATAGAAGACATCGCTTCTGCAATATGCTCGATTTCTTCATTTGTAACCGCATCTACCACAATTACTCTATTTCCAGCTTCTACTTGTTTGATTAGTTCCTCGAGTATAGTTGGCAGACCTTTTAACACAGTGCCAAGTCCAATATGAGAAACCGGAAGTTCGCTTTGCTCCTGCATAATAGTAGGAACATGGGATTTGGTTATTGGGTTCATAGGATCCTTCGCAACATCCGTTGCTTCTACTGGCACCCCGTCTACCAGTAAATAACCACCCGAAACAACTCGACCAGAATCAGGATATGATGCAACAACTACCGCGATACTCTTATCGCCCATTGCTTGGAGCAAAACGTCTGTTTCCACTCCTAGATTTCCTCTAACCGTGCTGTCGATTCTTTTTCCAATCACATCTGCTCCCCAGCGAGATAGCTTTTGATATGCACTAACTACACGAGATGCAGCATCCACTGGAGGACAGTATCTGCTATCCGTATCGATACTGATAGATGTAAACTGACCGGAATCAGGCACATCTCCGCCAAAAACGACCGTCGCACATGTAAAGCCATTCTTCGCTAGACGTACCCCAGTAGCATTTGCTCCTGTCAAATCATCCGCGATAATTCCAACCTTCATTATTTTCCCCCCTTTATAAACGGAGATTTTTCCTTATAAATAGCTTCATCCTCTTTTGTGATCAGATGGTCTGTAATAATTCCCGTAATAGAATCTATATCTGCGATTTTCGCAAATGCCTTCTTCCCAAACTTTTGAGAATCTACCGTCAAATATACGATTTCACTAGCTTCTATCATTCTCTTCTTTACAGTGGCCTTTTCAAAGGTTGCAGAAGTAATCCCCAGCTTGTCATGCACTGCATGAGCCCCTAGAAATAAAATATCGACATGTATATTGCGAAGCATTTCTTCTGTATAAGAGCCTAGCACTGCCCCTACCCCGTTTTGTAACTTACCTCCAAGTAAGATAACCTCTACCTTACTGTCAATAAGCTCGGCAGCTATTTTGATATCATTCGTTACAATTGTTAAGTTTGTCTTTGTCTTCAGTAGCTTAGCAATTTCTAGCGTGGTGGTACCTGAATCCAAAAGGATCCTCATACCATCCTTGACCAGGCTTGCAGCAATCTTCGCTATTTCCTGCTTTTGTGGATGCGCAGCAGAAAGCTTTTCTTCATAGGATTGCTCTCCAATAATCGCTTGTGGTAACGCAGCACCACCGTGCGTGCGAATAAGCTTCTTCTGTTTTTCAAGCTCATCGAGATCTCGTCGGATCGTCATCGCTGAAACATCTAGTAAATTTACTAAATCTAAAATCTCCACTTTTCCGGATAGAGCGAGCTCCTCCATAATGCGTTTTTTACGAACGGCTGGTTGCAAGATTAATCTTCCTCTCTTACCAACATTTTGTTAACTATGAACATATTATGTTCGTTTTTAACATTAATGTCAATTAAAAATGTTCTAAGTTATCAATCTACTTTTTTAGAGTTGCCCCGTTGTTAAGGAGAGTAACCGAGCAGCTTGCTGAGTGAGAGTAAACGTTGGCTATCCGAGAGTAAATCTTTCACGACCGAGAATAAACGGATTGAATGAGAGTATTGGTTTTCTATCTGAGAGTAAAGTCAGCTCCAATGAGAATAAAGTCACCTCGAACGAGAGGAACCGAGCGCTAACCGAGAGTAGCGGATATCCAGTTGCAGCCGCTTGCTTCGGTGAGAGTAAATGTTGGCTATCCGAGAGTAAATATCCCTTAACCAAGAGTAAACGACTCGAATGAGAGTATTAGCGGCCCATCCGAGAGTAAAGTCGGCTCCAACGAGAATAAAGTCACCTTAAACGAGAGTAACCGAGCGCTAACTGAGAGTAACGGATATCCGGGGACAAACGGCTTGCCTGAGTGAGAGTAAATGCTGGCCATCCGAGAATAAATATCCTGCGAACGAGAGTAAACGGCTCGAATGAGAGTATTAGCGGCCCATCCGAGAGTAAAGTCGGCTCCAATAAGAATAAAGTCACCTTAAACGAGAGTAACCGAGCGCTAACTGAGAGTAACGGATATCCAGTTGCAGCTGCTTGCCTAACCGAGAGTATATGTTGGCTATCCGAGAGCAACTCCATCCCCCGCCCTCCGAAAGTGGTCTCTACTCGGTGCCTCACTCTAATTCTAAGACAGTCTTCAACCCTCACAATTAATTGTTAAATAATTTCGAATCATCCGAATAGAAGGTAGTAATTTATTGATGTAGTGTGCTAAAATGTATAAATTACTTGAACACGGGAGGTTTGCTTGATGACGCAGCTAACAGAGAAGACTCTTCAGCTAGAGCATGTGCTGATTGCACATCAATTATTAAAAGAGGTGGTTGTTCACACTCCACTTCAGAAAAATGATTATCTATCCGAAAAGTATGGCGCTTCTATTTATTTTAAAAGAGAGGACTTGCAGCATGTCCGTTCCTTTAAGCTACGTGGGGCTTACTATAAGATTAAATCGATCGAAGCAATTGCAAAGCAGAACGGTGTGGTCTGTGCTAGTGCAGGAAACCATGCACAGGGCGTTGCCTATGCATGTGCCCAACTAGGGATTTACGGAAAAATCTTTATGCCTCTTACTACTCCCAAGCAAAAAATTGATCAGGTGCGGATGTTTGGAAGACAGTTTGTGGAGATTTTATTGACCGGTGACACCTTTGATGATTCAGCAAAAAGTGCGATAGAATTCGCTGAGAATGAGAATCATGCATTTATTCACCCATTTGACGACCATGAGATCATTGCGGGACAAGGAACAGTAGCCGTAGAAATAATGCAGGACATTGAGGAGCCATTAGATTATGTATTTGCGAGTGTCGGAGGTGGCGGTCTTATTGCAGGAGTTTCTTCTTATATAAAAAACCTCTCCCCTGCTACCAAGATTATTGGTGTGGAGCCTCAGGGTGCAGGGAGTATGAAAGCGGCACTTGCGAATAAAGGGCCAATCGCTTTAGACGAAATTGATAAGTTTGTGGATGGTGCAGCAGTAAAATGTGTTGGCCAGCTAACTCACCAAATCGCAGAAAATTATGTGGATGACATCGTCCTAGTTCCAGAGGGCAAGGTTTGTACGACCATTCTCAACCTTTATAACAAGCATGCGATTATTGCAGAGCCTGCTGGTGCCCTTTCAGTTGCTGCATTGGATTTTTACAAGGAAGAAATCAAAGGAAAAACGATTGTTTGTATTATCAGTGGTGGGAATAACGACATTGGTAGGATGCAAGAGATAAAGGAAAAGTCTTTAATACATGAAGGCTTACTTTATTACTTTATCGTCAATTTCCCGCAGCGGGCTGGAGCGCTAAGACAATTCCTTGATAAGGTGCTTGGACCTGACGATGATATTACGACATTTGAATATACAAAGAAGAATAATAAAGAAAGCGGACCTGCTTTGGTAGGGATTGAATTAAAGGCTAAGGAGGATTATCCTTCTCTACTAGCCAGACTGAATGAGAATGGCTTTTCTTATAAAGTAGTAAACAATGATAGCACACTATTTGATTTATTAATATAATAAAAACCCTTTCATTCCAAGGTTTTGAAGGATTTTATAATGTCAACAATCGTTCAAAAATTATTATATTTTTAATAAAAATTTCTATTCAATCTAGCATTCTAGAAACCTCTTTGATATAATAAGTCTTGTATTATAATAATTCTAATCTAGGGGGAATAAGAATGTCAGAGAAGCAAAATAAATTCATGACAACTGCTGCTGGTGCGCCGGTAGTAGACAACCAAAATTCACAATCAGCTGGCGCAAGAGGCCCACTATTACTTCAAGATATTTGGTTAATTGAGAAACTAGCTCATTTCGATCGTGAAGTAATTCCAGAGCGTCGTATGCACGCAAAAGGATCAGGAGCTTACGGTACTTTCACTGTAACTCACGACATCACAAAATATACAAGCGCGGCATTATTCTCTGAAATCGGCAAAAAGACAGATATGTTTGTTCGATTCTCTACAGTAGCTGGTGAGCGCGGAGCAGCTGATGCAGAACGTGATATTCGTGGATTTGCAATGCGTTTCTACACAGAACAAGGTAACTGGGATTTAGTTGGTAACAACACACCAGTATTCTTCTTCCGTGATCCATTAAAATTCCCAGACTTAAACCATGCTATCAAACGTGACCCACGTACAAACTTACGTAATCCAAATAGCAACTGGGATTTCTGGACTTCACTTCCAGAAGCACTTCACCAAATTACAATCGTAATGAGTGATCGTGGTATCCCTAAATCTTACCGTACTATGCACGGATTCGGAAGCCATACATTCTCTATGATCAATGCTGAAGGCGAGCGTGTATGGGTGAAATTCCACCTAAGATCTGAACAAGGTATCGAAAACCTTACAGACCAAGAAGCAGCTGAAATCATTGCAACTGACCGTGAAAGCCACCAACGTGACCTTTACGAAGCAATTGAAGCTGGTAACTTCCCTAAATGGAAAATGTACATCCAAGTGATGACTGAAGAGCAAGCGAACAACATGCCTTACAACCCATTTGATCTAACAAAAGTTTGGTATAAAAAAGACTTCCCACTAATTCCAGTTGGTGAATTCGAATTAAACCGTAACCCAGAAAACTACTTCGCTGAAGTTGAACAAGCATCTTTCACACCAGCTAACGTAGTACCAGGAATCAGCTTCTCTCCTGACAGAATGCTACAAGGTCGTCTATTCTCTTATGGAGATGCAGCTCGTTACCGTTTAGGCGTTAACCACCACCAAATCCCAGTTAACCAACCTAAGTGCCCAGTACACTCATTCCACCGCGATGGTGCTATGCGTGTAGACGGCAACAGAGGCGGCACAATGACTTACGAGCCAAACAGCTATGGTGAATGGAAAGAAGCTCCTCAATTCAGAGAGCCAGCTCTTCCAATTAGTGGACCAGCTACTAACTGGGATTTTCGCGAGGATGATGACAACTACTTCGAGCAACCAGGTAAGTTATTCAACCTAATGAGCCCAGAGCAACAACAAGTGTTATTCGAAAACACTGCTCGTAACATGGAAGGCGTAGAAGAATTCATTAAGATTCGTCACATCATCCACTGCTACAAAGCAGACCCAGCTTACGGACAAGGTGTAGCAGCAGCTATGAACCTTTCTTGGGACAAAATTGAAGAAGCAATGAACTCTACAACAATGGCATAAGAAAAAGCTACCCTCGGTAGTGACCCCTTAAAGTTAGAGTTTAATTTATGCAGCTAATCGGCTGGTATGAGTTCGGTATTTTACCGGGCTCA